>UQOT01000022.1 GCA_900542675.1 uncultured Eubacteriales bacterium | reverse complement strand
AACAGCACCAGAACCCGAGTGTCGTTTGAGCTTGCTTCAAAGTATTTGGGTGCGGCCGCGGCGAATATCTCGGCAAGCGGAAGCAGTGTTGCCAAGGGCGAAACTCTTATTGATACCGTGCGTACGCTCGAGGCAATGGGAACCGATGTGATTATTATTCGTCATAGCGAGTCGGGTGCGCCGCATCTTGTTTCAAGATATACAAGCAGCAAGATAGTAAACGCGGGCGACGGTATGAATGAGCATCCGACTCAGGCGCTTTTAGACCTTATGACTATGAAGGAAATGAAGGGCGATATAAAGGGACTTAAGGTCTCGATTATCGGCGATGTAAAGCACAGCCGCGTGGCGCGCAGCAATATTTACGGTCTTAAAAAGCTCGGTGCAGAGGTTGTTTTGGCGGGGCCGTCAACGCTTATGCCGAAAAATCTTGAAGATATGGGCGTTAAAACATATAATGACGTTGAAAAGGCGATTGAGGGAGCAGATGTGGTTATGGGACTCCGCATTCAGCTTGAACGCCAAAAGAAGGGCTTGTTCCCCTCGGTCAGAGAGTATAACAAATATTTTGGTGTGAATAAAGAGCGTCTGGCTCTTGCAAAGCCCAATGCAATACTTATGCACCCGGGACCTGTTAACCGCGGTGTGGAGCTTAATCCCGACATAGTTGACGGAGAGCAGAGTGTAATAAACAGACAGGTTACAAACGGCGTGTGCGTACGTATGGCAGTGCTTAATATGCTCGCAAACGGCGTCAGATTTGAAGAGGCAGAGAGGAAGATATAATTTGAGCAGTATTTTGATAAAAAACGGATTGGTCGTGGACCCCGTAAACGGAATTGAAGAGATACAAGACGTGCTTGTAAAAGACGGCGTTATCGCTGAGGTCGGCGGGAACATAAATGCGGATAAAGCAGAGATTATCGATGCGGGCGGCAAGGTTGTCGCACCCGGACTGATTGATTTGCACGTACACTTCCGCGATCCGGGATATGAGTATAAAGAGGATATCGCGACAGGCAGCGCGGCTGCGGCGCACGGCGGTGTTACGACCGTTGTATGTATGCCAAACACCAATCCTGTGATAGACAACCCTGCACTTGTAAAGTATGTTACAGATAAGGGCAGGGAAGCCGGACTTTGCAACGTAATGACGACAGGCTGCATCACAAAGGGACAGAAAAGTGAGGAGCTTTCCGAAATAGGCGAGCTTAAGTGCGCGGGCGCTGTTGGAATTTCCGATGACGGCAGACCGGTTAAGAGCCCGGCGCTTATGCGCAGAGCGCTTGAATATGCAAGTATGTTTGACATACCGGTTATGTCGCACAGTGAAGACCTTGATTTGGTTGACGGCGGCTCGATGAATGAGGGTTATATGTCAACATATTTGGGCTTAAGGGGTATACCGAAATGTGCGGAAAGCGTAGCTATAAGCCGCGATGTTCTGATTGCCGAGGAGGTCGGCGGCAGACTGCACGTTTGCCACGTAAGTACCAAAAATTCGATTGATGCTATACGCCGTGCAAAGCAGCGCGGAGCGAGTATCACCTGTGAGACCGCGCCGCACTATTTTTCACTGACCGAAAAGGCGGTTGACGGCTTTAACACAAATGCTAAAATGAATCCGCCGCTGCGTGACAGTGAGGATGTTGAGGCGGTTATAGAGGGTCTTAAAGACGGCACGATTGATGCAATTGCAACAGACCACGCGCCGCACGACAGAGACGAGAAGGAGATAGAGTTCTCTCTCGCCGCAAACGGAATAGTGGGACTTGAGACTTCGCTCGGACTTGGATTTACAAATCTTGTAAAGACCGGATGCCTCACGCTCTCGGAGCTTATCGAAAAGATGTCGGTAAATCCGGCAAAGATTATAAACATCGACCGCGGCAGTCTTGCTGTCGGCAAGACCGCGGATATTGTGATTTTTGACACAGAGAACGAATACACGGTTGACATAAATAGCTTTTCGTCAAAGAACAATAATTGTCCGTATGACGGAATGAAGCTGTTCGGCAGGGTGGATGTAACTATTCTTGCCGGAAAGGTTGTATACAGGAGATAAAGAATACAAAATATACGGAGGTCAGATATAAATGATAGATGTGCTGATAGATAAAATTAAAGAGAAGAATAATCCGACAGTTGCGGGGCTTGACCCGAAGCTTGATTATATCCCGGAGGATATGCTTAAAGTATCGTTTGATAAGTACGGCGAAACCTTTGAGGGCGCAGCCGATGCAATTTTTAACTTTAATAAAGAGTTAATCGATGCGCTGTATGATATAGTTCCCGCGGTTAAGCCGCAGAGCGCGTACTATGAGATGTACGGAATTGAAGGCTTAAAATGTCTTAAAAAGACGATTGATTACGCAAAGTCAAAGGGGCTTTATGTAATTCTTGACGCTAAGCGCGGCGATATAGGCGCAACGAGTGAGGCGTACGCAAAAGCGTATCTTGGAAAGACTGAGCTTGGTTCAAACAGCGAATTTGCGTTTGACGCGGACAGCCTGACGGTAAATCCGTATCTTGGAACCGACGGTGTAAAGCCGTTTGTAGAGCAGGCACTGAAGAATAACAAGAGCCTGTTTATACTTGTTAAAACGTCAAACCAGTCGTCAGGCGAGCTTCAGGACCTTGTGTGTGACGGCAAGCACATATATGAGCATATGGCGGAGCTTGTGAGAAAGTGGAGCAAGGGTACGCTCGGCAAATACGGATACTCGAATTTGGGCGTCGTTGTCGGCGCAACTTATCCTGAGCAGGCGGAAAAAATCAGAGAGATTATACCGCGAACTTACTTCTTGGTTCCGGGCTACGGCGCACAGGGCGGCAAGGCGGAGGACGTTGCAAGGAGCTTTAATCGTGACGGGCTCGGCGCGATAGTCAATGCGTCACGCTCAATTATGTGCGCGTACAAGAAAAACGGCGGCAGTGTCGGAGAGGCGGCGCGCGCTGAGGCAATCAGAATGCGCGACGATATTATGTCCGCGCTTTAAGCCGATTTAGTTTGTAATCCGGAGGTTTTAATATGATATGTAAACTTGTAGGCAAGCGTTCGCCGCGGCGAGGGTTGTTCGACTATACGATTGACTGCGAGCAGATTGCGCGCGATGCAAAGCCAGGTCAGTTTGTTCACGTGCTTTGCGGCGGCGATACGTTTTTAAGACGCCCGATAAGTATATGTGACGTGACGGAAGGACGCTATGTCAGATTTGTGTTTGAGGTAAGAGGCAAGGGCACCGAGAGACTGGCAAACGCATCTGTCGGCTCTATGCTTGACGTACTCGGTCCGCTTGGAAACGGATTTGACGTGACGTTTCCCGATAGCACCGCAGACGGCGATGTCATTTTAATCGGCGGCGGAATTGGTGTGTTTCCTCTGCTTAATCTTGCAAGAAAACTGCCTGAAAGTCCGATAGCGATGCTTGGTTTCAGAGATGCTGAAAACGTTGTTATGGCGGACGAGTTCAGCCGTGTATGCCGCGAAGTATTTGTAGCAAGCGACGACGGCAGCGCGGGATATCACGGTTTTGTTACGGATATGCTAAAAAACCACGTTATGTCAGGCAAAAATGTAAAAAGGGCCTATGTGTGCGGGCCAAAGCCTATGATGAAAATTGCGGCTGAATTTTGCTCAGAGAACGGTATAAAGTGTTATATCTCAATGGAGGAGCGTATGGGCTGCGGCGTCGGCGCTTGCGTGACCTGCACCTGCACTATGAAGGACGGCTCGCGAAAGCGTGTTTGCAAGGACGGACCTGTGTTTAACGGAGCGGAGGTGGATTTTGATGGCTGATCTCAGTGTAAATATTGCGGGAGTTGAGTGGAAAAACCCGGTCACGACCGGCTCGGGTACGTTCGGCTTCGGACGCGAGTACGCCGAGTATTTTGATTTATCAAATTTGGGCGCAGTTTGCTTAAAGGCTCTGTCGGCAAAACCGAGGCTCGGAAACAAGTCGCCGAGAATTGCCGAGGTTACCTCGGGAATTTTGAACAGCGTCGGACTTCAAAACCCCGGTGCGGAACATTTTATTGAGTCTGAGCTGCCGTGGCTGCGTAAGTTTGATACTAAGCTTATCGGAAATCTCTGCGGTTCATCGATTGATGACTATGTTGAGGTGGCTGAAATATTAGGTGATAAGCTCGATATGTTTGAACTCAATATATCCTGCCCTAATGTAAAGACGGGTGGTATGGCTTTTGGAACCGATGCGAAGATGGTTGAAGAGATTACGTCAAAGGTCAAGGCGGTTTCTAAAGTTCCGCTTATAGTTAAGCTTTCGCCGAATGTGACCGATATTGCCGAGATGGCAAGAGCTGCCGAAGCAGGCGGAGCGGACGCGGTATCGCTTATAAATACTTTGCTCGGTATGAAGATTGACATAAAGACAAGGCGCCCGGTGCTTAATAACAATGTGGGCGGATTTTCAGGTCCTGCTGTTAAGCCTGTCGCAGTAAGAATGGTTTATCAGGTACGCCAAGCGGTCAAAATTCCTATAATCGGTATGGGTGGAATTTCAACCGGCGAGGACGCGATTGAATTCCTGCTCGCGGGAGCGGATGCGGTTTCTGTCGGTACAGCGGGAATTGTTGACCCTTATGCGTGGATAAAGGTCAGAAACGGCATAAATGACTATCTTGACCAAAACGGATTTAAGAGCGTTAAAGATATAGTCGGAAAACTTGAATTAAACAGCTAAAAATATATATTATATCGGAGGATACAAAAATGACAAAAGAACAGATTATTGATATGCTTAAAGAGGCGGGAGTTCTGCTTGAGGGACACTTTTTGCTGACGTCGGGCAGACACAGCGACAAGTATATGCAGTGCGCTAAGATTTTCCAGTATGCAAAGTACAGTGAGCCGCTCTGCGCAGAGCTTTCAAATCAGTATAAGGATGATAACGTAGAGCTCGTAATCGGTCCTGCAATAGGCGCAATTCAGATGTCTTACGAGGTTGGCAGACAGCTCGGTGTTAAGAATATTTTTGCTGAGCGTGAGGACGGTAAAATGACATTAAGACGCGGATTTACCATCGAAAAGGGTCAGCGCGTGCTTATTGTCGAGGATGTTGTTACGACTGGCGGCAGTGTACGTGAGGTTATGGAGCTTGTTAAAGAGGCGGGCGGAGTTATAGTCGGCATTGGTTCAATAGTGGACAGAACCGGCGGAAAAATTGACTTCGGCGTTCAGTATAAAAGTGCGTTCTCTATGGATATAACCTCGTATGAGCCGGACGAGTGTCCGATTTGCAAAACAGGTGTGCCGCTTGTTAAGCCCGGCAGCAGAAAGGTAAAATAATGGACGCGAATTTACACGCGGGACATAGACAAAGAATGAGGGATAAGGCGGAAATCAGCGGTATGGCATTCCTTCCTGAGCACGAACAGCTTGAAATTATGTTGTTCAATGCAATTCCGAGAGGTAATACGAATGAAATTGCACATAATCTGCTCAAAAAGTTTCATTCGATTTACGGCGTGCTTACCGCGGATGTTAAAGAGCTTCAGACGGTGGACGGAGTGGGGCTTAGAGTTGCCGAATATTTACATACTCTGCCGTCGGTTGCGGGAATAGTTGAACGTTCCAAAATGGCTTATGAGAATAACGGCGATACGGTGCTGCAAAGCGTTGAGTCACTTACAAGGTTTTGCCGTTCGCTCTTTATTGATACTGTTGCAGAAAATCTTTATGCGGTATTTCTTACTAAGACATTTCGTCTTATCAAGTTTGAACATATAAGCAGCGGCTCGATGGATGGCGTATACTTCAGTACTAACGCCGTGCTTCGCAGCGCAGTTCTCTGCGGTGCGTATTATGTCGTGCTGACGCATAATCACCCGAGCGCCAAACCGTATCCGAGCGGCGAGGACAGACCGAGCACAAAGGCGTTTGAGAAGGCGGCAAATGCAATACAAATCCATCTTCTCGACCATATAATCATAGCGGGTGAGAAGTATTTCAGCTTCCGCGAAGAGGATAATAAGCTTTTGAAAAAATAAGAGAAATAAGTGCTCTAAACAAAAATGTGACCGAGATGTTTACATCTCGGTCGGGAGTGTTCTGCCTGAAATAAATCAAGCAGAGGGAAATGAAAAAAAGATTGTTAGTTAGTTGTGGTATGTATATATAATACAATATTTTTGTTAAAAATTCAATAGCTAACTTTGTTGATGTTGCAAAATAAAATATCGGGTTTATTGTGCAGTTTGTACAATGGATTTGGCTTTTTGTGTTTGCGGGAGTCAGACACAGAATACGCTTATATATTTTACTTTATCCATATTTATTAAAATCAGGCGTTTTGCTTTGTTTTCTCTGATTGCTATATAGTCGCTGCCGACTTCGGTCAGTACGCCGCACTTCTCGATTTTATTCTGTCCGTTTGTCCAGAGCGCCGCGCACACATTTCTGCCGCGGAAGTTTTCGAGATATTTTTGAAGTGCGCAGGCTGTTCCTTCGGCATTCTTGGGAATACTGAAAAATTTTTCGGTACCGCCGAGTCCATTTGGTTTTATTACAGCGTCATAGGCAGTATCGTCACAGTTTTCCGGTACGGGTATGATAATATCGTCTTTGTCGTATTTTACAATACGTTTTGTATTTCGCTGCGTTGTTTTTTGCATCAAAATAATAACCTCCGAATTATAATTTTAAAAAATACTTTTTATATATTCTATTCATATAAAAATAAATGTTTACACATATGTGTATAAGAAAAACTTTTTTGTAAATAATACTATTGCAAGAACAAATTTAATTTTTTAGGAGGTTTGACAATGTCAAGCAAGAATAACAAGCAAAACCAGAACCAGAATCGTGACAATCAGCAGAACGAACAGAACAATCAGCAGAATAACCGCAATAACCAAAACAATCAAAATAATCAAAATAATAATTAATTTTGTTCTTTATGGGGCGGCAGTTATTGTCGCCCCATATTTTCATTTATTGTTCCTTTTAATTGTACTTAATATGCGGATACTACTTTATGAAAGGAGCGTGATGAAGTTGCCTGAAATAAAAGCGGGCAGAATAAGAATAACGTTTCCTGCTGTATTTGCAATTATTTTTTTAAGTTTATTATGCATCACAGCGTCTGCTGCCGAGCCCAAAGAGGTCATTCCGGGCGGACAGAGCATAGGCGTATCACTCAGTTACAACGGAGTATATATTGACGACTTCGGCGATGTGTCGGGCGGCGGAAAACACGGTAAGTCCGCATCTCCCGCAAAGAGTGCGGGACTGAATGTAGGAGAGGTAATTATCGGCGTCGGTGACAAAGAGATTAAAACCGTTGATGAAATGGTTAGCTGTATCAATGAGACAGTCGATGATGGCGAGAGCGTAGACCTTAAAGTGAAGTCGCTCACGGGTGACGAGCGTACCGTTAAGGTCAATCCGGTGAGGGATACGGACGGTAAGCTGAAAATAGGTATATGGGCAAAAGATGCGGCGTCGGGTGTTGGTACAATAACGTATTATGATGCAAATGCGTCTGAGTTTTATGCGGTTGGTCATGAGATAAGCGACTCAAAGAGCGGCGCAGATATAGGCAGTTTGTGCGGCGATGTGTATAAGTGCGAGATAGTGGGAGTCAGAAAAGGAGAGCGTGGAACTCCGGGAGAGCTAATCGGAGTATACTCGGAAAACAAACTAAAGATTGGCTCTGTGACATCGAGCAACAAGTACGGAGTTGCGGGAAAAGTGACAAATTCCGAAAACTTCACGCCGGGCGGCGAGCCGATTATGACTATTCAGGCGGAAAATGTACACGAAGGTGAAGCATATATTCTGTCAAATGTCGAAAACACCAAAATTGAGCAGTATAGAATTGAAATAGAAAAAGTCGATTTGGGCAGTGACTGTGACAAAAACATCATATTTAAAGTCGCTGATGACAACTTAAATGAAAAGACGGGAGGAATAGTCCGCGGTATGAGCGGAAGCCCTATTATTCAGGACGGCTGTCTTGTAGGTGCGGTAACTCACGTTTTGGTTAATGACCCTCAAAGAGGCTACGGCGTATTTATCGAAAATATGGAATAAAATAATATGCAAAATATATTAAAAAAGGGTGATAAATTCGCCCTTTTTTACTTTTGTGACAAAATGTGGTAAAAATTTGCTAATATGTATTGACATTTTAAATCAAATTGTGTATAATTCAATTATTGTTCGAGTGCCAAATATTGTAACTTAATGTAACGAAGTGGGATAATGTTTAAGAGCTTGGACAAAATAATTTTAATACGGAGATGGAAAAATGCAAATCAAAGAGAAAATCAATGTTGTAATCGCAGACTTTGACAAAAATTTCGTAAAGAACCTGTGCGATTATATGAGAGAGTCGAAAAAGATTGACATCGTAGGATGTGCGTATGACGGACTTGAGGCGGTGAGCCTTGTTAAAAACAACGATGTCGATGTACTTATTATGGATCTTGTTCTGCCGACGATTGACGGGCTGGGCGTGCTTGAGAGACTGAGCAGAATTCAGCTTCAAAAGAGACCGCATATAATAGTTGTAAGTTCTGTGCTAAACGACACAATAGCGTCGTTTTCCAATTCGTTTGGCGTTGAGTATTATATGTTAAAGCCGATAAATTATGATGCACTGATTGAGCGCGTGACGATGATGACAGCTCCGATAACGCCGTCGGCAAGCGTGATTTCCGCAGGCAGCATAAATATGAACAAGTATGATTACAGTGAAGTCGAGGCAATGGTCACAAATGTTATACACGAAATAGGAATACCCGCGCACATCAAGGGATATCAGTATATAAGGCACGCGATAATGATGGCGATTTATGACCTTGATATTATGAATTCGGTGACAAAGGAGCTGTATCCGACAATTGCTGAGAGTTTTGGAACGACCTCAAGCCGCGTCGAAAGGGCTATTCGTCACGCGATTGAGCTTGCTTGGGACAGAGGCGATACGGACACGCTCAACAACGTGTTCGGATATACGGTATCGCAGATAAAGGGCAAGCCGACAAATTCTGAATTTATAGCAATGATAGCCGACAAGCTGAGACTTCAGCTTAAAAATGCATCCTAATAAATTTGCACAAAAAATCCCCGCGTTATATGGCGCGGGGACTTCTTTATGTTGACAAAGAGCGCGGTTTGTGTTAATATTTAATGTAAATTATAACGCTGCGGCGTTGAAACGCAAATGCAGGAGGTAAAAAAATGGAATTTGTTATGAGTTGTCTCAGTGTTGGTGAGAACGAGGATTTGTGCATAGGCGGTTTGAGCGTCCGTAAAATCGCTGAGGAATACGGCACGCCCGCATATATAATGGATGAGGATGAAATCCGCAGGAACTGCCGCACATACACAAATGCGATGAAGAATTACTACGGCGGAAACGGCATTGTGCTCTATGCGAGCAAGGCGCTTTCGTGCAAATATATATATAAAATAGCAAAAGAAGAAGGTATGGGAGTTGACGTTGTGTCGGGCGGTGAGCTTTATACTGCTTTAAAGGCAGGCTTTCCCGCTGATAAGATTTACTTCCACGGTAACAACAAGACGGCGGACGAGCTTAAAATGGCGCTCACAAACGGTGTCGGCAGAATAGTTGTCGATAACATTTTCGAGCTTGAAACACTGAATGAGATGGCGGGAAGTTTCGGTAAGACCGCTGAGATTATGTTCAGAATTAAGCCGGGCATTGACGCACACACGCACAGCTTTGTGCAGACGGGTCAGATTGACTCAAAGTTCGGTGTTGCGCTTGAAACGGGAGAGGCAGAGGACATAATCGTTAAAGCGGACGCTATGGCAAATATAAAAGTTGTCGGCGTACACTGTCATATAGGTTCCCAGATATTTGAGCTTGCGCCGTTTGAGCTTGCGGCGGATAAGATGATGAATTTTATCGCCGATATGAAGGACAGGCACGGTATAGAACTTAAAGAGCTCAATCTCGGCGGAGGCTATGGTATAAAGTATACTAAGAACGATACGCCGATTGACTACGATAAGTACATTCAGGCGGTTTCAAAGGTTGTTCGCAGTGTTAGCGAGAAGAGAAACGTCGATTTGCCGTTTATAGTTATGGAACCGGGACGTTCGCTCGTTGCCGAGGCGGGACTTACAGTATACAGAGTCGGTGCGGTCAAGGAAATTCCGAATATCAGAACATATATATCGGTTGACGGCGGTATGGGCGACAACCCGAGATATATACTCTATGAAAGCGAGTATGAGGCAGTCAGAGTTCACGACCCGCTTGCCGATGCGGAAATGACCGCAACAATCGCAGGTAAGTGCTGCGAGTCGGGCGATATACTTATAAAGGATGCGAGTCTGCCCGAGGTTAAGACGGGTGATATGATTGCGGTTCTTGCAACAGGCGCTTACAATTATTCTATGGCGAGCAATTATAACAGAATTCCGCGCCCGCCTATAGTAATGGTTAGCGGAGGAAAGACAATGCTTGCGGTAAAGCGTGAGTCGTATGATGATTTGATTATAAACGATTTATAATATATATTCAGGCACATTCTGAGAGGAAATTTATATGCTGAGAACAATTTTAAGCAGCGGAGGAACATTGACCGAAAAGCTGCTTTATATACTTATAAGCGTATTTTGTGTGCTGCTGTCGCTGACACTGCACGAGTTAGGACACGGACTTGCCGCGTACGCTATGGGGGATAAAACCGCAAAATACAGCGGCAGACTTAGTTTAAATCCGCTTCATCACCTTGAACCGATTGGTGCGATATGTCTGTTTCTGTTCGGTTTCGGTTGGGCTAAACCCGTGCCGGTCAATCCGTATAATTTTAAAAATCAGAAGAGCGGTATGGTATTAACATCACTTGCCGGTCCTTTTACAAATTTTATAATCGCGTTTATTGCCGATGTAATTATGACGGTTATCGGCACAATTACATTTACAGGACACAGTATTGGATTTGATATTGCAACGGTTTGCTATACGCTCTGCTATTATATGATGATTATGAACTTGGGTCTCGGCATATTTAATTTGATACCGGTACCGCCGCTTGACGGCTCAAAGGTGCTGGGTGCGGTTTTGCCGACAAATCTGTACTTTAGCTATATGAAGTATGAGCAGTTCGGATTTATTATACTTATAATACTGATTAACCTTCCGTTTTTCAACTCGTTTTTAAACCTGTGTATGAACGGACTTGTCACACTGTTTGACGGTATAATAGGATTGGTTTTATAGATGCTGAGAAGGAGAGTGAAGAGGAATGAACTTTAAAGTTATGGACTTTGAGGGTCCTCTTGATTTGCTTCTTAATCTTATTCGTAAGAATAAGGTCAGTATTTATGATATTCCGATTTCGCTGATTGTTGAGCAGTATTTTGACGTAATGCGCGAAATGAAGGAATACAACATTGATATTTCGAGTGAGTTTTTGGTGCTTGCAGCGACGCTTTTACAGATAAAGTCAAAGATGCTGCTGCCGAAGGCTGAGCCTGAGGAGGCGGAGGATCCGCGTGAGGAGTTGGTTCAGCGCCTTATTGAATACAAAAAGGCAAAGGCTGCGGCGAAGTATTTGGACGAGCGCAAGCATATAGGCGATTATGTGTTTTGCAAGGAACCGGATAAGATTGAGCGTCCGCCCGCAGAGTGGAATTATTCGCGTCTCACGCCCGAAAACTTGGTGCTTGCCTATAAGCAGGCGTACCGTAGGCTTGAACGCAGGCTTCCGCCGCCAAAGCGGTCGTTCAGCGGTATTGTCGGCCACGAGAAGGTATCGGTGCGGTCAAGAGTTAAACGAATATGGGATAAGCTTAAAAGCCGTACGCGTATGTTCTTTAAGGAGTTATTTTTAAGCGCAAAGTCGCGTCCCGAAGCGGTTGCTGACTTTTTGGCGGTACTTGAGATGGTAAGACTTAACAGAATTAATGTTGAATATGGTGAGGACGGCGACGTATCAAACCCAATTGTGACACTGGGTGAGGATAGCGAGCTGGACCTTAATTTAATAGAGGATTAGACTATGGAAATCAGGGAAGTACAGGCGATTGTCGAAAGTATTCTGTTTGCCGCGGGTGAACCTGTGGAGCTTGACAGAATTGCCGATATTGTTGATGTGGACAAAAAGTCGCTCAGGGAAATTATAAAAAATATGATGGATGCGTATAATTATGAAAAACGCGGAATTCATATTATACGTCTCGAAAATTCGTATCAGATGTGCACGCGCGGTGAGTATGGAGAGTATGTAGCTATGCTTATGCAGCCGCGCCGTAAGATGCAGCTGTCAAACGCAGCAATTGAGGTGCTCGCGATAGTTGCATACAAGCAGCCTGTTACGCGTTCGGCGATTGAGCATATACGCGGCGTGAACTGTGATTATATAGTGAACCGCTTGATTGAGCGAAAGTTCATTGAGGAGGTCGGCAGACTTAAGGACGCGCCCGGCAGACCTATTCTTTTCGGAACAACAGATGAGTTTTTGCGTACATTCGGTATTGAGAGCGTAAGTGATTTGCCGGAGTATGACGGGCTTGCAGAGGATGATGAGGAGCTCAAACAGATGAGGCTTGAAATGGAGGCGCTCAGCGAGGAGCAGGAGCAGCTTGAATTTGAAGACGCCGTTGATGAGGCTGAGCAGATATGATAGTTTGGTATACGCTTTTGTATGTACTCATAAATACGTTGATTGTTTTGGGTGTAATATTTGCGGCAGCGCTTATTATATTGGTTGCCGCGATGTGGTCAAGCGTCAAGGCGGATGTTGCAGCGGATAACAACAAGGCAATAATAACACTGAGTATTTGGCATATAATAAGGCGGACGATTGAAATTCCGTTTAAGGGCAGAGATAAGCCGAAATCCGCCTTGAAGAATGACGTCGGGGACGAGGAAGGTCAAGACTTTAGTGCAGATAAGCCTAAGAAAAACTCTCGGTTTAGAAAGTTTTTTTCAGACGGCAGCGACGCGTCGTTTAAAGACGACTTAAAGACACTTTGGAACAGGGAATATAATGTGTTTGATTTTAATGCCCTGCACAGCCTTATAATTAAGTATGCGGAAATTTTGTCAGATTATAAATACGGACTTAATAGATTTTTCGGGCATTTAAGATACAAAATCCGAATGGACAGGTTTGACGTGTATATAAGATACGGTACCGGTGAGCCTGATAAGACCGGAATTGCTTACGGTCTTACTTATGCCGGATTTGAGAGTGTTGTTTTGCTTATCAATAAGTATATCAAGACAAAACAGCCGCCTATGCTGTATCTTGACCCTGATTATGTAAACAGAGTATTTAAGTTTGAAGTGGGCAGCGTTATAAAAATTCGCTCGGCACATATTGTGCACGCGGTGATTATTGCGTTTGTGTCATATGTGCTTAGAAAAAAGCAAAGAGTAAAGAAAAATAAAGAAAAATAAAGAAAGTATATAGAATAAATACGGAAAGGGAAGTGCTAATATGTCAGAACTTTCAGACAGACATCCGATTGAGGGGCTTATGGCTTCGGCTATGCGCGGACTTAAAGAGATGATAGACGTGAATACGGTTGTCGGACAGCCGATAACAACGCCTGACGGTATGGTGATTATGCCTATTTCAAAGGTTGCGCTCGGCTTCGGCGTGGGCGGTTCGGAGTTTCCGAAGAACAAAAAGCTGTCGGACGGCAGAACGGACGAGGAAGTCAATAATCTCTTCGGCGGCGGTACGGGCGGCGGCCTGTCGCTCACACCTGTTGGCTTTTTGGTTGTGGGCAACGGAACAATAAGAATGGTGCCCGTCAGCGAGGAGAATAGTATCTATGACAGAATATTCGACGCTGTTCCAACGGCGATTGACAAGATAAGCGAGTTTTTCTCGGGCAGAAAGTCAGATGATACCGTGGTGGATGTTGACGACGCCGACTATGACGAATGGAGCGGCTCGGAAAATGACGAGTATACGGAGTAGAGACTTGCTCAATTTACAGGAGAAGTTTTAAATGATAATCAAAAAAATATATGCGGTTCGGCTGACGTCGGTTTTGTCAGCCTTATTGCTTATGCTTAAAATTTTTAATATATCCTCGGTATACGCCGTGGATGATATTGTTAATATAGTTATAGACCCTTCGCACGGCGGAACGGATAACGGCGCGACATCTGTAGGCGGGCTTGACTTTCAGGAGAAGGATTTAAACTTCAGACTGGCTCAGTATGTAAAGCGTGAGCTAGGCAAATACAGCGGAGCGGTTGTAAATCTCACAAGGTACGCCGATTATCATATGACGTTTGCCGAAAGGTGCGAATACGCATCGCGTGTGGGAGCGGATATTGTCATAAGCTTGCACTTTAATTCGTCTCCTGACAGGACTATGAGCGGTGCGTCGGTGTGTGCCTCGGGACTTTGGGAATACACAAAGCCCGACCTTGGCTATAAAATTTTGGAGGAGCTTTCAAAGCTCGGCATAGATACCTCTGCCGGTGTATATACAAAACCGTCGCAGACCGGGCTGATGTGGGATAATTCACGTCTTGCGGATTATTCGGGACTTATGCGTGAGTGCGCATATGCGGGTATATCTTCAATTCTTGTTGACCATTGTTATCTGACATCTTTCAGCGATATGATTTACTATAACAGTGACGCGGCGCTTAAAAAACTTGCAGAAGCGGACGTAAGGGCGATTGCCGCCGAGTATGGTCTTACGCTTAAGCAGCCGAGCGGCAGTGTCGAGAGGACGTATGATGAACCGTATATAAACGGCTATGAGGACGGAACCTTCAGACCGTCGGGCACGATTACGAGAGCTGAGGCTGCGACTATGCTTGCAAAGCTCAGTGACAGCTTTGACCCGAATAAGCAGTATACCACGCAGCTAAGTGACGTGCCGCAGTGGGCGTGGTATTATAAGTATGTGGCGTATTTGAATTCTGTCGGGTTTATAACGGGCGATGCGGGCGGAACCTACAGACCCGATGTGAATATGTCAAAGGCGGAATTTGCCATTATGGCTTGCCGCTATCTTGGGCTTGAGCCGGGCGGCGAAAGCGGATTTTTAGATTGCAGCGGGCATATGGCGGACGGATATATCGCAGTGCTTCGCGCGGCAGGATATGTCGGCGGAGATGAGAACGGAGAATTTCACCCGAATGAGGATATGATAAGATCATCGGTTGTGATGATGATGAACCGTATTCTCGGCAGAGACCCCGTATGTGCGGCGGCTAAAGAAAACCCATTTGTTGATATTCAGCCGGGTTTTTGGGCATATGAGAATATCTTAGAGGCTGCTGTCGGACATAGCGTTATGTAGTGGGTAATTTTTTGTAAAGTTTTACATTCATTGCGAATATAATTAAAAGCATTAATTATTCGGAGATGATATTTTGAGCAGACTATATAGGCGAAGGGTTATAAGAACTATTATTTTTACTGTTTCAATTTTGATTGTTTTTATGTCAGAGCCTGCCTATGCGGAGGGAGAGCAGCTTTCAACTTTTGCAAAAGCGGCGGTTGTGATTGATAAAGCGTCCGGCAGAGTGCTGTATAACCATAACGGCGACTGGGAGCTTCCTATGGCGAGCACTACTAAAATTATGACCGGATATGTTGCGGTAAAGTACGGCACGCTCAGTGATATAATTGAGGTTAGCGAGACAGCCGCGGCAGTTGAAGGCTCAAGTATGTATCTTGAAAAAGGCGAAAAGATATCGCTTGAAAATCTAATAAAAGGGCTGATGATAGTATCCGGTAATGATGCCGCGGTGGCTATTGCGGAAAACGTAGGAGGAAGCGTTGAACGTTTTGTCGAAATGATGAACGAGACCGCTGCAAACGATATGGGGCTCAAGCATACGCACTTTGACAATCCGAACGGACTTCCGAGCGACACACATTACACAACCGCGCTGGAGCTTGCCGAGATAACAAGATATGCAATGGACGACCCGAAGTTCTGCGAGATAGTTTCGACAAAAAGTATATCAATTCCGTGGGACGGTCACGAATATAACCGCGAACTAAAAAATCACAATAAGCTTTTAGGTACGCTCGACGGCTGCATCGGCGTTAAGACCGGCTATACTCAGGCGGCGGGCAGATGCCTTGTGTCAGCGGTGAAGCGCGGAGATATGACGCTTATATGTGTGACGCTGAGCGACCCGAACGACTGGGCGGATCACACGTCTCTTCAAAATGCAATGTTTGAAAAATACAAGCCGAACGAACTGACAACCACCGATAAGGTAATAGACAAAATTGTTGTTGCGGGCGGACTGTTAGGTTATACGGGAGTGAGCGCTGATAAGGCGTATACCTTCCCGACCTGCAGCGAGGATGATATTAAAGTCGATACGGGAATTAATGAAAATCTTAAATTCCCTATTAAAGCGGGAGATGTTGTAGGTCACGGAATGGTCACGGTCAACGGCGAAAAATACGGTGAGTTTAACCTGACCGCCGGTGATGATATAGATTTGGTAATGCCCGGAAAAGAGAATTTTTGGGGCAGACTCAAACAGAATATGGATTACATATTCGGATACTGGCTCAAAAAAGTAAAATAAAAGAGGAGCACCTGTTTTGATATGCACCCCAAAAGTTAGACACTTTTGGAGGTGCATATCAGTTTTGGTGCTCCGTTTTAGCTTGCCGAAAAAGTCAATGCTATAAGTAATTTAGGCATAAGAAATTCGTAGGGAAAGCCGAGGTGCGTATTCATATGAAAGGCATTGCATACTATGGTAAACAACCGTTTATTCCTGCCGTCACACACTGCGTGTGTGGCCACGGTCGTCGTTCCCTACACACGTTTATACTTTTGTTATGCAAATTAAGATTTTTTCGACAGTCTTAGATTTATCAGCTGAATGCCGTAATAAACGATAAAATTACAATTATCGCAAGCGAGCAGATATACAGCTTTGCCTCTTTGCGTATTGTTTTTAGGTTTACATCGTTTTCATAATCGGTGTTCATCATTGTTTGAAGTCCGATGAAAATCGGGCGTTTGACTTCTTTTTTGCCGGTTACAAGAACGTTGTAATATCTGTCGTACAAATCGCTGTGGTATTGCTTGATATAATTATCACCGCGCCTTGCTATTTTATAGTAGGCGACAACCATAACCATAAGCGACGCGAAAAAGTATATTCCCTTTATCCACGGTGAATACAGCGGATTGTTGTTGATGATTGCCTTAAAGGTGTTAAATACAACGTATAAAAGACCGCATATTACAAGATATACAACGAGTTTTGATTTGTATCTCGGGATAAAAGCGGGCTTGCCGTTCGGTTTATAATCATTCATATTAGGATATTTTGTTCCCATATTTTTAACTCCATTTCATATTAGATTACAGTATTCCCATAAAGTGCTGCATTATAAGACTTACTGCGGTAATTGCTATCCAGCAGCACAAACCGAGAAATATCGGTTTTCCGCCCGATTTTACGAGCTTTACTATATTTGTATTAAGCCCGATTGCCGACATAGCCATAACGATGAAAAATTTGCTTAAATCCTTCAGAAATGCAAAAACGGATTTGCCGGCTTCATAAATCGTACCGCTAGGGAAGATTGCGTAAAATATAGTTGTGATGACCGAAGCAAGCACAAAGTACAGTATAAACATAGGAAAGATTTTCTTTATACTTATCTTTGCGCCGTCATTTGACTTTTCTTTCTTTGTACGCCAAAGTGCAAGAACAAGCGTAATAGGAATTATAGCAAGCGTGCGAGTTAGCTTTACAATCGTTGCAATATCAAGAGTGTTGTGTCCCGGGTGCATACCGTCCCACGCAGAAGCCGCCGCTGTGACCGACGAGGTATCGTTTACTGCAGTTCCCGCAAACAGGCCGAAGCCCTGTTCGCTCATACCAAGCAATTGACCGAGTGTCGGGAAGATAAGCGCCGCCAGAATATTAAACAGGAAAATGACCGAGATAGACTGAGCAATTTCCTCATCATCCGCACCGATAACCGGGGCTGTTGCGGCAATAGCCGAGCCTCCGCAGATTGACGAGCCGACGCCGATAAGCGTTGCAATTTTCGGCTGCATTTTAAGAACCTTATACAGCAGAAACGACACAATCAGCGATGTTGAAATCGTAGCAACAATAATCGGCAGCGACGTCGCGCCTGTTTTTGCAATACTGCCGAGGTTCATTCCGAAGCCAAGCAGGATAACCGCGTATTGCAGTATCTTTTTGGATGTAAAATTAATTCCCGGCTGAACTTTTGTTTTGTCTTTTATAAAGAATGTAACAATCATTCCGATTATTATTGCAAACACCGGTCCGCCGACTATCGGAAAGAATGTTCCAAGAATATAAGACGGCACGGCAATAACAAGACACAGCAAAAATCCAAGCCAGCTTGTTTTGATAAAATTCATATTTTCTCCCTTCTGAGGCTTGCGTATAGTTTTTTATTTATATGCCGAAGCTCCGTCAAGCTCGCGGAACTCCTTTTGTTTTTTAAATACTTCGGGCAGTTTTCTTATTTTTATGAAATATGCCGTCATAAAGAGTATGCACGCCGACAGCCAGGCAATAGGTCCTGATGCGCAAACTCCGAGGTATCCGTAGAATTCACCGTACATTCCGGTAAGTGTTTTTGCAAGGACAAGCGAGAGCACAATTCTTGCAATAAGCTCTGTTGCGCTGCCGCTTAATACTATGCCTGAGTTGCCCATACCCTGAAGGCTGTTTCTGTAGACAAACAGAAGCGCAAGCGCAAAGTAGAACACACCTGCGATTAAGAAGTACGTTCTTGTATAGCCGATAACGCTGTCAGCAAGCGCCGCATCGGTATTTGAGTCGATAAATATTCGTGCAATAGGTCTTGCAAATATAATAACGAGTGATACAACAACAAATGTGAACGCAATAACCACAAATGAACACTTTCTGACGCCTTCGCGTATTCTGTCCGCACGCATTGCTCCGTAGTTTTGACCGACAAATGTCGCCATTGCTACGCCGAACGAAATCTGCGGCTGGGATATGAGCTGCTCTATTTTATTTGCCGCGGTGTAACCTGCGATAACCGTTGAACCGAATGAATTGAGCACGCTCTGCACAACCATAACACCGATTGCCGTAACCGACATCTGGAACGCCATAGGTATGCCGAGACTGAGGTGCCTTAGCACAAACTGACCCTCCCACTTAAAGTCGGATTTTTTAAGATGCAGCTGCGGGAACTTTCGCCATACATATATAAGGCAGAGTAACCCCGAAAGCGCCTGTGCGATAATTGTAGCAAGACCTGCTCCGGCAACGCCCATCTTAAATACAATAATAAATGTCAGGTCAAGAATAATATTGAGCACCGATGCGATTAGAAGAAAGTAGAGCGGCGTTTTGCTGTCACCAAGCGCACGGATAACGCAGGATATGTAGTTATAAAACAGCTGAAATACAATTCCGGCGTATATTACGATTATATAGTTATATGCGTCGTCGATTATATTAGCTGGTGTGTTCATAAATTCGAGCAGTGTCCGTGCTGACAGCATACTGACCGCAGTAATCACGATTGATGCAAGAAACGAAAGTATAATTCCCGTACCGGCGCTTCTGCGGACACCGTTCATATCATTCGCGCCGAACCGCTGCGCAACAATGATAGAAAGACCGTTTGTAAATCCGAGTGCAAAGCCGACGATAAGGAATGAAATCGCCCCCGCCGCGCCGACTGCCGCAAGAGCTTCAACGCTGATGGTACGTCCCACAATTATGGTGTCGACCATATTATAAAGTACCTGAAACACGTTACCGATAAGCAGCGGTATTGTAAACCTGATTATATGCCTAAGAGGCTTGCCGACAGTCATATCGTTAGTCAGTGATTTTGCCATAGTTCAGCCTCCTTTAAAAATTATCAAATAATTATTGTGCGTTTATTTAACTATACATCTATTGGAGGTCAATGTCAATACGCAGTTTACCCAAAAACTAAGCAGAGTGTTTTAAAAACGGATACAGTTTTTGAAAAGTATTGTTTATATTATCTTACACGTCTGCCGTAATCATTTAATCTGCTGTGATGCTGACGAGGATGGGCAAATAATTAATGCCAATAAATAAATTATCGGCACAAACTATTATTAAGGTATACCCGCTGTAGGGGAATACTTTTTTGCTTAATATTATTAGGTAACACAATCGGCAAATTCATCATATAATACACCGAGGTGCAAAGGTATGAGCAATATATTGACTTTTTCATTTATCGGCGGAGACCGAAGACAGATTAATGTAATAAAGGGATTTGCAGCGGAGGGGAACAGCATCAAGGTTTGCGGCATTGATGAAGGCGTCCGGCCGACGGAGAATATTCAAATTACAAACAGCGTAGACGAGGCGGTCAGAGATGCGGATGCGGTCGTATTGCCGCTGCCGTATTCATCGGTTTTAGACAGCGAAATCATCAATACACCGCTTTCGGATAAGAAAATCGGTGTGGGCGAGCTGTTCCGCGCGCTTTCGGATAACAACCGTAAGCTGGTGCTTGCCGGAAAGGTTGACGACAGGCTGGAGGCAATTTCCAAAATCTACGGATTGCATATAATCGACTATATGGACAGAGAGGAACTTGCGGTTTTAAACGCTATTCCGACCGCAGAGGGAGCAATCAAGATAGCAATGGAGGAAATGCCGATAACCATTCACGGCAGTAAGTGCCTGTGCCTCGGCTACGGCAGAGTCGGGAAAGTACTCGCAAATACTTTAAAAGGACTCGGTGCAGACGTGACCGTTGCGGTGCGCAAGCACAAAGATATTGCATATATAAGGGCATACGGCTACAGAGGTATAATGCTGACCGAACCTCTTGACAGACCCGAACAATACGATATATTATTCAACACCATCCCATTCAAAATAGTTGACAGCGAAATGCTCGAAAGCCTGAAAGAAAACTGCCTAATAATAGACCTTGCAAGCAAGCCCGGCGGGGTGGATTTTGATTCGGCAAATAAGCTTGGACGCAAGGTAATTTGGGCTTTGTCACTGCCGGGAAAGGCGGCGCCGGTAACGGCGGGGAATATAATTTGTGATACGATTAAAAACATATTGAAGGAGCTCGGTATAAAATAGCGTATATTTTAAAGGTGGTGAATTTATGCAGAGATATAATATCGGATTTGCGATGACAGGCTCATTTTGTACATTCAAAAAGATTATTCCCGTGATAAAGCTGCTGTCTGATGACGGAAATGAGATGTATCCCATATTGTCTAAGGCAGTTGCGGAGACGGATACAAGGTTTGGCAGGGCGGAGGACTTAAAGACTGAGCTTGAAAAGATTACAGGATGCAAACCGATGACAGAAATAACCGAGGTTGAGCCGATAGGACCCAAAAAAATACTTGACGTGCTTGTTGTTGCACCGTGTACCGGGAATTCACTGTCAAAGATAGCGAACGGAATAGCGGATACGGCTGTGACGCTCGCGGTGAAGTCTCACCTTCGGAATAACAAACCGGTTGTAATAGCGGTTTCGACAAACGACGGTCTCGGTGCAAACGCGCAAAATATAGGTAAGCTTATGGCAAGAAAACATATTTATCTTGTGCCGTTTTGTCAGGACGACTGCACAGAAAAGGAGAATTCGCTCGTCGCCGATTTCACAAAAATCCCAAAAACAATCGAAAGCGCAATGTATGGCAATCAAATTCAACCGCTTCTTATATAACCCAACCAAATAAGCTCCCGCTCGGTCTAACCCACACGGGAGCTTTTCGTACGTTACTCAGTAATATTCGTAAGTTCCTGATTATAAATATTTTATTTGCTGTAAAATTATTTCCTGTATATGTTCTGTAAGTGTTTTGTCATTTGTATTGATACAATTTCAACAGATATACAAGCTTACCCTTTCAGTTTATTCAAATACCGCAAGCATCATTGTGTGGTTAAAGTTTTTGGTTCCTAACTGTTCACCGAGACAAGCCAGTCCCGTGAAATTCCGAACCGCATCAGAAAGGAGCTTCTGATACTCGTTTAGGTATCCGTTATCCTCGAACAAAATTGTTCGCGCGACGCAGTGAAACATCAGCACAAGTGATGGATTGGATAAGTCCTTCTTTACATCCTCAATGGTGCGGCGAGTTATACTTTTATAGTCGCCCTCTTTCATAACCATCATTTTTGTGCTTTCGTGTACACGTGCGTGGCATTTTAAGCTTCCGTGCGTACCTTCACTCTGAACGGCCGTGACGTATGTATCGTTACCGACGCACTGCCCCATCGGATAGTGAAAGAAGCGGTGGCTGATTTCCTCTGTGGGTATATTAAGCTCTCTTGCATAAATATGTGCGGCGGGAATGTTGTCGCAGGTAATAATTGTTCTTGTAACGTTGTTCGCCTTTGTAACGGTAAACTCTGTGCCCGTCAGCGGTTCATAAATATTTTCACGGTAGAGCAAAACCCTGCCGTTTATGCTGTGAATTATCGCAAAAACGCAGCCGTCGTTGTATATCTTGCCGTTCAGCGCGACATATGCGTCATCCGACACTGTTGTGTCAGCACAGGTGTTTGCCGCTGTTCCGCCGATTACAGGTATTTCATCTTTTAAAAGAACACTGCTGAGAGTCATTATCGCATATTCTTCCGCGTATTTATAAGGTACGGTGAACTCAATGCATACGGTGTTTTCGGTGTTCTTAACCTCATCCATACAATCCTTGACAATATCCGCGTATGAAAGAGCAAAGCTGTCCGCCTTTTCGATGACTCCTGCGGAGCAGATTATTCCTTCCTCAACAGCGACAACGCTAAGTAAATCCTTATCCGTACCCCACGAATTCCACGTACGGTAAACCGAGCACCCCAAGCTAATAGAATTTGGAAACATATCGTGTATAATTTCGGCATATTCGCAGAAATTCTTTTCGCCTGAGAAGAAAAGGATAAGCTTTGGATTTTTGAATTTACCGACCGCTTCTTCAACGCATTTTTTTGCATCGTCTTTGTTTCTGCCAACGCCAAAACTGCTTTTTATCATAATAAAAACCCTCTCATAAAATCATTATCGATAAGTTTCAGCCTACTGAATAAACTTTTTGTTTAAGCCTGCCGATAAATTCGTCTTCGTCAAGCGGCTTGTCAAAGATGTAGCCTTGAACAATATCACAGTTCATACTCTCTATCAGTTTAAGCTGCTTCGGCGTCTCGACGCCCTCAGCGACAATCGTAAGGCCAAGGCTTTTGGCAAGGTTTATAACGCCTTGAAGCATAAGCATACTTTTATCGCTGCTCTTAGCCTCTCCATCGGGTATAAAGCTTCTGTCGATTTTAAGTGTATCAAGCTGCAAATTGCTGAGCATAGAAAGTGACGAATACCCTGTCCCGAAATCGTCAATGGAAGTTTTAATTCCAAGAACATTAAGCCCGTACACAATTTCTTTCATAACTTCCTGGTTAAAGTCCTCACCCTCTGTAAGCTCAACTTCTATGTATTCGTGCGGAATATCATATCGGTCTATGACCTCGACTATTTCCTCAACCAGCTTGTTGTTCGCAAGGTGTCTCTTTGAAAAATTGACAGATATTTTAATAAGATTTAATCCGTCGCTGCGCAGCTTGCTTAAGAATTTGCAGACTTCCTCCAGCATATAAAAGTCAAGCACGGTGATACAGCCGTCGTTTTCAAACGTCGGTATAAAGCTCGACGGCATAATACAGCCGCCGTCGTGATTCCAGCGAACAAGCGCCTCGGCGCCGATAATTTTGTGGGTTACGGTTTCAACCTTTGGCTGATAAACCGCGTAAAATTCTCTTTGCTTAATCGCTCTTGAAAAGTTCGAAAGTATGATGTTTCGTTCAAGAAGTTTAAGGCTCGCTTCTCGGTCGTAATAACTGAACAAAACTCTGTTATCGCGTGCTGAATGATACGCTATGTTAGTGTGCAGCAGTATCTCGCCCGCGTCCTTCTCGTCGTTTAGCTTTGACGCGCCGATTGTTGCGCTGAATACAAAGCTCAGCATTTGACCGTCTTTTTCGTGCTTTATGACCATATTTTGAATTAAGTCTAAGAAGTAATCCTTGTTTTGGTCAAGGACAAGAGCGGCAAAATTATCGCTGCCGAGCCGAGCCACAATTTCGTTTTTGGTAACGGCATTTGCAACTAAACGGCAATATTTTTTCATAACCTTAGTGGCTTCATTATAAGAAAGCGCTTTGTGAACTGACTTGAAGTTATGAATATTAAAATACAGCGCGGTGTATTTATTGGTATTTCCTTCGGCAATAACGCTGTTTGCAAACTGTATAAACGCCTCAAGGTTAGCAATACCCGTGCTATAATCTGTCAAAACAAGGCTTTTAATGATATTCTCATATTCCTCGGTGCTTTTCAGGCTGCCGTAATCACCCATATCATATCCCCTACCTCTTTTGTTTTATCCGTATACCTTTTTACATATCTATAATTATACAGCAGTTTTAAGGTAATGTCAATCAAAAAAACGCAGCATAATTTAGAAATATGACAATCATACCATCCGCCCCCAGACTGTCGAAAAAGTCTTAATTTATCATAACAATAGCATAAACGCGTGTAGGAAAAGACGACCGTGGCCAAACACTGCAGTGTGCGGCCACGGTCGTTGGGGAGCCTTTTTTGGCGAAAAAATATACAATTCCATAACACAAACTTCGTAAAAATGTTACAAACCTGTAACATTTTTATTTTTTGGGGTTGACAAAAAGGGGGGATGGGTTTATAATCGTGATAACCAAAAGTGAATGTTTATGTACGTACGTTCACTCGTTCGGTTCTAATTTAATATTTGTTTTTATATCAAATTTGTAAGGAGGGGCTCAAATATGAGGGCAAGATTTGATATTAGTAATCGCGGTGAGCGAAAAATCGTAAACGGGGGGGGGTATTTTAACTAAACACCCTTCGTTTTGCAGGATAACGTGTTTGTTGGTGGCATTTACGCTTGTGA
>UQOT01000021.1 GCA_900542675.1 uncultured Eubacteriales bacterium | reverse complement strand
ATCTGCATTGCGCCGCTGCCGTCCGCTACACGTGTCTGCGAAACCCGCATACCGTTTCTCGCACGGAAGGTACGCAGCCCCATAGCGAGCACGCCGCGCACGCATACGCTCTCGCCCTCAACCAAATCCGAAATCGGACATATGCGCGTTCTGTCCTCAAAGCCGCGCGGAAGGTGATACAGCAAATCGCGCACACTGAATACCCCTATCTTGTGAAACAGCTCGGCGCGCTTTTGACCCACACCTTTTAAATACTGCACATTATCACTCAGAAGCATCGGTATTCACCCCTTTAAATTCACATAAATACTACTCTGCGGCTATGATATAGCTGTACACTGCCTGCCCGCCGACGTTGACGCTTACGTCAATATCCTTATACTTTTTTTCAAGCTTTTCGGCAATAGTCTCAGCCTCGCTCTCGTCGGCGTCCTCACCGCAGTATACCGAGACAACGCCTGTATCCTTACTTATTAATCTTTCCGCAAGCCTGAGCGCAACTTCCTCTGTATCCATACCGACAAACAGCACCTCACTGCCCTCGACTGCCATAACATCGCCTTTGTGTATGTCAAGGCTGTTCATACGCGTGTCGCGCGCGGCATATGTAATCTGCCCGCATCTAACGCCCTCTGCCATCTCGGTCATAATGCACGTGTTTTCGTCAATCTCCGCATCACGGTCAAGCGCGGAGAGCGCAGAAATTCCCTGCGGCATATTTTGGGTCGGTATAACAATCACGTTTGCGTCCGCAAGCTCAGCCGCCTGCTGAGCCGCTAAAATTATGTTCTTGTTGTTCGGAAGGACGTAGACGTTCTCGGCTCCCGTTTCTTTAGCCGCGCTTAAAATATCCTCCGTGCTCGGGTTCATCGTCTGACCGCCCGAAATTATCTTATCGCAGTCAAGGCTTTTAAAAAGCTCCTCCATACCGCTGCCCGAAACAACGGCGACTGCGGCGTATTTCTTATCATATATGTTTGCGTTTCCGCCGCCGAAGCTCAGTATTTCGCCCTCGTCCGCAGCGGCTTCGCCCTGCTCTCTTATCTTCTCGTTATGCTGATACTTCATATTATCGATTTTGAGGTTTGTAAGCTCACCAAGCTTAATCGCCTGTTCAAGCACAAAGCCCGGGTGGTTTGTATGGATATGGACTTTAACTATCTCGTCGTCATCGATTACAAGCATACAGTCGCCCTTCGGTCTGATTGCCGCGGTGAACTGCGCTATACCCCTCTGTCCGTCCTTGTTAATCAAAAACTCGGTGCAATAGCGATACTTAATATCCGAGGTTTCAAGCTCGGCTCCCGAAGCGGCAGCCGCCCCTAAACCGCCCGAAGGCTCAGCAAAATCAAGCTCCGCGGGAGCATCACCGCTCAGCCCCTCCGCCGCGCCGCGCAGCAGCGTCATAAGCCCCATTCCGCCCGCGTCAACAACTCCCGCCTGTTTTAAGACGGGCAATATCTCAGGCGTGCTTTTAAGGCTCTTATCACCTGCATCCAATATAGCTGCAATAAATTTGGGCGCGCTGTCATACTCGGTATAGCTGCTCTCAGCAAACTCCGCCATCTCGCGCACGACAGTAAGGATTGTACCCTCTGTCGGCTTCATAACCGCACGGTACGCTACATCGCGGGCACTGACCGCCGCGTCTTTAATCTCGCTTACGCCGATTTTATCCGCATTTTTAACGCCGCCGTGAAGTCCGCGCAAAATCTGCGACAGAATTACGCCCGAGTTTCCCCGCGCGCCTCTTAGCGCCGCCTTTGCAAGCGTTTCAAGGATTTTCGCAGGCTTTTCATTATCCGAAAGCGCCGCCGCGCTCTTTGCCGCCGCAGTAAACGTCAGACACATATTTGTGCCCGTATCGCCGTCGGGAACGGGAAAGACATTCATATCATTGATTTTTTCGGCTTCCGCTTTAATGCTGTTTGCCGCCGAGATAATCATTGCCTTTACCGCTTTGCCGTCTAAAGCATTATTTAATTCTCTCATTGTTCTCTCCCTCTGCCAAAACCGACTAATTTACACGCATACCGACAACATTGACGTCAACGAGCGAGACGTCAAGCCCCGTCATCTCCTCAACACGGTATTTGACGCTGCTGCGTATTACCTCACCGATGGCGCTCAGGTTAGTGCCATACTCAACGATGATATAGAGAGAAATCTCTATACCGTCCTCGGTCATCTTAATCTTGACGCCCTTGTCCATCTGGTCCTGCTTTAAAAGCCGGCTTATACCGTCCTTGCCGCCGAGTGCAGCCATTCCGACAACGCCGTAGCTCTTTGTCGCGATATATCCCGCAATCTTCGCAATAACTCTGTTGGCAATTTTCACATTTCCTCTTGAATTGTCAAATTTTCCAGTCATATTTATTCCTCCCGGATTAAGATATTTGAATTAAGCTGCTGTCTGTCTGCTTAATATATTCTAAGTCCCTGCCGTGGCAGGTAAACATTATAGTCTGCATTTTGTTATCGGCGCACAGATTAAGGAGCAAATCAATCGCTCTTTTGCCGCGCTCATCGTCGTATGTCATAAGCAAGTCGTCAAGAAAAAGTACTCTCTTGTCCTCCGGCACCGTAAGGCACATAACTGAAAGCCGCAGCGCGAAATAAATCTGATTGTATGTACCCATACTGAAAAATTCCGCCTGTTTAAGCTCTCCGCTGTCGCCGCTCTCGCTCAGCCTGAGTGAAAAGTCATCGGCAATTTTTATATTGCCGTGTCTGCCCAAAGTCATCATACCGAGCACTTCCTGCGTCTTTGCATTAAGCCGCGGTGTGTAGTCCGATTTTAACTTGGTGTACGCCTCGCTCATGCACTCTGCGGCGAGCTGCACCGCGCTGAGTTCCCTGCGTTTTTCGCTTAAAGTTCTGTCGATTTCATCTATTTCCGCGCGGACGTCAGCCGCCGTACGCAAACCTTCCGCATCCGCAATGCTCTGCCTGAGCTCCGCCGCCTGCTTTAAAGCATTATCCTTTTTATCTGCAAGCGCCTTTAACCGGCTCTCTGTATTAACATCAATATTATTATATTCGGCGTCCGGCGGTAAATCCCTGCTCAGCCTGTCTGCCTCGGCTTTAAGATGCGCATAGTCATCGCCGCCCAGGGTTTCGTTATATATATCGCGGCATACTTTTATTTTCGCCTTATCCTCGCAGTATATGCCGTATTTTTCATTAAATTCCGTAATATTTTCACATTCAAAGATACTTAGCGTATCTCCCACGCGAGCTTCGGCGGATTTAATATCGCTTCTGATACGGCTAAGCTGAGTTTCAAGCTCAGTGGTGCGCGCTTCTATATCTTTAATCTCTACGTCATATCGTTTAATAATCACGGCATATACCGCGCCAAACACCACCGAAGCCGCTGCGCATGCCGCACCGAATACGATATACCCAAGTGCGAAAAACACCGCGCACGCAATTACTGACAATATGGACGGAAGCATAAACAAAATCCGCTTTACCTTCCGTGCAGAGCTGCGCCTATCTAAAGCCGACCTTTCCTCGTCAAGCTTACCGCTTATATCGTACGCTCTGACCTCCATATCGTCTACGGCGGCTCTGTCGGCTTTAAGCCGCTCAGCGGTATCGTCTTTTATATTATGCTTAAACACCTGAAACATTCTTGTGTTGGCAAGCTGCATTTCGCGCTTTAAGCAGTTGTCAAGCTGACGAACGCGCTTAATCTTCTCACGCGCAAGCTCCGCACTGCGGGCACTGTTTAGCTTTTCGCTCTCGATATCCGCATTTTTGATAACTCTCTCAAGCTCTCTTAATTTCTCGGCTTTTCTCTGCCTTTCCTCTGACTCTCTGCTTATTTTGGTAAGCTGCGCCGAAAGACCGTCGCGCTCACAAAGCAGCGTATCAATCTCGCCCATCGTATTGCGCTTGGTACGCGCCTTGAGCGACAGCTCACGCTTTTCAAGCAAACTGAGCGCTTCGCTGACCGAGACGTCCGACGCACTGCCTGTATTTAAGAGGTTCATAAGCCGCGCGGTTATCTCATCGTCACCGCCGCGGATACATACATCGTCCTGCTTAATCCAAAGCGTGCGCTCAAACATACTCTCGCTCATACCGAAAAGGCTCTCGCCAACCTCACCCGTGAGCTTTATATCCTCGCCCGTATCACTGTCGGTCACGCGCAGTATATCTCCCGAGGCACGCTTCCTGAACTCACGGTAAACCTCGATATTTCTGCCATTTGAGCGGAGCTTTATTCTGCCCGCCGCCCTATCGCCGTTCCACGGAATAATCCGTGCTCTGTCCTTAAGCTCACCCGCCCTGCCGCGTTTTGGCTTAAGACCGTATAGCATAGTCTTTATAAAAAGAAAAATCGTAGACTTACCCGCCTCATTCTCGCCGAAAATAACGTTTAAGCCATCGCTTAATTCAATGTTGTAATCCAAGAACTTCCCGAATTTTATAAGCTGCAATTCGGTGATTTGCATAAGCACGGTTTCTCCTTTCTCAAATTATTTCGCTATAAATTGCCGTCTATTGCGTCTACGCCCAAAATCAGCGCCCTTTCGGCAATTCTTTTATCCTCATCATCTGCGGCATTAGCTATGCGCTCATTGAGCAGACGTATATAAGCCGCGCGCAGGCTGTTGTCGACCGGGTCTGCTGTGAGGTCACGCTCTGTATCCGTCTCGTCAATAACGCGGACAAAGAAAGCGCAGTCTTTTAAACGCTCCGCTATAACGTCTGTGTTTGGCTTAAATCCGCTCGGCGTCCTGCCTTTTAGCACTATCTTAAACAGGTCGCTTGCGCCAAAGGCCGATATGCGCTCGGATATCAGCTCGGTTACCCGCTCACTGTCGGCTATGTCCGGGGTGAGATTTATATTAAGCACGTGATACATACGCTCGTGTACATCTATATGCTCAAATTTCAGTTCATCGCCGCCTGTTTCAATATAAATCACGCCATACTTGCCGCGCGCCGAATTTTCGTCAAAGCCGCGCGGTTCGGGTATTCCCGGATACGCACGGTACGTACCCGCATCCTTATGAACTCCGTCAAACACGTGTATATGCCCGAGCGCAGCATAGTCAAACCCCGACTCCGCAATCTCCTGCGGAGTTATGGGATTATATCTGCCCTCTATAGAAGCACCGCCTGTTATATCGCCGTGTATAACCGCAATATTCGTATAACCGCCGCGCATTTTAAGCTCACCGAGCCGCGGCATATTGCTGCCGTCGGCGCCCGAAAAGCTTGCGCCGCATATACGCAGTTTTAAGTCGTCCAAATCAAAATACCCGCCGTCTGCAGGGAAGATGTGTACATTACTGCCAAAGTCCTGCGTCTCATAGACCGAGCCCCCGCAGAACGGGTCGTGATTACCCGCGGCTATAAACACTTGGGTATCGGGGATTGAGGCAAAACTGCGCTTTACAAAGCTTATCGTTTCATCGCTCACGTCGGGACTGTCAAACAAATCACCCGATATTAAAAGCACGTCCGCCCGTTCACGCGCAATATCTGTTATACGCGAAAATACCGCACACTGCTCGCTGCGGCGAAGCTGTGCCGCCCCTTCGCCGAGCCGCGACGTAAAGGCGGAGCCTAAGTGCATATCCGCCATATGTAATATTCCCGCCATATTTTCACCGCCTAAAAAACAAGGGACGCCGAACGTCCCGTGTAATCTTTAATTTATGTATGCCTCGTTATTCCTCGTCAGGCATTTCCCACGTATGATATACGTTCTGCACATCATCGTTTTCCTCAAGCATATCAATAAGCTTTTCCATCTTGGCGATATCCTCGGGATTTTCGAGAACGGTCGTTGTCTGCGGAATGTAGTTTATCTCCGCCTGAGCGAACGTGTAGCCCTTTTTCTCAAGTTCCTCACGCGTACCGCCGAAAGCCTCAGGCGACGTCAAAATCTCAAAGCACTCTTCCTCAACATTAAAGTCGTCGGCTCCCGCCTCAAGCGCGTCCATCATCAGAGTATCCTCGTCCACGCCGTCAGACTTTTCTATAACGATAATACCCTTTCTGTCGAACATAAAGCCTACACAGCCGTTCTGACCGAGGTTTCCGCCGTTCTTGTCGAAGTAGTGTCTGAGGTCTGCCGCTGTTCTGTTCTTGTTATCGCTGAGCGTCTCAACCATAACCGCGATACCGCTCGGTCCATAGCCTTCGTACACCATTTCTACGTAATTATCGGTGCTGCCCTCGCCGGACGCCTTCTTGATGCTTCTCTGGATTGTGTCGTTGGGCATATTGTTTGCCTTAGCCTTGGCAATTACATCACGCAGCTTAGAGTTTGTATCCGGGTCGGGACCACCCTCTTTAACCGCAACCATCAGCTCTCTGCCGATTTTGGTAAATATCTTGCCGCGCTTTGCATCAATCGCGCCCTTCTTCCTCTTAATCGTTGCCCATTTTGAATGTCCTGACATACTGTTATATTCCTCCTGTAAATTATGTTTTCCGTAATCAATATAGTAAATATTTTGGCACTTAACCCGAAAGCCTTCCCCTTTGGGGAATGGGAACCGCTTGCGGTGGATAAGGTGTCCCGTTTTGCGTGCATTAAATAAACCGAGACAAATTACTATTCGCCCCTACGATGTGCGTAAATAGCAGACAATTTTGATAAAGGCTTTGGCTTTATTGCCGCCGCGGCTTGGTGTGGCGGAATATGGGCTCGGCATTGATTTCAAAGGCAAAGCCTTTATCAAAATTTCGCGAGCGCTATGATACGCCTGAGCACAACCGCGTACCCGCTGCGGAACGACAGACACATAGGTCGTTTCCTACGGCCTAATCCCAAGTCTCTACGTTAAAACCTCTTTAAGCCCTGCAGCGAGACCGGCTATACCTTGGATTTCGGACGGCAGTATAATCTTTGTCGCCTTGCCGTCGGCGGCCTTTTCAAACGCTTCAAGGCTCTTGATTGTGAGAACCTCTTTGCTCGGGTTTGACTCATTGAGCAGCCTTATGCCCTCGGCTCTCGCTGCCTGAACCGTCTTTATCGCCTGAGCTTCGCCTTCCGCAATGCGGATTGCCGCTTCCTTGTCCGCCTCAGCTTTTAAAATCTGCGACGCCTTTTCTGCCTCCGCCTGAAGAATTCTTGACTCCTTCTCGCCCTCTGCCACAAGGACAGCAGACTTCTTTTCGCCCTCCGCGCGGAGTATTGCTTCGCGGCGCTCACGCTCCGCCTTCATCTGCTTCTCCATCGCCTCGCGTATTCCCGCCGGCGGAATTATGTTCTTAAGCTCGACTCTGTTAACCTTGATACCCCACGGGTCGGTCGCGTCGTCGAGTATAGAACGCATTTTTGTATTTATAACGTCTCTTGACGTCAAGCTTTCATCAAGCTCCATATCGCCTATTATATTACGCAGCGTTGTCGCTGTCAAATTCTCAATCGCCGACATCGGCATATCCACACCGTAGGTATAGAGCTTAGGGTCGGTAATCTGATAATACACAACTGTGTCAATCTGCATAGTTACGTTATCCTTTGTAATAACCGGCTGCGGGGGAAAGTCCACAACCTGCTCTTTTAAGTTAACGCGCTTTGCTATTCTCTCGATAAACGGAATTTTTATATGCAGCCCGACGCTCCAGCTTGCGCTGTACGCACCGAGACGCTCAATCACATACGAATGCGCCTGCGGCACAATTTTAATATTCGCAACAACCAAAACAATAATAACTGCAAGCAATACTATAAGAAACACTGCCATAACACTCACTCCTTATTGGGCTGCAGCGCCCTAACCACGAGTTTAACACCTTTGATATCCATAACCTCTACAGAAGTATTTTCCGCAATATCCTCTCCGTCATACGAGACTGCAGACCAAATCATACCCGATACCTTAACTTGTCCGGTATTATTGATTTTGTCTATCAGGCTTATGACAACGCCTTCACGCCCTATAAACCTGTCCGCATTTGTCCGTTGCGGCTTTTTGACCATAAACTTCTTAAACAGCGGCCGCGTTAAACATAAAAGCACACCCGACACAATGACAAATATCCCTACCTGCCAAATAACCGCAAGCCCGCACTGTGCGGCAATTGCCGCCGCAACTGCGCCGACTGCAAACCACACCGTAACAAGCGTAACCGTTGCCGCCTCAATTATACCGAAAACAACCGCGGCGATAATCCATATAAGCCCTGCCGTAGACATATCGGTATCCTCCTTAAAAACTCACGCAAAAAGCAGCGCGCATTTAATACGCCCTTTTATAACCGCCGCTGCGCTTATTGTCGTGACTGCGCTTTAAGTCCTGAAACTTCTCGTCGCTGTCGCGCTTAAATCTCTTTAGCATATCGTCAAAACTCATATCGCTGTCATTCTTCCTGCCGAAATCGAATTCTTCGGGCGGATTGGTATTGCGCGGACGCTCCGCACGTTTCTTGACTTTTTTCCCGTGCCCCGGTTCACGCTCAGCCCGATTTCGAGGCTCCACCTCATCGCCCTCAAGCCGCTTTATCGACAGACTGATTTTGCCGTCGTCAGCGCTTACAACCTTGACGTTTACAACCTGTCCCATTTTCAGATGGTCGCTCACATTTGCGACAAACTTGGACGAAATTTCGGAAATGTGTATAAGCCCCGACTTCCCTCCGGGCAATTCAACAAACGCACCGAACGTCGTTACTGCGGTAACTTTTCCGCTTAAAACCATCCCTGCTTCTATTTGCATACCGTATACTGTTCCCTTCCGGCCGGAATACTTATTAATTCATATTTTTCCCGGCAGATTGCATTTTATGTAAAATTTTATTTAATTTCCGCCGCTCACATCTATGTACACACGTTCGTTCGGCTGTATAAGACCGAGCTTCTCTCTTGCCATTTGCTCGAGATACTCAGGCTCGTTAACACTCTCAAATTCACTTTTAAGAGCGTCGGTCTCATCGGACGCCGCCGCAATTTTTGTATTAAGCTCATCAATCTCACGGCTCTTGGCGTTTAATACTCTCTGCTGACCGAAGGTCATACAAACAAAGTAAACAGAAAAAGCAAACACTGCCGCAGATATTATAAGCCTTTTTAAATTAAGCTTTACGGGTTTACGATTCTTAGCGGAGCCGTTACGGCTGACGCCCCTCTCTCTTTCAGGCATACCATAAGCCACTTTTTACCAACCTTTCTCATATTAAACGGCCGTTTTAGGACCGTGACGGTAAACGAATGTTAAACACAATAATACAAATATATTATATAGTAAGCGCTTACCTTTGTCAATGAAAAAGTCGGTTAAAATCTTACAATTTTTTAATTCTTGATACGGTTTCTAATTTTTGCCTTTATGACCTTGGCGTAGCCCGAAAATACCTTTGAACCCTCGCGCGTGTGCCATATAACAACACCGACAGGCCTTTTAAAGAGCCGCATAATTAGGCTGACGGGCAGGGTCAGAATTTTTACAAAAAGCATAAGACCTCTTATAAATAGTCCGTATACCTTTCTTAAAAGCTCCATCACTCTGTCACCGAACAAGAGCTTGTATACAAACGCCCCGCCGCCTGCCGCCGCAAAGCTGTACCACCTGACCATTCCCGAGTTTTCACGAAAGGCAAGTATGTACAGCATCACGCTAAGCACAACAAACCACAAAGTATCCTCAATATATATCACGAGTGCCGGAACCTTTCTTTCCCTGCGCTTGGCGCGCAGAAAGTCATACAAAACCGCCATCAATATCCCGCACACCACCGACCAGAACAAATATCCGAGTTCACTCGTCTTTTCGATTTTTTCGATTGTTTCTATACCGCCCGCTACGTTTTTATCCATAATGTTTCTCCGCACGGCTGCTTGCCGCGATTATCCTTTCTGAATTTTTTTGCTTTTATCTGAACAGCCTGCCGAGCAGCCCGCCCGAGTCGTTTCTGTTATCTTTCATATCCTCCATATATTCCACTTTATCAACCTCGCCGTCGATTACAAGCTGACCGTCGTCCACACTAAGACGGCTGACTTTAAAGTCAAAGCCTGTCACAATCATTACACCGCGGCTCGTGTAGACAACCACCTTTTCGTCATTAAAGCTCTCGACGTCGTCCACGCAGTTTATCTTAATCCTGCTTCTGTCCTCAATGACCACCGTATGGCGTTTTGCGTCGGCTCTGTCCATATTGTTTCTGTCCATATTTTCCATAGCTTTTCTCCCGCCTCCTGTCCGTTTACTAAAATAATATTCAGCTTGGCGCCGGGATATTACAAATAAAAAAACTGCCGCGCTTTCCTGCGCGGCAGCAATAATTAACCAATATGTAATTTAAACAAAGTATTTTGAAAGCACCTCTACGGCATCGTCTTTTATCATTACGTCCGCAAGCTCATTGAGCCTTCCATGAGAGATGAGCGTTTTGTCAAGGCGCTTTGAAAATTCAAGCATCACTTTCTCAATCTCGAGCATTTTAAGTCTGTCATTCGGCGCCAAAAGCATATAATATTCTTCGCCGAGCTTATAGAGAGTGCTTTGCCCTTCAAATCCGCGCGCAATCGCACCCGCGGCGCCTAAAACGTTCTCAAAATCGCTGAACCTAAATATCCGCTTTCCGATTACGCTCTGCTCTGCGGGAACGCCGCTCAGTCTTGTCCGTCTGATTTTACCCTTATACGAGCAGTTGTCAATCGCGCGGTCTAAGTCAGTATCGCTGAACACTTTTGTAATCAGCATACCGAACCCGTCGGTCTTTCCCGGTATAGCCTCAACAAACAACTGCGCTCCGTCGATATAAAACTCCGCGTCGCGCTCGGCAAGCTTAAGCGCCGTCCAAAACATATCGCGGACTTCGGGAGTATTTGAAGATATGCTCTTCATATCAACCTTCCATTCGCGTGCTTCATCGGTGTCAATTAAAACTTTAATTTTATTTTCACTTATTTTTTCAATCCTCATAAGATTACTCCCCGGACTCTTTTTTACCTGAAATATTTACCGCAGCCGCGGCTCTTTTAATCAAATATATGTAGCCTATAAAATAATTATAACTAAAAAAATATATAATGCAATGCAAAATAAATGGAAATAATAAATTGTTAATACTCTGTAAAGTTTAAGAAACTCCCTGTAACAAAACCGAAAAGAATTGTAACATTTGTCGAACAAAAAAGACCCTCGCTGCGCAAAGGTCTTTTAGCCCATAAAAATACCAAAATACTATTCGATAGTCTGTGTCGGCTGCTGAGGCTGAAGAGTCTCGGGAGCTACCTGCTGCTGATTGAGAGCGCCATTGCTTCTCATTTCGTTTCTGTTGTTTCTTACAATATTAACACACTGCTCAAGGTCCTTCATAGAAGTCATAACTACCTTTTCGACAGTTTCAAGAAGGTTGTCGGCATACTGGTATGACGAGTCTGAAACCTGCTGTGCGTTCGCACGGGCATTCTCAATAATCTGATTTCCCTGAACAATCGCTTTCTTGGTAATCTCATTCTCGTTAACCATAGCGATAATTCTGTCCTCAGCCGACTTTATAAGAGAATCCGCCTCGGCCTGAGCCTCCTGAAGAATTCTCTGTCTTTCTTCTTTTATCCACTTTGCCTGTTTAAGGTCATCAGGGAGCTTGAGCTTAATCTCCTGAAGCACATCCAAAAGCTCGTCCTTTTCAAGAATACAGCGACCCGAAAAAGGAACCGAAGCACCTTTATCAATTATATCCTCAAGTTCATCCAGTAATTCTAATGCATCCACTTTAAATACCTCCTTGATATTTTCAATAAATTATCTATATAGTCCCAAAAATAAGTCACTAAGGTCTAATCCGCCTTGGGCGAAAAGCGAAACCTTTCCGTAATTACGGGTATAAGACACTCGGGAACGAGACCTCTAAGGCTTCCACCGTAACGCGCGATTTCCCTAACTATACTCGAGCTTAAAAACATATACTCCTTGCTCGTATGAAGAAACAATGTTTCAAGCTCTTCATATAGCGCCTGATTGGTAAGAGCCATCTGAAACTCATACTCAAAATCTGAAACGGCTCTTATTCCCTTAACAATAACACGGGAACCTACTTCCTTCATAAATTCAACCAGCAGCCCCGAAAACGAACGCACCTCTACGTTCTTAATATCTCCTGTTGCCAGTTTAAGCATCTCTGTACGCTCGTCCACCGAAAACAAAGGCGTCTTAGACTCATTAATAAGAACCGCAACGATAACCTTGTCAAACAGCCTTGAAGCCCTTTTGATAACATCAAGATGTCCGTTTGTACAAGGGTCGAAGCTGCCCGGATATACAGCAATACCCATTTTTTCACCTCTGCATTACGGTAACAACCGTCTTTCCGTATCTTGCGGATTTTATAATTTCAAAACCCGGATGTGAAGCTTCCTCTCCTCCCGCCTCGGTCTCAGCCGCTATAATGCCGTTTTCTTTCAGCAAGCCGCGCTCGTAAATAATCTTAAGAGCCTCTGTAAGCAAGCCTCTGTTATACGGCGGGTCAAGAAAAATCACATCAAATTTCTCGCTGCATCCGCTTAAAAAATCAAGCGAATTCTTTCTGAGCAGAACAGCATTTTCAAGAAATCCGCCTGCAGCAAGATTTTTTCGGGTAACCTCATACGCGTCTTTGTCAAGTTCAACAAATACGGCTTTTTCAGCGCCGCGGCTTAAAGCCTCGATACCGAGCGCGCCGCTGCCTGAAAACAAATCAAGCACGCTCCCGCACGGAAACCGCATCTGAATTATGTTAAAAAGCGATTCCTTTACCCTGTCGGTGGTTGGTCTTGTCTTATCCCCGGACGGCGATAAAAGCTTTAAGCCGCGTCTTTTTCCGGAAATAATACGCACAGCCCATCCTCCTCATTTTTTCTTAAAACATATACTATATATTTATATATCAATTTCGGGATTTTGTCAAGCGTTTTGATTAAATTTGTCATTATTACTCAAAAAAACTATGTAATGTATAAAATAAATATACCCCCGCGACAGCCGTAAAATGACTAAAGTAAAAACCTGGAAACCAGGTGGGATTCGCTCTAAGGTTTTACAAGTCCACTGGACACCCGAAGGTGTGAGGCATGTGCGCCGCCTTATGAAGGTAAAATCCCTTAAATAATTTGTTGGTTTTACATTAACGTCATATAATACGTACCACGCAGGGATATTTGCTTTTAGCAATATTATTATATCATAAATTTTAAAAAATACAACCCTAAAATACAAAAAGTTTGTTGAAAATTTTTACTTTACGCGATTTTAAACAAGTAAATCCGAAATAGTGCAGGGCATTACATCCTCAAGCGCAAACATTCGCATTACATTCATCGCTTCGTCCAGAGTTGCAAAACAACGCTTTTCACCTCCGTCCTCAATCACATCTCCGTTTGAATTTCTGAGCACCGCACTTATACCGAACGGTCTGTACTCATCATCACTTACGTTCAAGAAATACTCGGTCGTCATATTCTCGCCGTCAATCTCCGTGCCGTACTCACAGCTCATAGAAATCTTGATATGTACATCATGTTTCTTATCCGCCGTATAAACAAACCTCTCTTCACATTCTTTTACTAACATAATTAAACCTCCTTAAAGCAATTTATTTTGCTCTTAAAATATAAACTATTTTAGTTATATGTTCAAATACAATTCTGTAATATTTGAATTTGCCGAATTTATCGCGCATATCCGTCCTAAACCAAAAAATCTGTAACATTTTTGCAATACTATTCTTTCTGATAAATTATATCAAGCTTTAAAATACTCTGAATTTCGACAAAATATTGTCGAAATTTTGAAATAATGCACAAATTTTGTAGAAAATTCAAAATTTATAATACAATTTTAATATTTCAAAAAAATAAACCCGGCAGCGCGGGCTTACTTCTTAGCTTTCGGGTCAAATATAAGCGCCATAACAAAGGCAAAAAATACAGCGGCGGCTATTCCTCCTGCAGCTGCGGAGGTTCCGCCCGTTATAATCCCCAAAAATCCCATCTGGTCAACAGCCTTCATAACGCCCTTTGCAAGCACGTTTCCGAAGCCGACAAGCGGAACCGTCGCACCCGCGCCCGCAAAATCCACGAGCTTATCATATATACCAATTCCGCCGAGCACTGTACCTATAACAATATACAGCACGAGGATTTTGGCTGGCGTCAATTTAGTCTTGTCAATCAATATCTGAGCAACTACGCAGATAAGTCCGCCTACCCAAAAGGCATTTAAATAATCCATATAATATTACACCTCTTACTCTTGACATTCGCCGGGGTTTTCGATAACCATAGCGTGCGCTATTCCCGGCACCGATTCACCCTGAAAACTCGACGTCGGGCTTAGCAGCGCACCCGTGCCGACGACTAGTACACGGTTTAATTTTTTCTCCCTGAGCATCTTATAAACATATCCGCAAAACGTCGATGCAACGCAGCCGCAGCCGCTTCCGCCCGCGTGAACGTCCTGCGCATCAAAATCAAACATCATACAGCCGGTGTCGTTATAGTTATCCTTCATATTATAATTTTCGGTCTCAAGCAGATTTATCAGCACCTCACGTCCGACCTTGCCGAGGTCGCCGGTTAATATAAGGTCATAATCTTCCGGTTTCCTTCCCGTGTCGTTAAAGTGGGCGAGCAGCGTATCGCAAGCGGCAGGAGCCATCGCGCCGCCCATATTATTCGTATCGGTCACGCCGAAATCCACAACCCTTCCCGTTGTGATATGCGTCACACGCGGACAGTCCGCCTTGTCCGCCTTGAGCACTGCCGCGCCTGCTCCTGTAACTGTCCACTGCGCCGTCGGCGTTCTCTGACCGCCGTACTCAAGCGGGTTTCTGTATTGCCGCTCCGCCGTGCAGAAATGACTTGACGCGACAGCAAGGATCGTATCCGCTCCGCCGCCGTCAATCATTGCCGCACTAATACTTATACTCTCGACCATTGTTGAGCACGCGCCGTACAGTCCGTAAAACGGTATACTGAGCTCTCTCGCGCTGAAACCCGAACTTATGCACTGATTGAGCAAATCGCCCGCAAAAATAATATTTATATTTTCTTGAATTTCACCCGCATTATGAATGGCGAGCTTTGCCGCTTCACGCTGCATTTTGCTTTCGCACTTTTCCCACGTGTCCTCGCCCCATTCGGCGTCCGGCATTACAACGTCAAAATACGGCGACAGCGGGCCCTCGCTCTCCTTCTGTCCGACTATTGTCGCAGTGCCGGCGATTGCCGCGCACCTTTCAAACTTAATTGTCTGCTTTCCGAGTCTTTGAGCCATATTTTAACCCCCTATCAGCAGCTTATAAAGCCAATATATAAAACCGACTACCACGGACGTTGAAATTCCGTATACAAGCACGGGACCTGCAACGACAAACATCTTTGCCGACATACCAAGCACAAGTCCCTCTCGCTTAAACTCCATCGCGGGCGACGTTATCGAATTTGCAAAGCCCGTTATCGGCACAATCGTTCCCGCGCCCGCGTATTTTGCAAGCTTGGGATAAATATCAAGTCCCGTGAGCAGCGCGCCCAAAAACACCATAGTCACACTGACCGCAATCTTAGAGTTCTCCGCGTCCATACCCAAAACGTCCTTATACAAATTCATAAAAAGCTGACCTACAGCGCATATCGCGCCGCCGAACAGAAACGCAAGCAGCATATCCTTAAAAATCGGACTCTTCGGCGAAGTTTTTTCTATATAATCAAGATAATCTTGATTTTTGTTATTCGGCATACTTCACACCCATTTCGTAATAATTTACCTATATTATTCCGCATAGGATAAATTATTATACATTAATATATTTTAGGATGTGAGCTTTTCGCGCATTTTAAGCAGTACCTTTTTCTCAATACGCGAAACCTGAACCTGCGAAATGCCGAGCCTTGCTGCTATCTCACTCTGAGTTCGCTGCTTGAAATAGCGCATATATATAATGAGCTTTTCACGTTCCTCAATGCCGTCAAAGGCTTCACTGAGCATTATTCTGTTTTCGATTTTTTCTTCATAATCTATATCGCATTCGAGCTTGTCAGCCAAAGTCTTTGTCTCGGACTTTCCGTCGTCACGTCCTGCGTATATGGATTCCGGACGCACCACCGCCTCAAGCGCGGCTGACAGCTCCTCGGACGTTATGCCGAGCTCCTCGGCTATCCGCGCAACAGTAGGCTCGTCTCCCGTCTCGGTCACAAGCCTTTCCCTGACGCCCGCCGCCTTAGCCGAGATATCCTTATACGCGCGGCTGACCTTAATTATCCCGTCGTCACGGATAAAGCGCTTAATCTCGCCGATAATCATCGGCACCGCGTATGTAGAAAACGCCACGCCAACACTTCGGTCAAACCTGTCAACAGCCTTAATAAGTCCGATACAGCCTATCTGAAACAAATCCTCCGCCTCGTGACCCCTGCCCAAAAAACGCCTGACTACCGAACGCACAAGCCCTATGTTGTTTTCGACAAGCTTGTCCTTGGCGTCCTTGTCGCCGTGCTCAACACGTGCGAGCAATTCATCATTCGACTGCCGGAATTTGTTTTCACTCATCTTCGGCACCCGTATCTTTTGACGCTCCTATGTTTTTTGTCATTATAACTTTGGTACCTTTGCCCGGCTCCGACTCAACCGTGAGGCTGTCCATAAAGCTCTGCATAACAGTAAAGCCCATACCGCTGCGCTCATCGTCCGCCGCGGTAGTATAAAGAGGCTGCATAGCCTTTTCGACGTTCTCGATGCCGCGTCCCTCGTCCGTCACCTCGACTTTGAAGCATTCTTTATCACCGCAGACGGTCTCACAGTGAATTTTAACCGTTCCTCCTCCGCTCGGGTAGCCGTGAATTATCGAATTGGTCACTGCCTCGCTGACCGCGGTCTTTATATCGGCAAGCTCCTCTACCGTCAGGTCAAGCTGAGCCGCAAACGCGCCGACCGCCGCGCGGGCAAACGCCTCGTTTGACGTCCTCGGCGGAATTTCAAGATTCATATAATTATTCATTTTAATTTACCTCCAAAATCAGCCGCACTGTTACTTAAAAGCTTTTTAATCCCCGCAAGCTCCAAAACCTTGTCAACCTGCGGTTTCGGGTTTTTAATAACAAGCCTGCCGCCCATTGCCGAGATTTTTCTATACCTCCCCATAATCATTCCAAGCCCCGAGCTGTCCATAAAACCGACATTTTCAAGGTCTAAAACTACTGTGCTGACGTGACTGCCGATATCAATTTCACGATCGATATCGTCGCGTATCTCCGACGCGCAATGCTGATCTATCTCGCCGCACAGCTTCACAATCAGCGTACTTCCCGTACGCTCTGTACTAAAGGTCATTTTAAGCACTCCTCCGCATAATACTCAATAATATTCACAATTATCGGCACTTGATTAAGTTTGACGCCGCCTTTATTTCCGCCTTTATTTCCCGAAGTAAACATACCGACAAATTATTGCAAATTACGCTTGCTATTGAAGAAAATTTATGATAACATAGAGACTATCGGAGGAAAAACTATGAGCAATCAGGAAAACATACGCAACTTTTCTATAATAGCGCACATCGACCACGGCAAGAGTACGCTTGCGGACAGGCTTTTGGAGCTGACCGAAGCGGTTACCAAGCGCGAGATGCAGGCGCAGATACTTGATAATATGGAGCTGGAACGTGAGCGCGGTATTACCATAAAGGCGCGCGCCGTCAAGCTGATTTATAAAGCAAAGAACAACAAGGAATACGAACTTAATCTTATAGACACCCCGGGACACGTGGACTTTAACTATGAAGTGTCGCGGTCTCTTGCGGCGTGCGAAGGCGCGGTGCTCGTTGTTGACGCGGCACAGGGAATTGAAGCGCAGACGCTTGCCAACACCTATCTTGCGCTTGAGCACGACCTTGAAATTGTTCCGGTCATTAACAAAATCGACCTTCCGAGCGCACGCCCCGATGAGGTTAAGCAGGAGATTGAGGACGTAATAGGAATTGACGGCGAAAACGCGCCGCTTATTTCCGCAAAGAACGGAGTTAATATTGAAGAAGTGCTTGAAAAGATAGTTGAGCTTATCCCGCCGCCAAGCGGCGATGAAAATGCTCCGCTCAAGGCGCTTATTTTCGACTCGTACTATGACGCGTACAAGGGCGTAATCGTCTATGTCCGCATTATGGACGGCAGCTTGAAAGCCGGTCAGCGCATAAAGATGATGGCAACAGGCAGCGAATTTGATGTAGTCGACGTAGGCTATTTAAGTCCGCTCGGGCTCGCCCCGTCGGATAAAATTTCTGCCGGTGAGGTAGGATTTATAACCGCAAGCATCAAAAACGTTCAGGACGTACACGTCGGTGATACGGTGACAACCGCTTTAGGCGGCGCGGCGGAAGCTCTGCCGGGATATAAAGAGGTCAAGTCAATGGTCTACAGCGGTATATATCCCGCTGACGGAGCGAGATACGACGACCTGCGCGAGGCTCTCGAAAAGCTGAAGCTTAACGACGCCGCACTCAACTTTGAGGCGGAAACCTCAATCGCTCTGGGCTTTGGCTTTCGTTGCGGATTTTTGGGGCTTCTGCATATGGAAATTATTCAGGAGCGTTTGGAGCGCGAGTTTAACCTCGACTTGGTAACTACTGCTCCGTCTGTTGAATACAAAGTCATAAAGACGGACGGCACGGTGCTGACTATTGACAACCCGACCAATATGCCCGAGCCGTCGGAAATTGATTATATGGAAGAACCTATTGTGCGGGCGGCTATACTCTCTCCCAAAGAATATGTCGGCAGCATAATGGAGCTGTGTCAGGACAGGCGCGGAACATATATTGATATGGAGTACCTCGACGAAAACAGAGTTCAGCTCAACTACCTGCTTCCGCTTAACGAGATTATCTATGACTTTTTTGATGCACTCAAATCCCGCACACGCGGATACGCCTCGTTTGACTACGAATTTGAAAGATACGAAAAGGCAAACCTTGTCAAGCTTGATATGCTCTTAAACGGCGAGATGGTCGACGCGCTTTCGTTCATTGTCCACGCCGACAGAGCGTACGGCAGGGGCAGAAAAATGGCGGAAAAACTTAAAGAGGTTATTCCGCGGCAGCTTTTTGAAGTTCCCATTCAGGCGGCTGTCGGCGGCAAGATTATCGCCCGCGAAACCGTTAAGGCTATGCGCAAGGACGTACTTGCCAAGTGCTACGGCGGCGATATTACAAGAAAGAGAAAGCTGCTTGAAAAGCAGAAGGAAGGCAAAAAGCGTATGCGTCAGGTTGGCAGCGTAGAGGTGCCGCAGGAAGCCTTTATGTCTGTACTCAAGCTCGATGATTAGCTTCGATATGAAAAACAAAAATCCTTTAGGTATTTATATTCATATACCGTTTTGCAGGCAAAAATGTAAATACTGCGACTTTAACTCATATTCCGGAATGGAGAATATGAGTTTTTCGTATACAGACGCACTTGTGCGCGAGATAGAACTCAGCGAATATAAAGGCATTTTGGACACGGTCTATATCGGCGGCGGAACCCCGACATATTTAGACGCAAAGCTTATTCAAAAAATAATGAAGGCGGTGCGCGAAAACTTTACTCTGACCGAGGACTGCGAAATCACCATCGAATGTAACCCCGGCACTGCTGACTTAAAAAAGCTCCGCGCGCTTAAAGACTGCGGAATAAATCGGCTTAGCATAGGACTTCAGTCTGATAACGACGAAATATTAAAAACACTCGGCAGAATACATACCTACGCCGAGTTTAAAGACTGCCTGTTTTCTGCGGCGGAAGCGGGATTTGAAAATATTTCAATTGACCTGATGTTCGGGCTGCCCGGTCAGACTGCCGAGATATGGAACGAGACTTTAAGACGCGCCGTCAAACTGCCAATCAGTCATATTTCGGCGTACGCGCTTAAAATTGAACCGGGAACACCGTTCTATACGCTGCACAAAAACGGCAATCTCACCGTTCCCGATGATGATTTGAGCCGCAATATGTACGACGACTGCGTAAAAATCCTTTCTGAAAATGGTTTTGAGCGGTACGAAATATCGAATTTCGCTAAATCCGAAAAATATTCAAGGCATAACTTAAAATACTGGACCGGCGGCGATTATATAGGATTTGGCGCAGGCGCGTGCTCACGAATTGGGCTCAGGCGTTTTTCAAATCTCCGCGGCATAGGCGAATACATCGCCGCAATAGAAAAATACGGCACTGCCGAGAACAAAAGCGAAACAATAATAAATAACAAATCAGACGCTATGAGCGAATATGTATTTCTCGCCCTGCGCCTTGACAGCGGCATTAACAAAACTGAATTTAATAACAAATTCGGGATAGATATATACGAGGTGTTCCAAAAGCCTTTGGAAAAGCACATAAAGCTGACAAAAGTCCTAACCGACTCAGGCGGACATATAAAAATAAAGCCCGAATACACCTATGTTTCAAACATAATAATGGCAGATTTTACATAAAATGAATTGCGAGGGGATGGGAACTGTCAACCGTACGGTTGACAGTTCCCATCCCCTCACAATTCATTCGCCTTACTCCAATGCCTTCCCTAAAAATCCTGCTGCGGTTTCGGCGGCGTCGGCGTTTCCTGCGCTATTCGGCTTCCACGCATTGCGTGAAAGCCTTGTCGCTCCGGAACTCCTCCTTCTCCCAAAAAGCACCTTGTGCTTTTCGGGAACCCTGAAAAACTCGCCTTACTCCAATGCCTTCCCTAAAAATCCTGCTGCGGTTTCGGCGAGTTTTTGTTCTACTTCATTCATTCCCTGTTCGGGTTCGGCGATGAATATTACTGTGCCGACCGGGTCCCCATCGTGTACTATCGGCGCTACAACCCCCGCCTTAAACTTATCGTTATCATCAACTATCTTTATTCTCTCCGCTCCGTCAGAGAAAAACATCGTCTTTTTCTCCATTATCTTTTCAACTTCATCGGATAACTTCTTCTCTTTAAGCTCCTTGCGTCCGCTGCCGCTCGCCGCGATTATGCTGTCCTTATCGGTTATACAGGTCAAAAGCCCAGTTGATTTATTAAGCGACTCGGCATACTGGCTGGCGAACTCGCTCAGCTCGCCTATCGGCGAATATTTTTTAAATATCACCGTGCCGTCGCTCTCTGTGTATATCTCAAGCGGGTCGCCCTCGTGAATTCTGAGCGTCCTGCGTATTTCCTTCGGGATTACTATTCTTCCGAGGTCATCAATTCTCCTCACTATTCCGGTTGCTTTCATATATTTACTCTCCTTTTGAATTCAAAATTTGTAAGCGGCACTGCCGCGAAATCTGTAACAATATTATTTGTAACTTTTGGGATAATATACTCGAAAACAATTTAAAAATATAAATGTTGACTTATTGTCTGTAGACTTTTTATATACAAATCATTAGCATTATATTAGGTTTGTCGGAGGTAATAATCTAAATGGATATAATAAAAGTATTTGGAAGTAATCTTAGAAAGTACAGAACTGAGCTTGGTGTTTCTCAAGAACGATTTGCCGAGTTAAGCGGACTTCATCGTACATATATAAGCGATATTGAAAGATATAAGAGAAGCATCGCTCTGGATAATGTTCAAAAAATTGCCGATGCTCTTGGCGTTGAAACCTACAAACTATTTATTGATGACACAAATAAGGAGATTTCAAATGAATAAGAAACTAACAAAAATAGAATTATGGGAAAAGCTTGCGCAGCCGGATGAAAATGGTGTAACAAGATGGGTTAGTGTAGATGAATTTGTAGGTGAATATCAAGGTCTACAGTTGCTGAATGGAGCAGGCTGGTCTCGAAATGATGGACCTTTCGGCAGAAAGTATATTATTGAAAGAGATAAATCACGCACTCCGGGAAACAGAACAGATGCAATTAGGACAATAGGTTTTTATACTGACGCCTCCTTCTCTGCCTATATTGACCCGAATATTAAGAAAACAATTCAATCACAAAGATGTGTTGTATTAGGTACGTCTAACCCGGAAGTCGACCATAAAAACGGCATGAAAAATGAAGCACGAGTAATGCAAAATGAGCATCAAAGACTTTCTGATTTTCAACCGTTAAGCAAAGCTGCGAATGATGCAAAACGTCAATATTGCAAAGAGTGTAAGCGAACCGGAATACGTTATGATGCAAAGCTGTTGGGATATCCGATGTCATATTATTTAGGCAATGCACACCATAATGGTGGAGAAAACGCTTGTGTAGGTTGCTATTGGTATGATCCTCTTGAATTTAAGAGACATTTAACCGAGAAAAAATAATACATAATTCACTTGACATATGCGCTAAAATATACCTGATTAACAAAGCCGAAGTAGCTAGGTTAACTACGTCGGCTTTTTAAATACAAGTATATATTCGTGTTTAAAAACATAAAAATCACTCGCTAATGCACGATATCTCCATATTCCTTGTTTATTAGCTTTACCTTTAGTATCGCCGAAGTTTTTAACCAAAATCGCTTTAAGCAAAAAACCTTTCTCAATAAATAAATTCATGCAATAAAAACCTAACGGAACAACCTGACTATTGGCATATTTATCTCCCATAACAACAGCACAATATCGATTTTTTTCAAGAAACTGTGTAGTATTATCAATCGCTCGGCTAAAACCGGACAAAAACAACTCTAAAGATCCTGCATTTGAAAGATCATATGGACTGTCAGAAAATTTTATAATATCCCAATATGGCGGATGATATATTACAAACTGATACTTTTTTATGCCGACAGAATTTAACAAAGCAGACATATTTAATGAAATGCTATTTCCTGCAAACGCTAATGCTCTACAACCTGAATTATGTTCGGTTATAATTCTACTTTGAGCTTCTTTTGCAACAGATGTCTGCAATTCAATACCAATTGAATTTCTTCCCATACGTTGTGCCTCTATTAGTGATGTTCCGCTGCCCATAAACGGGTCAAGTATCCAATCTCCCACCTTGGTATATCGACTGAATAATTGATGTGGAATTTGTGGAACAAAATTTCCATGATAATTTCCGGTATGTGCGCCAGAATTATCTCGTTTATCAATAAACCATAGAGAGTCAGTCCGAATATCCGTGTATTCTTTCCATTTACTCATATCTATATCATTATATTTTGCCAAATTATATCTCCTTTATCAAACAGTGCAAATACTCAGTCGTAGTATTTGCAGCAATGTTTCGATTTTCGTCTTTATCCGCCTTAAATCGTCTATAGTTATGTGTAAAGCATCTATATTCTCCATACTTTGACATAATTTCCTTTATAGTATCAAGGCTCATAAGCCCCTCATTGTTATAACTCAAAAAAACATATTTAAAATCTGCCTGTGCAATTAGATCCTCAAAAGCAGAAATGACTGTTCTTTTAGAACAAAACTCACTTTTTTGTTTCGAGTACTCTCTCAGTCCTGTTTTTCCTTTAAGAATTGGCGTATCATATCTTGCTATTGTTTCTAGGACATGATAATTTGTACAATATTGTCTTGTGTTATATGGCGGATCTAAGTACAGCACATCACCTGAAATTTTCCTAACAAGCAAATTTACATTCTCATTATATACTTTACCCTTGGGCCCATCTATTATAGGAAGTAATTCCAGTTGAAAGGCCCTTTTGGCTGAACTTTTAATATGTTTAAGAAAAGCACCATAAACTGATGCGGTGTTTGCATACTTATCAATAGAATTAATGAGACTAGCCAAAAAATAAAAATACGTTGACTCCTCTATTTCACTGGCTTTATAGAGTTTCTCTAATTCAGTTCTTATTGCATCACACCTCATACCGTTATTATCAATAAAGTAATTTCGTCCACATCCGGAACCTGCACAATAGTTATTAAAAACAAAACCCTGAATTCCTTCTAACTCATTCAATTTGTTAAAAAGTTCCGTACTTTCAATAGGAGGAATGTTTTCGATTAAATGTTTATTTATAACATAACTATAATATTGAATATCATTTGATATTACATAACATCCTTTTCTCTTATAGGCTGCGCCAACGACTCCTGTACCGGCAAATAAATCGGCAAATATAAATTTATCATCATCCTTATATCCAGTAACATTTGCTATAGTTTCTTGCAAAAAATCTAATAACGAATACTTTGAGCCAATATAATTCATTCACTCTCCTCCTATATATTTTAAAACCCCTACAAAGTTACTAGCAACAAACAATCTTAAATCAATTTATATACCACCCTAATTTTTATCCTTGTTTTTTAGTATACCGTATACTTATTGGAATGTCAACATTATAATATTGACTTGAAAACAAGTTATCTATCGAAAAATTAAATGTATACTAAAAATATAAATGTTGACTTTTGTTATATTTACTAATATAATATATAAAAAGACATTTGCTTGGAGGGTTAAGCAATGAAAATTAGATTTTTAAAAACCGCGTCTGTTTGTCTGGCGGCGGCTCTTGTGTGCGTCTCGCTGGTGTCCTGCGGCGGCGTATCGAAAGAGGATTATGCAAAGCTTGAAAAACGCGTCGCAATGCTCGAAAAAGAGACAGGCATCGAAACTAATGACAATGATGACACCTCATCGAAGATCGCGTCAAACAGATCAAAGTCTGAGGAAGCCGGGAGCTCTGAGGGTTTCGACGGAAAAGAAGTGAGCGATAACATCCGTATTCAGCAACACGATTATGTGGACAATGATGATAACAAGTTCTCAATTTTCACGTTTGAGAACAACTCGGACTATAATGTCAATGCGAAAATTAAAATTGTCACCAAGGATAAAAACGGCAAAGAGCTTGAGGAGCAGGAAAAGACTGTAAAAGGTCTGTCCAAAACCAAAAAATCCTACGCTTCGTTTAAGCTCGACCCGGACGCCGAAACTATAGTCCGCACCGTCAGCTATACCGAATACACCTCGCGCGATAATCCTCTCGACGAGATTAACGCAAGGGTTACCAAAGCCGAAGGAGGCGCCAACATTATAGTCAAGAACGGCAGCTCGAATGAAATCAAAAATACAAACTATATGACTCTTTTCTATAAGGGCACTTCTCTTGTTGGGTTTGACAACGGCGATGTACCAAACGTCAGCGCCAATTCGAGTGAAGTTATTCCGTCAGAGTTTTATGAGGACTTTGACAGAGCGGAAGTTTACTTTGCCGCTAAATAAAAATATTTAAATTTTTTGAATTTTCGGGAACTTTTTCGGGTGACTTTGCGTCTTACATAATATAAGGAGAGGATTTCTGACCACTCCTTTCGGAAGTGACGGAATATAATCGAAAGTGCGTATTCGTTTATAATTTGTCATTTCCGTCCAACACCCAATTTTGTTGCCTCCTTTTTACTTTTTGTGAGAAGGGAAAAGCGCCTGTGTATACGCGGGCGCTTTTTATTTGTAAAGAGAGGTTTTATGCTTATGCGAAAATACAATATACCGATTTTTATTCCCCACGAGGGCTGCCCGCACGACTGCCTGTTCTGTAACCAGCGTAAAATCACCGGTGTAGAAAGCTCGGTCAGTCCCGAGGACGCAAAACGCGAAATCGCCGAATACTTATCCACAATACCAAATACCGACTGCAAAATTGAAATCGCGTACTTCGGCGGCAGCTTCACCGGGCTTGACATCGGACTTCAGCGTGAATTTCTCGCGGCGGCAAAGAGTTTTTTGGATTCGCGGATTATAGGCGTCAGAATATCTACACGTCCCGACTGCATCAGCCCCGAAATCCTTAATC
>UQOT01000020.1 GCA_900542675.1 uncultured Eubacteriales bacterium | reverse complement strand
GCATTAATGAATTTACGCTATAGTATGCAATGCCTTTCATTTGAATACGCGCATCGACTCTCCCTACGAACTTTTTTGCGCTTAAATTTCTTGCAAAAATTACTTTTTAGACAGCCTGAGGCGCCTGGGCGGGGCGCCTTATAGTTTTTACGGAGGGAATATAATGCAGAGCATACAGAAGCCTATGAAAATGGGCTATCTTATTGGGAGGTTTGTGCCTTATTTTAAGAAGTACAGGCGGATACTTGCGCTTGACTTATTTTGCGCGGCGCTGACTACGCTGTGCGAGCTTGTGTTTCCTATGCTCGTGAGGTACATAACTGATTTGGGGATAAACGACATTGCGTCGCTCACCGTGTCGCTAATTCTTAAAATAGGCGTGTTTTACCTGATTTTGCGCCTTATCGACTGCGCGGCGAATTTTTATATGGCGGATACGGGTCACGTTATGGGTGCAAGGATTGAAACCGATATGCGCCGTGATTTGTTTAACCACTTAGAGACGCTGTCGCACTCGTATTTTGCGGAGCACAAGGTCGGTCAGATTATGGCGCGTATTACGAGCGATTTATTTGATGTAACCGAGTTCGCGCACCACTGCCCGGAGGAGTTTTTTATTGCGGGACTTAAAATTATAGTCTCATTTATAATTTTGTGCGGTGTTAATATACCGCTTACTGTAATAATTTTCGCGTCGTTTCCGATTTTGTTTGTATTTGTGAAGTTTTTCAACACTCGTATGCGCAGGGCGTTTAAGAAGCAGCGCAATCAGATAGGCGAGATAAATTCACAGGTTGAGGACACGCTGCTCGGGATAAGAGTTGTAAAGTCGTTCGCAAACGAAGATATCGAGGCGGAAAAGTTTGAGCACGGCAATCAAGTGTTCTTGGATACCAAAAAGATGGGATATTTCTATATGGCGGGCTTCCAGACCTCTAACCGCGCGTTTGAGGGCATAATGTACCTTGTTGTGGTAGTAGCGGGCGCGCTTTTTATGATACACGGCAGGATTACGCCCGCCGATTTCACGGCGTATCTTTTGTATGTAAGCACGCTGCTTACGACGCTAAGAACCATAATCCAGTTTACCGAGCAGTTTCAGCGCGGTATGACAGGCATTGAGCGGTTTCTTGAAATTATGGACGCACCCGCGGAGATTACCGAGAAGTCGGGCGCGGCTGAGCTTAAAGACGTGCGCGGCAATATTAAGTTTGAAAACGTAAGCTTTCACTACAGCGACGACAATACAAACGTGCTTACGCGAATTAATCTTGATATAAAGAAGGGCGACAGCGTTGCTCTTGTCGGACCGTCGGGCGGCGGCAAGACCACGCTGTGCAATCTGATACCGAGGTTTTATGATGTGACAGAGGGCAGAATTTTAATCGACGGAACCGATATAAGGGACGTTACGCTCTCGTCCTTGCGCGGCTCAATCGGAGTTGTACAGCAGGACGTGTATCTGTTCTCAGGCACGGTGTATGAAAATATAGCCTACGGTCTGCCCGGAGCGGACAGAGAAGCCGTAATTGAGGCGGCACGTCTCGCGGGCGCACACGACTTCATTATGGGGCTTGAAGCCGGATACGATACATATGTCGGCGAGCGCGGTGTTAAGCTGTCGGGCGGGCAGAAGCAAAGAATAAGCATAGCGCGGGTGTTCCTTAAAAACCCGCCGATACTTATACTTGACGAGGCGACGAGCGCACTTGATAACGAGAGTGAAAAGATAGTTCAGGAGTCGCTTGAAAAGCTTGCGAAGGGCAGAACGGTATTCACCATAGCCCACCGCCTGACGACAATACGCGGCGCAAATATAATTCTTGTCCTGACCGAAAAAGGCATAGAAGAGCAGGGTACCCACAAAGAATTAATAAACCGCGGCGGTATATATTATAATTTATACAGTATGTACGAACGTAGGGAGTAGGAGGTAGGTTGGTAGGTTCTTACGTTCGCGGGCGCGATGATACGCACCGCAAACCCGCGTAATCGCTAGGGAACGACACGCAGGTCGTTCCCTACGACCTAATCTCTGCGTTAGGAGGATTTTTATGACGCTTAAAGATTTGCCTATCGGCAAGGCTGCGACCGTATCGGTGGTCGGCGGCGAAGGCGCGCTTAGGCAGCATTTTCTTGATATGGGCATAATCCCGGGCGCGTGTGTTACTATGATAAAGCACGCGCCTATGGGCGACCCGGTTGAGGTTCGGATAAACAGCTATGAGCTGACGCTGCGTCTTGCCGACGCCGCCCAAATTGAAGTGGGCGATGTGCGCGATGCGGCAGCAGACGGCGCTGACGAGGCGTCGCATACCTTCCACACGCTTCACCCGGGGCTCGGCGAGGGCGGCAAGTATCACGTCAAGGCAACCGAGAACCCTCTGCCCGACGGGACGCTGCTGACCTTTGCACTCGCGGGCAATCAGAACTGCGGCAAGACCACGCTGTTCAATCAGCTCACCGGCTCAAACCGTCACGTCGGCAACTTTCCCGGCGTAACCGTTGACCGCAAGGACGGTGAGATAAAAAATCACGCGGGCACGCTTGTGACCGACTTGCCCGGGATATACTCTATGTCTCCGTACTCAAGCGAGGAGCTTGTGACGCGGCAGTTCTTGCTTGACGAACACCCAAAGGGCATTATAAATATAGTTGACGCGACGAATATAGAGCGCAATATGTACTTAACTATGCAGCTTATGGAGCTTGACATTCCTATGGTGCTTGCGCTCAATATGATGGACGAGGTTCGCGAAAACGGCGGCTCGGTTCACGTCAATGATATGGAGCGAATGCTCGGCATACCGGTCGTGCCGATTTCCGCAGCGAAGAACGAGGGAATAGAAGAGCTTGTGCGTCACGCGGTGCACGTTGCCAAATACCGCGAGCGGCCGGGCAAGCAGGATTTTTGCGACGCGAATGACAAAGGCGGCGCAGTACATAGATGTCTGCACGGAATTATGCACCTTATAGAGGATCACGCAAAACACGCGGATATCCCGATACGCTTTGCGGCAAGCAAGCTTGCGGAGGGCGATACTCTGCTGCTTGAAGCGCTCGGGCTTGATGAGAACGAGCGTGATATGCTCGAGCATATAATCTGCCAGATGGAAAAAGAGAGCGGTCTCGACCGCGCGGCGGCAATCGCCGATATGCGGTTTGACTTTATAAATAAGGTCTGCAAAAAGACGGTTGTAAAACCGCGCGAGAGCCGCGAGCATATAAGAAGTCAAAAGATAGACAAAATATTAACGGGCAAGTATACGGCAATCCCCGCGTTTGTCGCGATTATGGCGGCTGTGTTCTGGCTGACGTTTAACGTGATAGGCGCGTGGCTTTCGGATGTTCTTGATTTCGGAATTACCGCGCTTTCGGACTTGACTGCGGCGGGGCTTGAAGCGCTTAATGTTAACTCGGTGCTTCGCTCGCTGATTATTGACGGAATTTTCGGCGGCGTCGGGAGCGTCTTAAGCTTCCTTCCAATTATTGTAACGCTGTTTTTCTTTCTGTCATTGCTTGAGGACAGCGGCTATATGGCGCGCGTTGCGTTTGTTATGGATAAGCTTTTGCGCAAGATAGGGCTGTCGGGGCGCAGTATTGTGCCGATGCTAATCGGATTTGGATGTACGGTTCCGGGGGTTATGGCAAGCCGTACGCTGCCGTCTGAGCGCGACAGAAAAATGACAATCCTGCTCACTCCGTATATGAGCTGCAGCGCAAAGCTGCCGATTTACGCATTCTTTACCGCGGCGTTTTTCCCGGACCACGGCGCGATTGTTATGATTGGACTGTACTTTGTCGGAATTATAATCGGGATAATTATGGCTCTTTTAATGGGCAAAACGATGTTTCGCGGCGAGGCGGTGCCGTTTGTAATGGAACTGCCGAACTATCGTATGCCGGGCGCTAAAAACGTAGGTCTTTTGCTGTGGGAAAAGGCGAAGGATTTTCTGGAGAGGGCATTTACCGTAATATTCCTGGCAACAATAGTAATATGGTTCCTGCAGACCTTTGATATGCATTTCAACGTGGTAAGCAGCTCCGAGGACAGCATTCTTGCGGCATTGGCGGGAATTATTTCGCCGATATTCGCCCCGCTCGGGTTTAACGACTGGCGCATTTCAACCGCGCTCATAACCGGGTTTATGGCGAAGGAGAGCGTTGTGTCTACGCTCAGCGTCCTATTCGGCAGCACGGGAAGTCTTACGGGCGTACTGACAAGCGTTTCTGCGGCGGCGCTTCTGGTGTTCTGCCTGCTGTATACGCCGTGCGTTGCGGCTATAGCGTCGATAAAGCGCGAGCTCGGCAAGGGCTGGGCAGCGGGCGTCGTAGTACTCCAATGCGCCGTAGCGTGGCTTGCCGCATTTATAGTGTCGCTTGTCGGAATGTTGTTTTAATATTGACAAAATCCCCGTGTAGTGATAACATAGGGACTAGAGAATAGGGATTAGGAACTACGCGGTTGTGCATAAGCGTATCATCCCCCGCCGCGAACGTAGGGGGCTGCCGTGTGGAAAATTTACGGGTGTGCGGCATAATATATTTTATGGCGAGTGGCGTCGAATAGGCGCGGGGCGTTTACGCCCGCAGCACGAAGGCCGTCGCCGAACCAAGCGTTTTTCTTTGGGGCTTGACCCGTTTCTTTTGTCCTTGTCAAAAGAAACGGGTCAAACAACCCCGCGGTGGCAATCGCAGAAAAGCCCGCGCCCGCACGGGCGCAATATTTTAAATTGTAATATACAACATCGATATATAAAAATTCATTAAGGAGAATAGTTATGAAGATAATTTTAAGCGACGGAACAGTTAAAGAGTGCGAAGCGGATAAGGAACTTGAGGTTATCCGCCACACTGCGGCGCACGTTTTAGCTCAGGCGGTCAGCCGTTTGTACCCGCACGCGGATTTTGCTTATGGCCCCGCGACCGAGAAGGGATTTTACTACGATATCGACCTCGGCGATACGAAGCTGAGCGATGAGGATCTTGAGACAATTGAGAAGGAGATGCGCAAGATTGTTAAGGAAAATCTGCCCATCCGTCCGTACACTCTCACGCGTGACGAAGCTAAGAAGCATATGGAGGAGCGAAACGAAAAGTACAAGCGCGAGCATATAGACGACCTGCCCGAGGACGCGGTAATCAGCTTTTATAAGCAGGGCGAGTACGTCGATATGTGTACAGGACCGCACCTTACCTACACAAAGGCGCTTAAAGCGTTCAAGCTCACGCGTCTTTCGGGTGCTTACTGGAAGGCGGACAAGAACAACAAGATGCTGACGAGAATAAACGGTATCGCGTTTAAAAATCAGCAGGATATGGACGACTACCTAAAGCTTATAGAGGAAGCCGAAAAGCGCGACCACAGAAAGATAGGTAAGGAAATGGGTCTGTTTATGTTCTGCGACGAGGGGCCGGGCTTCCCGTTCTTTTTGCCGAAGGGAATGCTGCTTAAAAACGCGCTTATTGATTATTGGCGTGAAATTCATACAAAGGCGGATTATGTCGAGGTCTCGACGCCGCTTATTATGAACCGCCGTCTGTGGGAGACAAGCGGTCACTGGGACCATTATAAAGAGAATATGTACGCAACCAAAATAGACGACGAGGACTACTGCATAAAGCCGATGAACTGCCCGGGCGGCGTTATGGTATATGCAAGCCGTCCGCACAGCTACCGCGAGCTGCCTATGCGCGTGGGCGAGATTGGTTTGGTTCACCGCCACGAGCTGCGCGGTGCGCTTCACGGTCTGTTCCGCGTTCGCTGCTTTAACCAGGACGATGCGCACATCTTTATGCGCCGCGACCAGATAGCGGACGAGATTGCGGGCGTTATCAACCTGATTAATCAGGTGTATGAAAAATTCGGCTTTAAGTATTCGATAGAGCTTTCAACACGCCCCGAGGATAGTATGGGCAGCGACGAGGACTGGGAGGCAGCGACAAACGGTCTTATTGATGCACTGAACGGCCTCGGTCTTGATTACGTAATCAACGAGGGTGACGGTGCGTTCTACGGTCCGAAGATTGATTTCCACTTAGAGGACTGCCTCGGCAGAACGTGGCAGTGCGGAACTATACAGCTTGATTTTCAGATGCCGCAGAACTTTGAGCTTGAGTACGTCGACGAGCACGGCGAAAAGGTTCGCCCGATAATGATACACCGCGTATGTTTCGGCTCAATCGAGAGATTTATCGGTATACTGACCGAGCATTTCGCAGGTAAGTTCCCGGTATGGCTTGCTCCGGTTCAGGCAAAGGTCTTGCTTGTGTCCGAAAAGAGCGCGGACTACGGAAAAGAGGTCTACGAAAAGCTCCGCGCGGCAGGAATACGTACAGAGCTTGACGCGAGAAACGAAAAGATAGGCTATATGATACGCGAGGCACGTCAGGTTGACAGAGTGCCGTATATGCTGATTATCGGCGCGAAGGAAGTCGAGAGCGGAACCGTCTCGGTTCGCGACAGAGATACGGACGAGACAACGGTAATGCCGCTTGATGAGTTTATAGCAAAGATTTTAAAAGAGACAAAGGACAGAGTATAGTCGGTGTATGTAATATGAAATTTGCTGAAAAATTAAAACGTGCAAGGCGCGCCAAGGGTTTAAGCCAAGGCGCGCTTGCCGCAAAGATAGGCGTGTCCGTGAGGACCGTACAGAACTATGAGCTGTCGGGTATGCACCCTAAACAGCGGGATATATATTATAAGCTTGCCGAGGCGCTGGGCGTTGACGTCAACTACCTGCTGACCGAGGGCGAGGAGCTTATATTCAGCTCGTACAAGAAGGGCGGAGCAGAGTCTATGCGCGACGTTGAGGAGTTAATCGGCGGCGTGTGCGGACTCTTCTCGGGCGGCTCACTGCCCGAAGAGGATTTAGACGCCGCAATGAAAGCCATCACCGAAGCCTACTTTGCGGTTAAGGTAGGAACCAGGGACTAGGGTATAGGGACTACGCGGTTGTACATAGCTGGAGGTAGTTTTTATTGTCTGACGACAGAATTTACGAACTTACTGAGGAAATAAAGCGCAGCTGCGGAACTTTGAATCCGTTTGAAATTGCAGAGGCGCTTAATATTATGGTGCGCGGGAGCGATGAGTTTAAGACTCTCGCGGGAATGTACACTATTATCAAAGGCAGGCGTGTGATTATCTTAAACAACAATCTGCCGGAGCACAAGAGCCGCGCAGTACTTGCGCACGAGATAGGTCACGCACTGCTCCACGGCGAGCTTGCAGAGGGTACGGTAATGCGTGACTTTATGCTGTACGATATGAGCCTAAGACCCGAGTACGAGGCAAATTTATTCGCCGCGGATTTATTGCTCGCTGACCGCGAGATAATAGACCTCGCCACCGTCTACGGGTACACCCACGCCCAAATCGCCGCCGAGCTTAAAACCGACGAAGCCCTTGTCAAAATCAAAATCGACAGTATAAAAAACAGGAAAAAATTAAATTAAAAGGATAAATATTGAGGTGAAAATTATAGAAAACAAAAGATTGCTTTGCGCATATCTTGCGCTTATAATTATTTTGACTACGGCTTTTGCGCCGGTATACGCGGCTGAGACGGACGCGGATTATTCCAGTTTTATAAATTCTTATTTCGGACTTACCGAATTATTCGTCAAAGACGATGACACGATACACTATTCGGTTTATTACGAAGGATTTCCCGATAATTCAATGTTTTTCGCGGTGCTCTATGATGAGGACGGTGCGGTTTTTGCGGTGAATGACGATGCTTACTACAGTTATTTTCGCGCAGAGCCCGGAAAGTATTCGGCGAAGTTCTTTTTATGGGACAGTATAAGCTGCGCCCCGCTTTGCCGCCCGGTTGAGGTAGAAAATATAGTTGTCGGCGGCATCAGTGCAAGCTGTATGATAACCTCTCCCACATCATTATATGTCGGTGAAGATTTGCAGTTATATGCAGAAAGCAGCGATGATGTCAACTGGAGCGTGTGCAATACCGACGGCAGTCCGACCGAACTTGCCGAGATTGACAAAAACGGTCTTCTTACGGCAAAGGGCGCGGGATATGTATTAGTATACGCAGCGGGCGCTTCCTGCTTAAGCTGTGTTGCTCTGCATATAAGAGAACGCGCGGTCAAGCCCGATATAGGGTACGTGCTAAACGGCGCGGTGTTAGACAGTTCATTTAACAATGTTCCGCCGCAGCTTCAGATTATCAACAGTGCAAGTGTGACGGGAATTTATGATATAGATAATAGTCTGTATGTCGAAAATCCGAGCAGCGCCATTCGTGAAATGGCTAAGGAAAGCGACTCGGATTACGCGGTTGTCGAGGTTTCAAAGCTTGACGACAAACAGCAGCAGACACTAATCGATGAGCTTGTCGGTCAGGTTGTTGAATTTTATGCAAGTGAAGGCGTAATTTCGAAAATAGTTTTAACGTCGAACGATTTTGCATTTATAAGAGTATCCTAAGGCACCACCGAGGTATTCATATACACCCCTACGGTTTTCGGATAGGCGGGTAGATCCATACGTTGTATGAATTTTTTTCTTAATCAGGGAACTTTTACTTAATTTTTTCGTCTTATTTAGTATAGAAGATTTTTGAAAAGAGGGATTGTATGAAAAAATTAAGTATTAAAAAGGGGTTAGTTCATAAGTTAATTGCGGCGGCTGCGGCTGTTTCTTTGGCGGCTGTGCCGCTTTCGGCATTCGCGGCGGAGGCGGCGCCGTCTCCTTCGGCGAGTGCGCAGCCGACTGTTTCCGGGTGCCTTGATAAGGATTTGACCGACAGCGGGCAGGTTATAAATATTCCCGCGGGCTCATCGGTTGTTATTGACGGGCAGCGGCACAAGCTTTGCGGGCGCATTGTCATAGAGACCGAGGCGGGCAAAACCACGCGCGTTGAGCTTAGAAACATTAATTTCGAGGGCTTGGGCGGAAGCTCTGAGGCGAAGATTTCATCGACCGGCAACGGCGAGACCCGGCTTACGGTCAAGGACTGCAAATTCGATAAAATAGGCCGCGGCATTGCCGTATACAACGCAAACAGTCTTGTTGTAAGGGGTTGTACCTTTAAGTCCGGTACGTCGTATATTCCCGACTACACGGTTGACGCACGCCCTGTCGGCAATGCAGACTTTGAGATAACGGACAATGACTTCAGCAGGCTCTATGTCTTGCGCTCCGATATCCGAATTTCGGACGAGGCAGCGCCGCAGCAGCCGAGCGGCAGTCCTGCGCCCGCAAGTTCGAATGTAAGCCCGACTTGGGGTCCTGTTATAACTGCGGCTCCCGCTGTGAGTGCATCGCCTAATATTTCGGGCACAATCAAGGTCAGCGGCAATACATTTTATGCCTCTGCGAACTCTACGGGTGTGGTGTCCTGCTCTCTGCCGCATATCGAGACGGTCGGAGAGCTCTCGCTCAATATTTCAAATAACAAAACGGATACGGTTGTGCTGAGGCATACCTCAACCTGCCATTTGACCGAAAGAATACAACCAAATACCACCAAGGCGTACGCAGCCGAGGCTTCCGTCAGCGCAAGCCCCGCACCGAGTGCGTCTCCGTCAGCGGAAGCGAGTATATTACCTTCGGAAGAACCGAGCACAGCGCCGTCGGCAGACCCGAGTGTAATTCCGTCAGCGGAAGCGAGTACAGTACCTTCGGCGGAAGCAAGCGCAGTTCCGTCGGCAGAACCGAGCATAGCACCTTCAGGTTCACCGATTTATATTCCGCTTGCCTCTCCTGATGTGCAGGACGTTGGCGCACCGGGAGAGTATGCGATAACTTTAACCGAGAACGCGCACGGAAGGCTTTATACCGACAAGGCGTTCGCCGCACCGGGCGAGCAGGTAAGACTTTGGTTTGATAAGGATTTCGGCTATACAAAGGGCGAGATTTTCGCCGCAGTTCAAGGCGGTCAATCGGTCATTCTCGCGGGTGACATAAACGAATATATATTCACTATGCCTATCGGCAACGTCACTGTAAGCATAGAATTTACGCCCGAGAGCGGCGATGAGCTGATTGCGGATGCCGAGGCTGTATACGCCGACTCTGCCGCGTATTTGCTTGAAGTTTTGGGCGCAGCGGACGCAAATTATACCGATGCGCAGACCGCTGCGGCAAAGAATGCCGAGGAATCGCTAAAGTCAGCCGAGGCGGCGCTGAATACCCTTAAAACCGCGCAGAGCACAGCGGCTGAGGCTGACGCAATCGAAAAATTCGGCGAGCTGAGCCGAGCGGTTCAGTACCTTAAAAAGCAATTTGAAAAATACCCGCTCAGTGTCTCGATTACAGGCGCGGCGGCGGAAAATGTCGGAGTTTTTGTCTACGTAAACGATAAGCTCATCGAGAGCGAAATTAAGGCGGGCGAGCCGCTCAGCCTTATGGCGGGAGATATCGTGTCGGTAACACCGTATCTTTTGGCTCCGGCTAAAATTACCGATGTGCGCGTTAACGGCGTTTCAGTCGGCTCGGGCGGTAAGTTCATTATGCCCGCGGGCGAGGCGTATGTCACCGTAACCGCAAAGTACTATGGCAGCACTCCAAACTCGGGACTCAGCACGAACACCACGCCCACGCCTAGACCGACAAGAACACCGCTTCCGACATATACTCCGCGTCCGACCTACGACCCAGCGGTTACGCCGAAGCCGAATAGACCGTTCACCGACGTTCACGTTTGGGATTGGTATTATGACAATGTTTACGCGGTATATGATATGGGGCTGATGAACGGCACGAGCGCAACGACCTTTGAGCCCGACTCCGAGACCACAAGAGCTATGATGGTTACGATACTCTATCGTATGGAGGGGTCGCCAAAGACCACGGCATACACACCTTTTTACGACGTGCCGCAGAATACGTGGTACACCGACGCCGTCGATTGGGCGTTTAAGAACAAGGTTGTAAACGGCATGGGCGACGGAACATTTGCGCCCGACCTCAGCATAACGCGTGAGGAGATGGCGACGATGTTTTACAGATACCTGAGCGCAAAGGGCAGCGGACCCGCAGGCGCGTGGGCGATACAGCTACGTTACAGCGACACATATATGATAAGCGACTGGGCGGTAGAGGGCGTAATGTACTGCACGGCAAACGGAATAATGCAGGGCAACGGCGACGGAACGTTTTCACCAAGAAACACCGCCACCCGTGCCGAAATCGCCGCCGTGGTGGATAGAAGCATAGCAAGCAGCAATTAGTAGGGGCGGATGATATCCGCCCCTACGGGTGGCGGATATTATTTTTAAATTCTGCGCATAATAGGGGTATGACTTATTTTGGGCGGAGGCGTTTTTTATGAGAAAATCGGTTTGGAGTGACGGGGTTCGGATGCCGGAGTTTGGCGGGCTTTGCGGTGATTTAAAGACCGACGTGCTGATTATCGGCGGCGGACTTTGCGGAGTTTTGTGTGCTTATTTTTTGGAGCGCGCCGGGGTGGATTATGCGCTCGTTGAGGCGGGCAGGATTGCAGGCGGGATTACAAAAAATACCACCGCTAAGATTACGCTTCTGCACGGGCTGATTTACTCTAAGTTTACTGAAAGTATGGGCAAGGACAAGGCGCTTATGTATCTTAAGGCAAACAGCGCGGCGATTGATGAATATGAAAAGCTGGCGGGCGCTGCCCGCTGCGACTTTGTTAAGACGAGCGCGTACACCTACTCTATAAGCGACAGGCAAAAGATTGAGGACGAGGTTCAGGCGCTTAACTCACTCGGCTGCGGCGCGGAGTTCACTTTAAACACCGAGCTGCCGTTTGAGATTGCCGGAGCCGTCAAAGTCGCGGGTCAGGCACAGTTTAATCCGCTGAAATTTATTCACGGTATTTCAAAGGGACTTAATATTTATGAGAATGTTTTTATCCGCGATATTTCACCGCACACTGCCACGGCGGACTGCGGCAGTATAACGGCGGACAAGATTATAGTCGCGACGCACTTTCCGTTTATAAACAAACATGGCAGCTACTTCTTAAAGCTGTATCAGCACCGCTCGTATGTCGCGGCGCTCAGCGGGGCGGGCGATATAGAGGGGATGTATGTTGACGAGGCGGCGGAGGGGCTTTCGCTGCGCTCGTATAACGGGCTTTTGCTGCTGGGCGGCGGAGGGCACCGCACGGGCAAGCAGGGCGGGAGCTATGATGCGCTTTATGCCGCGGCAAAAAAGTATTATCCCGATGCGGAGATAAAATACACCTGGGCGGCGCAGGATTGTATGAGCCTTGACGGGGCGCCGTACATCGGGCAGTACTCGAAAAACACGCCCGACTTGTATGTCGCGTCGGGGTTTAACAAGTGGGGCATAACGTCGTCTATGGCGGCGGCAAAAATACTTTCGGATATGGTGCAGGGCAAGGCAAACGAATACGCCGAGGTGTTTAACCCATCGCGCAGCGTATTAAAGCCGCAGCTGTTTATTAACGGCTTTGAGTCCACGGTGAATTTGCTGACCCCGACCGTGCCGCGGTGTCCGCATTTGGGCTGTGCGCTTAAATGGAACAAGGCGGAGCACACGTGGGATTGCCCGTGTCACGGCTCGCGGTTTAACCAGGACGGGCGGCTTATCGACAACCCCGCGACGGGAGATGCAAAAATTTAATTTTGGGTATTGACAAGGCTCTTTCATAGTGGTACAATAGTGAAAATACTAAAAAGCAGGTCTTTTGAGCTGCGGAATTAAGGAGGGAGAGGCGATTATGTTTGAGCCGAGTGTTAAAAGCAAAATCTGCTGCGAGCCTCTTTTCTTTGATTTTAAAAATTCAAAATATTTGTTAAGTTAAGGACTTTTGAGAGATATTATTTCTCTTGACAGTCCTTTTATTTTGCGCATATTGAGTTTAGGAGTTGATTTTATGCAAAACACAAAAGAGGCGCGGCTGATACTCGAAAACGGCGCGGTGTTTAAGGGCAGAGCCTTCGGACATATTCACGACGTGTGCGGCGAGGTCGTTTTTACAACCAATATGACGGGGTATCAGGAGACACTGACCGACCCGTCGTTCTGCGGGCAGATTGTTGTTATGACCTATCCGCTTATCGGAAACTACGGCGTAAACTTTGAGGATATGGAATCTGACGCACCCGCACTCAGCGCGTTTATCGTGCGCGAGGCGTGCGACTACCCGAGTAACTTCCGTACCGAGATGGACCTTGACGGGTTTTTAAGGCAAAACCGCATCGTGGGGCTTGAAGGGATTGACACACGCGCGCTGACAAAAATAATCAGAAACAACGGCTGTATGAAGGGCATAATCACCGTGCGCGGCGGCGAAATGACCGACACGGACGTGAATGAGATGTTCGCGTCTCTCGTGAGCAGCGACGTTATAAGCCGCGTGAGCACAAAGTCAGCGTACAACATAAAGGGCGGCGGCAAGAGGGTCGCATTTATAGATATGGGTGCAAAGGCGGGGATAATCCGCGACTTAAAACAGCGCGGGTGCGATATTACGGTGTTCCCGTATAACGTGAAGGCGGCGGAGATTGAGGCTATAAATCCCGATTTGGTATTTATCTCAAACGGACCCGGCGACCCGACGGACGTGCCCGAAACGATAGAGACGGTGCGCGCTCTAATCGGAAAATACAGGATTTGCGGCATCTGTATGGGACATCAGATTATAGGGCTTGCTCTCGGGTGCAAAACCGAAAAACTGAAGTTCGGGCACCACGGCGGAAATCATCCGGTCAAGAACCTTGAGACCGGGCAGGTGTTTATCACATCGCAGAACCACAACTACATCGTGTCGGATTTGACTGATGACGTGGAGGAACTCTTTGTTAACGTAAACGACGGCACCTGTGAGGGAATAAAGCATAAAACGCTGCCGATTTGCAGTGTGCAGTTCCACCCGGAGGCGTCGCCCGGACCGCTCGATACCGGCTGGATATTTGACTGTTTTTTGAAGGAGGTTACGACTAATGCCTAAGGATAATTCGATTAAGAAGGTTTTGGTTATCGGCTCGGGACCTATTGTTATCGGACAGGCGGCGGAGTTCGACTATTCGGGAACTCAGGCGTGCGAGGCGATAAAGGCGGAGGGAGTCGAGGTCGTTTTGGTCAACAGCAACCCCGCGACGATAATGACCGATAAGGACACGGCGGACTATACCTACATCGAGCCGCTCACCGCGGAGTATGTCGAGAAGGTTATAAAGAAGGAACGCCCCGACAGCCTTATCGCGGGTATGGGCGGTCAGACGGGGCTTAACCTTGCGTGTGAGCTCTACGACAGCGGCGTGCTTAAAAAATACGGCGTTAAGGTAATCGGTACATCGATTGAGTCAATTAAAGAGGGCGAGGACCGCGAGAGCTTTAAGGAGCTTATGGAGCGTACAAACCAGCCGATGATAAAGGGCGAGATAGAGAGCACGGTCGAGGACGCGTGCGCTTTTGCGGCGGAGATTGGCTATCCGGTTATAGTCCGCCCCGCGTATACCTTGGGCGGCACTGGCGGAGGTATTGCCGAGAATGAACAGGAGCTTATCGAGATTGCGACCCAGGGCATACACCTGTCACGAGTGGGACAGGTTCTGATTGAGAAGTGCATCAGGGGCTGGAAGGAGATTGAGTTCGAGGTAATCCGCGACGGGGCGGGCAACTGCATTACGGTATGCTCGATGGAAAACGTTGACCCGGTCGGTGTACACACGGGAGACAGTATTGTCGTTGCGCCCGCGCAGACGCTTGCGGATAAGGAATATCAAATGCTGAGAAAAGCGGCGATTGATATAATTAACTCAATTGAGATTAAGGGCGGCTGTAACGTACAGTTCGCGCTTGACCCGCATAGCTTTGAATACGCGGTTATCGAGATTAACCCGCGTGTGAGCCGCTCGTCCGCACTTGCGTCAAAGGCTACGGGATATCCGATTGCCAAGATAGGCGCGCTGATTGCGCTCGGCTATAACCTTGACGAGATTAAGAACGCGGTTACGGGCAAGACCTACGCCTGCTTTGAGCCGGCCCTTGACTATGTTGTCGTAAAAATCCCTAAGTGGCCGTTTGATAAATTCTTCGGCGCGAAACGCCAGCTCGGTACCAAGATGATGGCAACGGGCGAGATTATGGCGATAGGAAACAGCTTTGAGGCGGCGCTCTTAAAGGGCATTCGCTCGCTTGAGATTAAGCAGTTTACGCTTGTGCGTGAGTTCTCTAAGAACCACTCGCTCGAGGGGCTAAAGCACAGGGTTGTCGTGCCGGACGACGAGAGGCTTTTTGACCTTGCCGAGCTGATACGCCGCGACTACCTTATGGACAAGATTTGCGAAATAACGGGTATGGACCCGTGGTTCATCAAGAAGATACAAAAGCTTGTGCGTCTTGAGGAAAAGCTCAGGGAATACAGCCTTGATACTCTCACGCGCGATGTGCTTTTAAAATACAAGAAAATCGGGTTTGCCGATGAGGGAATTGCCGAGATTATAGGCTGCAAGGGCAGCGATATTCGGGCGTTGCGCGAGGAATATAATATCCACCCCGTATACAAGATGGTCGATACCTGCGCGGGCGAGTTTGAGGCGGTTTCACCATACTACTATTCGACATATGACGAGGTGAATGAGGCGGAGCCGTCAGACAGAAAAAAGGTTATGGTTTTAGGCTCGGGTCCAATCAGGATAGGTCAGGGCATAGAGTTCGACTACTGCAGCGTTCACAGCATAAAGGCGCTTAAAAAGCTCGGCATCGAGACGATAATAGTCAACAACAACCCCGAAACGGTCAGCACTGACTTCGACACCTCGGACAGGCTGTATTTTGAGCCGCTTACCGAGGAGGACGTAGAGGAGATTATAAGACTGGAAAAGCCCGACGGCGTGATACTTCAGTTCGGCGGTCAGACCGCGATTAAGCTTGCGAATTTCCTCGACAGAATAAACGTGCCGATTTTCGGAACAAAGCCGAAGTATATCGACGAGGCGGAGGACAGGGAAAAGTTCGACGAGGCGCTCGAGACGCTCGGTATAAAGCGCCCGAAGGGCAGGGCAGTATGGACTGTTCAGCGCGGCATTGAGGAGGCGGAGGCGCTCGGCTATCCGCTGCTTGTGCGCCCGTCGTACGTGCTCGGCGGTCAGGGTATGGAGATTACGCATAACGAAAAAGAGCTCGTGCAGTACTTAGAGGACGCGTTTAAGAAGGACGCCGACAATCCTGTGCTGATTGACAGGTATCTGGGCGGCCGCGAGATTGAGGTAGACGCTATATGTGACGGCACCGACGTGTTTATCCCGGGCATTATGGAACACTTAGAGCGTGCGGGTATTCACTCGGGCGACAGTATTTCAATCTACCCGCCGCAGAATTTAAGCGACGATATAAAGCGCAGGATTATGGAGGTCACCAAAGAAATTTCGATCGCAATGCACGTCATCGGAATGATAAATATTCAGTTTATCGAGTTTAAAGGCGATTTATATATTATTGAAGTAAATCCGCGTTCAAGCCGTACAGTGCCGTATATTACCAAGGTTACGGGCGTGCCGGTTATCGACCTTGCAACGCGCGTAATGCTCGGCGAGAGCCTTAAAAGTATGGGCTACAGCAGCGGCGTAAATCCCGAGGCGGATATGGTTGCGGTCAAGGTTCCCGTGTTCTCGACCGAGAAGCTGCCTATGGTTGAGGTCAGCCTCGGACCCGAGATGCGCTCGACGGGTGAGGTGCTCGGCGTTGGCAGAGACTTTGAAGAAGCGATATACAAAGGCTTTGTCGGCGCGGACATAACAATCCCCGAGGAGGGCAGCACAATACTTGCCACTATCCGCGAGAGGGATAAGGAGAACTTCCTGCCGATTGCCAAGCGTTTTGCGGCAATGAACTGCAAGTTTATCGCGACGAGCGGTACGGCAAAGTTCCTTGAGGAGAACGGCATAAAGGTCAAGGTCGCCAAAAAGATAAGCGAGGGCGTGCCGAACGTGCTCGATATAATAAGAAGCGGAGTCTGCGACCTCATAATCGATATACCAAAGCGCGGCAACGACAAGGGCAGCGATGGCTTTAAGATACGCCGCTGCGCGTCCGAGTGCTCTATTACGCTTTTAACGTCGCTCGATACGGTAGGTGCGCTTGCTGATGTGATGGAAAGGCGCTTAACCCCCGCTGATACCGAGGTCATTGCGGTCAAAGAAATTAAATAGGGGATAGAATATTGAATACATTTGAGAAGATTTACGAAGCGGTAAAGCGGATACCGCCCGGGAAGGTGGCGACCTACGGTCAGATTGCCTGCCTTGCGGGAAACCCGCGCTGGAGCCGCGTTGTTGGCTATGCCCTGCACGTCAACCCAAACCCGGATGAAATACCGTGCTTCCGCGTGGTTAACCGCTTCGGCGAGACCTCGGGCTCATTCGCATTCGGCGGCGCAGATGTGCAGCGGCATCTGCTTGAGCTCGACGGCGTTGAGTTTGGCGCGGACGGCAGAGTTAACCTTGAAAGATACCAATGGAACGGTGAATAATTATGAACGAAAATATTATGAAATTAAAGCAGGTTATAGAAAATTCCGATAAAATAGTGTTCTTCGGCGGAGCGGGAGTGTCGACCGAGAGCGGTATTCCCGACTTCAGAAGCGCGGACGGACTGTATAATCAAAAATATAAATATCCGCCTGAGCAGATAGTAAGCCACACGTTTTTTAAGTACAATACCGAGGAATTTTATAATTTCTACCGCGACAGAATGATTTATACCGAGGCGAAGCCGAACAAGGCGCATATCGCACTCGCAAGACTTGAGGAGCAGGGCAAGCTTTTCTGCGTTATAACGCAGAACATAGACGGCCTGCACCAGGCGGCGGGCAGTAAAAACGTGCTTGAGCTTCACGGCAGTATCCACAGGAACTACTGCACAGACTGCGGCGAGTTCTACGGACTTGAAAAGATAACCGGCTCGTCGGGTATTCCGAAGTGCGACAAGTGCGGCGGCATAGTAAAGCCCGACGTAGTGCTGTATGAGGAAGGGCTTGATAATAAGATACTGGTGAATTCGGTTAAGGCTCTGCGCAGCGCGGAGGTTTTGATTATAGGCGGCACATCGCTCGGCGTATATCCCGCCGCAGGACTGATACACGAATTCCACGGCAAAACGCTCGTCCTAATCAACAAAACCGAAACCCAAGCCGACAAAATGGCAGACATAATAATCCGCGACCCAATAGGCGAAACTATGGGAGCGATTAGCGAATACGCGGGGCGTTTACGCCCCCACGGTAGGTTCTACATATAGTGTCGCCATAAAGCGGTTAACGAGTGGCGGGCTTGTTCGCCCGACAGTCCGAAGGCTGGGCTCAAACTAAGCGACTTTCTTTAGGGGTCTCGGACCCGTTTCTTTCCTCAAGCAGGAAAGAAATGGGTCTGAGTATGAGCGATAGATTATTACATATGCATACTGTGCATCATTTTTTTGGCTTTTTTCATATTCTTCTTATCGAGCAGCAGCGCTCCTACGCCGAGCATTGCGCCGAAGAGTACGCCTGTACTGAATTTTCCCATAATTTTTTCTCCTTTCAAGCTTTATTTTTCAGGAATTATTAGGTATGTTCATTCCTTTTTGAGTTTTACTGTATTATTATTTGTAGATTAAACATAAAAATTCCGTCAAAACTTCGGAAAATATTTACACCGAACAGGTGAAATATACCTTGACTGAACCGCAATTATATTGTATTATGTAATATGATACACTGTAATTATTGTATTCAAATATAAAATATAAATATTAAAGGATGATAAATATGGCAAAGGTTGTACCTTTTAAAGGTTTAAGATATAATACTGAAAAATTCAAGGATTTAGACTCGGTTACCGCGCCGCCGTACGATATAATATCGCCGGAGGAGCAGCAGGAGCTTTATAACAAGGACGAATACAACGTAATTCGTTTGGACTACGGTATGGACTTTGAAAGCGACGGCGATGACAATAACAAATATACAAGAAGCGCGTCGTACTTAAACAAGTGGATTGAGGAAGAGGTTTTAAAGTACGAGGATGAACCCGCCTTTTATATTTACGAGCAGGTGTTTAAGTTTGACACCGAGGAGTCGCCGACTCATTCGCTCAAGGGCATAATATCGCTCGTGCAGCTTGAGGAGTTCTCAAAGAAAATCATACTCCCGCACGAGGAGACGCTTAAAAAGGCAAAGCGCGACAGACTCGGGCTTATGGAAGCAACGGGTACGAATATGAGTCAGATATACTCGCTATATATGGATCCCGACCAGGCGATTGCGGATATTATTTCGGAGTGCTCGGACGGCGCGCCCGATATCAGCTTTACCACAAAGGAAAACGTCATTCAGAATATATGGATAATAAAGGACCAAGCGGTAATTAACGTTATTTCAAAGAAGTTTGAGAGCAAGCAGTTGTTTATTGCAGACGGCCATCACAGATACGAGACCGCGCTCTATTACAGAGATAAGCGTCACGAGGAGGACGGCACCGAGGTAGGCACACAGCCGTACGACTATACTATGATGATGCTCGTGTCGATGGACGATAGCGGACTTTTTGTATTCCCGACCCACAGAATGGTGAAGAACGTCAAGAACTTCTCGGAGCAGCTCACCATCGGTATGCTGACCGACGACTTTTCGATGTCAAAGATATACTTCACCGAAGGCGACTTTGCGGAGATTATTATGTCAAAGCTTATGGGCACGGTTGACGAAAAGCGGTTTGCGTTCTATACCGGAGAGAATTATTATTATCTCTTAAAGCTCAAGGACGTTCATCTTATGGATGACCTGATTGAGAATAGGAGCGACGCGTATAAGTACCTTGATGTAACTATCCTTCATAAGCTGATACTTGAAAAATACTTCGGGATTGACGAGCAGAGCCTCGCAAACCAGGATAATATCGTGTATACAAGAGATGCGGGCGAGGCGATTAAGCGCGTTGATGACGGAGAGTTCCAGTGCGCGTTTATCATTAACCCGACCAAGGTGTCAGAGATTAAGGATATTTCACTCGCTAACGAGAAGATGCCGCAGAAGTCAACATACTTCTGGCCAAAGCTTGTGACCGGTATCGTAATCTATAAATTTGATTAATATTTTGGAGGGATAAGCACAATGAAAATAGGAATAATGGGCTTCGGCGTTGTCGGAGGCGGCGTAGGTGAGCTTGTCGCATCGCAGAAGGAGTCACTTTGCCGCCGCTGCGGTGAGGATATCGAGATTGCGGGCATTCTTGATTTAAGAGATTTCCCGGACAGCGAGTACAAGTGCTTTACCAAGGATTTTAATGATATTTTAAATAACCCCGAAATCGGAGTGGTTGCAGAGGTTATGGGCGGAACCAATCCCGCGTATCAATTCACCAAGCAGCTCCTTGAGGCGGGCAAGAGTGTTGTAACCTCCAATAAGGAGCTTGTGGCAAAGCACGGAACCGAACTGCTTAGAATTGCCGAAGAAAACGGCGTTAATTACCTGTTCGAGGCGAGCGTCGGCGGCGGTATACCGATTATAAGACCGCTTTACACCAGTCTTGCGGCGAACGAGCTTACGGATATTTACGGAATTTTAAACGGAACGACGAACTATATTTTAACACAGATGATTAAGGAGGGCGCGTCGTTTGACGAGGCATTAAAGGGCGCGCAGGAGAACGGCTATGCGGAGAAGGATCCGACAGCCGATATAGAAGGCTATGATACCTGCAGAAAGACGGCGATACTTGCATCGCTCGCTTTCGGCAAGGCGGTTGACAGTGAAAAAATCCCGTGCGAGGGTATCACAAAAATTACTCTTGAAGATGTTGAATACGCGGCAAAGTTTGGCAGTGTGATTAAGCTGCTCGGCATCACCTCCCGCGCGGAGGATGGCGTGTACGCTATGGTCTGCCCGGCTGTGCTTGACAAGAACCACCCGCTCGGCGGAATAGACGATGTGTTTAACGGAATTATGGTGCGCGGCGACGGACTCGGCGACGTTATGTTCTACGGCCGCGGTGCGGGCGCACTGCCGACTGCAAGCGCGGTTCTTTCCGATATTATTGATACGGTAAAGCATAAGGATAAGCATATACGCCTCGGCTGGAGTGAGGGCGAGGACGGATATCTGCTCGACTCTAAGACGCTTTCGTCAAGGTTCTATTTAAGACTTAATAAGGGCGGCTCAAGAGACAGTGCAAAGAACGAGTTCGCGCCCAAGGGCTATGATGTAATAACCATAGACGGGGATAAATATAAAGATGAATTTGCTTTAATCACGCCCGAGATTACCGAATATGAGCTTGAGAAGCGGATTTTAAGCGGAGACTTCAGCGGGTATGAGGTTCTCGGCAAAATCAGATTGGTGGCTGAATAAGTGGGCGGCAAAATCAATAATAAAGTTAAGGTGCGGGTTCCGGCGACCTCCGCGAATATCGGACCGGGTTTTGACAGTATGGGTATCGCTCTCGGGCTTTATAACTATGTCACAGCCGAGGAGACAGACGAGCCGGGGGTTAGTATTAATATACTCGATGACTCAAGAAAGTTTCTGCCGTCCGATACAAGCAATTTGATATACAAGTCGATGAAGCGCACATTTGATAAAGTAAAGTATAAGCCTAAGGGGCTTAAGCTGACGCTTGAGAATAATATTATGGTAACGCGCGGTCTCGGCAGCAGCAGCGCGGGAATTGTCGGCGGTATTGTCGCTGCAAACGTGCTCTCGGGCAGCAAGCTGTCGGTTAATGAGCAACTGCGTCTCGCGGCGGATATAGAGGGGCACCCCGACAATGTTACGCCGGCGCTGCTCGGCGGGTTTACCGTAAACGTTGAGACAAAGTACACAATCCGCTATGTCAAGACCGAGCTCAGCGAGGATGATTTAAGATTTGCGGCGCTCGTGCCGAACTTCTTCCTTCAGACAAAGAAGTCGCGCGGCGTGCTGCCGCAGTCGGTTTCACTTAACGATGCGGTGTACAACACCGGACACAGCGCACTGCTCACCGCGAGCCTGATTTCGGGCAAGTATGAGAATATACGTACGGCGGTCGGCGACAAGCTTCATCAGAATTACCGAAAGCGGCTTATACCGCATATGGATAAGCTTTTCAGATTATGCTACGAAAGCGGCGCGCTCGGCGTATATTTAAGCGGAGCAGGGCCGACAATAATTGCGATAATAAGAGCAAGCAACAAGGCGTTCGGCTGCAATATCAGCCGTGTGCTCACGGGCAGGCTCAAGGATTGGAAGCTGCATATACTAAAGCCCGACAATGACGGCGCGGTTGTTTTATGCAGAAACTAAAAATTAAGGAGGAATATATTTTGGGACTTATCGTTCAGAAATTCGGCGGCAGCTCGGTTGCCGATGCCGCAAAGGTTATGAATGTTGCTAAGAGGGTTACCGATACCTATAAAGAGGGCAATCAGGTTATAGTTGTTGTTTCGGCTCAGGGCGACACGACGGACGACCTTATCGAAAAGGCAAATGAGATTAACCCAAAGGCTTCAAAGCGTGAGATGGATATGTTGCTCTCAAGCGGTGAGCAGATTTCAATCGCTCTGCTTGCGATGGCGATTGAGAAGCTGGGTTGTCCGGTTATTTCGCTGACCGGCTGGCAGGCGGGATTTAACACCAACGCTATGTCGGGAAACGCGCGTATCGGAAGCATTGATACCGAGCGTATGCAGGCGGAGCTTGACCGCAACAAGATTATCGTTGTGGCAGGATTTCAGGGTATTGATAAATACGATGATATAACAACGCTCGGCCGCGGCGGAAGCGATACTTCGGCTGTTGCTATTGCGGCGGCGCTGCGTGCGGAGAGGTGTGAGATTTACACCGATGTTGACGGTGTTTATACCGCAGACCCGAGAATTTGCCCGGGCGCCAAAAAGCTGAAGGAAATAACATACGATGAAATGCTTGAACTTGCGAGTCTTGGTGCGAATGTGCTTCACAACCGCAGCGTTGAGATGGCAAAGAAATACAATGTTAAGCTGGAAGTTAAATCAAGTTTTGAGAGAGTGCCCGGCACTCTTGTTAAGGAGGTAGCTAACGTGGAAAAAATGTTAATCAGAGGAGTTACACGCGACAACGATGTTGCGAGAATTGCGGTTATCGGTCTTGAAAATACACCGGGTATCGCGTTTAGAATTTTCTCGGCTCTCGCACAGGAGAATATCAACGTTGATATGATACTCCAGTCGGTCGGCAGAGAGGGAACGAAGGATATCGCCTTCACGGTTACGCGTGAGAACGAGGCAAAGACTCTTGAAGTTTTAGAGGAGCTTAAAAGCTGCCTTAACTATAAAGAGGTAAATCACAGAGACGATTTATCCAAGGTATCAATCGTCGGTGCAGGTATGGTTAACAACCCGGGAGTTGCCGCAAAGATGTTTGAAGCGCTCTATGACAACGACATAAATATACATCTGATTTCGACGTCCGAGATTAAGGTGTCAGTCTTAATCAAGCTCGAAAATGCCGAAAAAGCAGTAAGAGTCGTACACGATAAATTTAACATATGAAAACAGTTTTAATCACCGGAGCGTCGCGCGGGATTGGCGCGGCGGCAGCGCGGGAGTTTGCAAAAAGCGGCTTCCGCGTTATTTTAAATTATAACAAATCCGCGGCGCAGGCAGAGGCGCTTGCAGGCGAAATTGGCGGAATTGCGGTAAAAGCGGATGTGGGCAGTCCGGCAGAGGTCGGGTATATGATGTCGCGTATAGATAGCGAGTTTGGCGGCGCTGATGTTATAGTAAACAACGCCGGAATTTCAAGATTTAACCTGCTGACCGATACCACAGAGGAGGAATGGCAGGAGGTAATTAACGTTAATCTAAACGGCGCATACCGAGTACTGCACAGCGGAGTAAAGTCTATGGTAAGAAAGCAAAGCGGCTGCATTATCAATATTTCGTCTATGTGGGGGCAGGTCGGCAGCTCGTGTGAGGCGGCGTACAGCGCGTCAAAGGCGGGGCTTATCGGGCTCACAAAGGCGCTTGCCAAGGAGCTCGGACCGTCCAATATTCGCGTTAACTGCATCGCTCCGGGAGTGATTGACACCGATATGAACAAGGCGCTGAGCGACGAAGTAATCGGTGAGCTTAAGAATGAAACGCCGCTTATGCGCCTCGGTACGCCTAAGGATATAGCGCGCATAGCGGTGTTTCTGGCAAGTGACGCCGCGGGCTTTATCACAGGTCAGATAATAGGCGCGTCGGGAGGATTTGTGATTTAGGGGGTTGTGATTTAGATGGAATATATAAAGACGGTGTTCGCGGACGATATAATTAAAGCGGTAATCAGCAACCCAAAATCAAAATCCGCGGAGTATAAGAAAATCGTGCTGTGCCTTAAAACTATAGGCGGCAAACAGAAATTTCAGATTGAGAAGTTCACCGATAAGCAGGTGTTTCACGAGAACATAGAGCCGGGCGCGGCTGCGGATATTGCTGAGCGAATTATGGCAGACGGCGGATATCGTCAGCTTGACGCGTGGAGCAATTCGACGGAGTATATGATAAAGGTATCTAAAAAGGGCAAGGAAACGCTTATGAAAAAGCGTATTTCCGCTGCGCCTCCAAAAGCCCCGGAGGGCAATAACCGAAAGAAAAAATATATTCTGTCCGAGAATACAAGCATACCGCCCCTCGTTGATTTGGGGGTATTTACCAAGGACGGGCATATCGTAAATTCTATGTATGACAAGTACAGGCAGATAAACCGCTTTGTTGAGATTGTGGATGACGTGATTGACACGGCTGCGTGCGGCGGAAGCATAAATGTTTTTGATTTCGGCTGCGGCAAGTCGTATCTGACATTTATTCTATACTATTATCTGACCGAAATTAAGGGGCTATGCGCAGACATAACCGGGCTTGATTTAAAGGCGGACGTTATTGAAAAGTGCAGTCGCCTTGCCGAAAAATACGGATATAACGGACTTAAGTTTAAGGCCGGCGATATTAAAGGCTATAAGCCTAAAATAAATCCCGATATGGTGATAACGCTGCACGCCTGCGACACTGCGACCGACTACGCACTCTTTAACGCGGTCAGTTGGGGCGCTAAGACAATACTTTCCGTACCGTGCTGCCAGCACGAGCTGAACGCACAGATTAAGACGGATGAATTTTCAGCGCTGACCGACTACGGGCTTATAAAAGAGCGTTTCTCGGCTCTCGCAACCGACGCAATACGCGGCGAGCTTTTAGAGAGCGAGGGGTACTCGGTTAATATGCTGGAGTTCGTAGATTTTTCGCATTCGCCAAAGAATTTGCTAATTCGTGCAGTGCGGAAAAACATCCCCGACGAAAAACGAGCCTCCGCAAAGAAAAAAGCCGAAAACCTAATGCGCGAGTTTAATTTTAATCCAACACTGTACGAACTGCTCAACGTAGGTACTAGGGAATAGGGTCTGGCGACGCTATCTGCAAGTCTGATTGCAAAAATCACTTTTTTGGCAGCCTCAAAGGCGCGCCGTGAACGGACGCGCCTTTTAATTAATTAATTAATTAATCTATATAGATTGTGGCTTCGTCTTCGTCACCGTAGTCGTACGGGGCGGCGGTTTCAAACGGTGATGCCGCCGGTGATGCGCTTGTCTTAGCGGACGGAGCGGGGGATGCTGCGCCGCCTAAGGTCGCTGCGCTGTCGCTTGTTTCTTTGGGGAGGTAGTCTACTTCTTCAAACTTCACAAATTCTTTCGGGTCTAAAAATGAGTCGTCAACTTTTATCTCAAAGTGCAGATGCGGCTCGTCCTCGGTTTCGCACACTGCGGTCTTGCCGATTTTTCCCAGCACATCGCCTTTTTTAATCGGCGTACCTATCGGGTCGCTTATCGCGTCCTTGAGATTTGAATACACGCTGTCGGTTCCGTCATCGTCGTGGTGAATTATTACGGTTGTTCCGAACAGGCTGTCCTCATAAACTTTTTTGAGTACGCCGTCCTTTACCGCTGTTACGGGAGTGTCCATATTTGCGGCGATATCAACACCCGCGTG
>UQOT01000019.1 GCA_900542675.1 uncultured Eubacteriales bacterium | reverse complement strand
TTGAGCGCAGTCTGTTCCAGTCCTCGCCCACTGCACTCTCTGACACAATGTCGCGGTCGAGCTTTTGTTTTTCGTTGACCCAGCCGCTCCCATCATCAAACAAGACCTTTGACACCTCAACAAACACCGACTTTGTGATATCAGGCACACGTACGAGCTGATGCTCTCCGAAATAAGCATACGCACCCGCGTCCGCATTTATGTAGGGTATATTCTTAAGCTGAACGCACAGATTGAGGTTCTCGTCAAAGCACCCCGCATTAAAATACGCCGACTTAACCGTCTTTGAGCCGTTATTGTATATCTTAAGCCGCATTACCGTTTGGTTTTTCTTCGTATCGCGCAGCACCTCCGCCGTGTCAACATACACCGGCGCACTGCCGCGGCTCTCAAATTCGGTTTTCTTTATTGTTATATATTCGGATTTTATTTTCTCTGCCATATGTTCTTCCTCTTTATACATAACTCTTAAGATACATTATACTACAAATTGCGACCGAAAATATTAAATTTCTGTTACCGCTTATAACAAATTAAATACTGCCGCGCCAATATTTTACAGAACCATTTAAAACGCGATTGACAAAAGCGGATTTTAAGCTATAATAATTAGTAACAAAGCGTAAAAGGAGCGATAAAAATGAATACGATAGACGCAATCAAATCAAGGCGCACAATACGAAAGTTCACACAGGAGCCCGTCACAGACGATGAGCTTATGACAATAATAGACGCAGGACGACTCGCAGCGTTCGGCGCGAACAAACAGCCTCTTAAATTCAAAATTTTAAGAAATGCTGCAGAAATCTACCCCTGCACCAAATGGGCAGGCTATCTTACAGACTGGGAGCCTGCAGAGAACGAACGCCCGACCTGCTATATAGCAATTCTCGGCGATACAGGCATTAAAAAGACATTTGAAACAGAGGCAGGCTCGGCAATCGCCAATATGATGCTTGCCGCCGTTGACCTCGGACTGGGAACCTGCTGGCTCGGCGCGCTCGACCGCAAAAAACTAACCGAAATTATAGACACCGATATGGAGGTTGTCTACCTCCTCGCTGTCGGCCGCCCCGCTCAAAACTGCAAAGCCGTAGACATAGTCGGCGACGACGTAAAATATTTTGAAGACCAAAACGGCACAATATACGTCCCCAAACGCACAATGAGCGAAGTTTTGGTATAATAAAATAAAGCCACCGCACCGCGGAGGCTTTTATTTTAATGCTATGCACGCAATTATGTCAGTAATATATTCTTCGTTATCTTTTTCCATTCCCCATAAATGCAATCCCAACGCTTCTTCTGCATTACTCATACATTCGGAAATAGTTTCTCCGACAGTAATGCATCTCGGTAAATTGGGGAAATACACACTAAAACCACTGTTTGTCGGCTCAAAAACTGCGAAATACGTTTACCTTTCATAATAAATCACCTCATATATCTTATTTTAATCCGGCTTGTTTGTAAATACTGTTCAAAGTACCTTTGGCAATATCCCCCATTATGGTTAAGGACTGTTACCTTACCCTTTTTAACAGCGTGTTCAAGTTGAATATGTCTGCCCCTATTCTCCACAACATACCAACCATCACTATTTAATATCCTCCTCATCTCCCTAACTGTAATTTTCTAAGCCTCCAAACAATATATTATACACGTATTAATAATACGTGCCAAGAGGTTTCATACTTTTTATAAAAAAGCTAATAAAAAATTGCCGCCCATAAAGACGGCAATTTTTTAGGTTTAGATAACATACATCAATGTTATCAATAGAATTGGAGGCGCCACCCCGAGCACAACTTCAGCGGTTCCTTGGTGGGGTTTGTTTTGCGGCATTCTCAATTTGCAATGCAGAATTAATGTCTAAAAATTCAAGGCTCTCTCGCAAATTTGTGCTGCGTATTATGTAGACGCTTGGACCGAAATTGCCAAAACATTGCACAAAATATATCTTTATACTTTGTGTAATATTTTTTGTATAATTGCCTTGACATACCATACATTGCTGACAAATTCGCAGGCTGCAAAAATATGGAAGAAGTTAAACAGTCGGTAGATGAAGTAAGAGAAATGGCAAAAAAAGAAAAGCCCGCTGAATAGCAGGCTAAACTGGGAAAACAAACGGGCGGTACTTGCCGCCGCCTGTTTTGTTTATAATATCACAGGCAAGAGAAAAAGTCAAGAGAAGGTTTAAGCTATGGCGAGTTTTAATGAGATAATTGAAATACGCAAAAAAAGCGGATTGTCACAGCGTAAATTCAGCGAACTATTAAATATTCCACTGCGCACGTGGGAGAGCTGGGGACGTGGTCTGCGTGTGCCTCCTAATTATGTTGTTGATTTAATTGCGTATAGATTAAAAGATGAGTTTAAAGCACAAAAGGCGGAGCCGTAAAGCTCCGCCTTAAATATTATTCTCCGTACACACCCGCGCGGTCGTTAATGACAAGCATACGCATTAAGTCGTCTGTCAAGCCGAGTCTGCCGTCTTCGCCGCCTCTTAAATAACCCTTGCTTACAAGCTATTGTCAACTAAAATTTTTACTTTTTCAGCTCATCCTTATACAAATCCGCCTCAATGGCAGCCTTTGTGAAGCTGTTGTTCTTCCACCAAGCAATAACCGTTGACGCAATTGTGAATATCAGCGACACTACTGTTGCAATGTCGTCGTCAGCAATGTTCAGCGGTGACTTGCCGAACATTACAAGTGTCTGATTTATAAGGGCAAGTGCGAGTATTATTGTTCTTGCTATTGTTCCTGATGTAATTTTGTTTGTCATTATTCATTCTCCTTTCTGTCAGGTAAACTCATATACTTTTCGTGAATATCGTCCATAACGCCGTTTACTCCGAGTGCGTGGTAATTCTTCCACACATTTTCAAAGTTTTGTTTGGCGTATATCGGTGCAAAGCCTTTGTCAAGCGCCTTGTTGTATTCGCTTATCATCTGTGCGCGCAAAAGGGCTTGTACACCCTTTTGCGTTGCGTCTGTCTTTGCGTCGTTGCTTTTGATATGCTGATATAAGTATCTGTATCCCGCCAAGAATAACGACGGTATACCCAGTACCGACACAAAAAACGCAATTATGCTATACCAATTCAATTTTAATATCCCTCTATTTATAAAATTATTTAATTATTCTTTATATATGCTATAGTATTGCCACTCGGCGGTTCGAGTGCTGCTATGCGGCTTTCAAGCGCAGTGATTGCTGCCTCTACGGTTGTGCCATCCGGCAATGTTGCACTTGTGATCGAGTTTTTAACTGACTCAAGCTGCCCTTCGAGCAATGTAATACGTCTCGAAGGACTTGTTGTATCTTCTTCACCTGTAAATATATTTCCACTCTCAAAATATATTGTATTTTCATATATTCTAAGTACCTCTCTATATTCGGTCGAAAATCCATCTTCAGGAAAAGCCTCTTGCGTTGTAACAAAGAGTGACTCTCGTGTGCCCCAATCCGGGTCATAGGCATATCCAAGTATCAAGTAATCTTGATTTGTTCCCAAGTCGGTTGCTGCAGAGAATTTCATAACCTGTTTTTCTCTTCCGTAAATTATTGTAATATCAACCGAAGACTCGGTTTGACCGATAATCAGTTCATCTACACACACAACGGAAATGTCCAAATAATCGGTTACTCCGGCGATACCGCAAGACGTATAACCAACTTCTTTTAAAAGGGATGTTATATTTTTAGGCGTAATATAGCTTGTTTCATCTTTGCTGTCTGATGCAATTTCTTTAGTAGCTCTCGGTGGCGCTGCAGGGTTTAAAAGTGTTACGGTTGCCCCCGAAAAGGCGATAAGCAGTGTCTGTGAGCGGCTTATTTCGCCCTTAACGTATTTATCGGTGTAGTATTGCTTTGTGTCATAATCGGCGCTGCTGTTAGTCGGTAACGGACGGCGCAATGCTCTTGCGCCTAAGCCATTTACGTTTATGTAAACCGTCTGAGGTGTATCCCACTGACAGCAGTATATCCCTGTGCTTATGGCTATCATCTTGCCGTCCATCTCGTCATACGATGTTATATTCGGGATATCGACCCAAAGTATATTATTGGCGCTGCCGACTTTGGATACATCAATCGGATATACTTTGTCTGACGTGAATTTAAATACATCGTCGTTTAGCTTATCCTTCGTTACGCTGCCGTCGGGGTGGTCAAGTATTGCTGACTCGCTATGGCTTTTGAAAGTTGTTTGCAATTCACTGATTGCACTTATTACTTTAGACCAGAACCAATTGAAGATGTTCGCGGGAGGTTTATATCCGGCTTTAAATCCGCTTTCTTTTAAATCCTCGCTCGGTTCTGTGCCCTTGTTTTTCCATTCTGAAAATATGTTGTTGAAATTCATATTTTAACCTCCGTAAAATTGTCATCAATGCCGAAATATCCGCCTATATTGCTATTGTCATCTGCAAATCCTTTTGAGCTGTCATACGCGTTTACATCGTCTGCAAATTCAAGTGTTCCCACATAAGACGCTGTTTTCACTCTGACGCATACAGATAAAAGACTGTTGATAAGCTCTGTTATTTCTTCTCGTTCAAATCCCGCATCCATAAGTATTGGAAGCGGAATGCCGCTTATAATGACATCTCCTGTTGCGTCTCCGCTTTTTATTCGGATTTCAGATGTATCACTCTGTAAAAGCCATGCAACAACATCGGCTGTACTTTTCCGTGAGCCGTCAGTATAATTGTGCCCGATTTGCGCTTTTATTCGTATACGGTACTTGTCATCATTATCGCCTTTGCGGCTTACCGAAAACATTTCACCGTACATATCCAAATTCTTTTCAAAAGCATTATCTATGTCAAGCTGTTTAAAAAGCTGCTTAAACGTTTCTGAAATGCCGTTTTCCGTATCTGTGTTAATATGCAGCAGCTTGTAATTATTACTGCTCGGGTCCTTTTTAAAAGCGTCCGGCAGATTGTATTCAGGTGCGTTGTATTTAAATTCTTTCACCTGCCGCTACCTCCTTACGAGCTGAATTGTCAGCTTGCCGAAGCAAGCGGTTTCATCACGGCCTACAGGTATATTATCGGTTTTGCCGTTTAGCTGCAGCTCTTTGACCTCCTCAACTCCTTTAACGGAATAAATCGGTTTATACAGTGATGAATAAATGACCGGATTTCCTATGCCACAATTATCAATCGCACTGCGTATCCCCGCCTCAAGCTTATTGCTGCTTTCATCGTCATATTCATCTGACACCTTACACGTTACGCTTACATCAGCATTCAGTTTCTGTACATATGAAAACCGAATAATATGCTGTTCGCCTGAGTCGTCCGCAATAATTTCTTCGGTCGTTCCGCTTTGAATAATGCCAAGCGGCTGCTTTTTAAATATCGTCTCGGCTATTTCCGCCGTGTGCGTTTCGGTATCACCTGTGCTTACGAATACACCATAAGTTTTCGGTTGTATTGTCAGCCTGCTTGATACAACATCAGCTTCTGCGGTCGTGTTGTCTATAACAAAAGCGTCGTCCACATACGGTAGTTTTAAAAGCGCCGACACTATGGACGTACTCGTATTTGTGCCGAGCCCCTTTGAAACCGTCTCAAACCGCTTACGTAATTCCGCGTCAGTCTCCGCGTTCTCCCCGTTTTCTTTTACATATTGGTACTCAACCGCAGAAATATTCGGGTCAACCTCAACCAATGAGCTTATATTTCTTACATTACCGAGTGTCCCCGAGCGTTCGCATTCTACCGGCACGTCAGCGTAATACCGTATATTATCGTTCGTCGACTCCAATTTATCTATTATTACAGCCTGTGTACTCCAAAAAATCAAACCCGCGTCGTTTTTAAACCGCGTTGCGCCGGGAATTGTATATCCGTTTTTGCCATAGACTCTGATTATATGCCTCGCATAGCTTGCGGGACGTCTTGTCATTCCGGCAAGACCGCATATTCGGTCAAGACTTAGTCCTGTCGCCGTCTGCGGGAACCTTGAATAGTAAAGCTGTTCTGCTTGCTTATAAAGGCGGCTTTCGTCCTTTGCCGCTATTCGTATAAACTTACCGAGTGCAGTCTGCTCGCCCGTGTCTATATCCTCACCGAACAGCCGCACAGCGGTTTTAGCTTTTTCCGTAATTATTTCTGAATATGTGGGGCAGTAGAACCCCGCCTCGATTACACCCCATTCTTCGGGCTTTGACATTTGCTATTCCTCCTGACCTATTCCCAATTTTGAACAACATCAATTGCTCCGCTGTTGCTGCTTTTGGCAGTAAAGCTGACCTTTGCTGTTCTATGCCGATTGTCAGCTGAAAAATCAAACTTATCAATATACGCAGCCGCATCAACTTGCTTAATGCCGTCCTGAACTTGCGTTCGCACCATATCTTCCGTAACGCCTTTTCCTAAAATTTGGCTAAACACAATACCTTCTTTTTTATTCAGCGGCCACTCGCCTTTGTTGGTGCCGAGAACCGTCTGTATCTTCTGCGCTTTAAGCTCGTTGTCCTCAACTGTTTCTATATCGGAAACTCCTATAACAACATCGCCGCTTGCGTCTATCTTAAATCCCTTCATTTATTTATCCTCATAAAACCCGTAAAATTACTCCGTCGTTAATGTCGTGATGCCGCTCGGTCGGCAATTCCGCTAAGCCGCCGAGAGCATCTGTTATATCTCTCTCGCACACACCCACATACACCAAATCGCCCGCCGAAAGCTCTTCGGGAACAAGTACGGTTATTGTATTGGTGCTGTCTGCACCCGTTCTGTATGTAATATTTTTCGCCGCGTATTTTACATTCGGCGGTACAACAACGCTTACGTGAGTAAGCGGTGTTTGCGTATCGCTACCACGCTCAGTTATGCTCTCAAGCGGCAATACAACCGCCCTGTTATCGCTTACGCTGATTACCTTTGCCAAAAAAGCGGTATGAATGCTGAGAACTGCCTGTTTTATCGTATTGTCCAGTAAATCAAAGTTATACATTTTCAATTCCCCCAATTCGGTGTAACAAATGAGTAGTTATGTATAGAAAGTGACTGCGAATTTACCATATCACTTGAGTTACCCTCGATGCTCTGAAATGTATCGCCGCCCGAATAACTTCTGACAGCTCCGATATGGTCTGCATAATCTGAGCCGTTGTAATTCTTTATAAAAAGGTCACCGGTCTTTGGTTTATAGCCGCTGCCTTTGGCGTGATATGTGCCTTTACCCTCGTTTCGTGCCGCATATGCGTAAAATCCGGCACTGCCGCAGCTGCCGTCATTCCACGGTATAACATTTGTGGGAACATCGGCGTGCTTTGCGCACCAAGCGATAAAATATCCACACCAAGCTACACCGTTTGAGCCCATTTCGGCGCCGTATTTTTGGTTATTGCTTCCTGTTTCTCGTGTCCCCAGCTCTCCTACAGCAACTTCAATAAATTTAGCTGCAAGTCCGCTTTGTTTGGTTTTATATGTTTGCTCGCAATATTCCTTATACTTATCGGACGTGTAGTAAAATATATTGCCGCCGTGCGTGGAATACATAAACTCTTTATAGTATCTGCCGCTTGCGCCCATACCGTTTTTTAATATGGTTTGATGCTGCAATAGCTGCCCCGGCGTTGAAATGCTTGTAATATCCGTATAATTGCGGTTACCTACATATTCGATGCCGCCCCACATATCAAACTCGTCGACATACGGCTCTATATTCCTGTTGCCGCCGCAAATACATTCCTCAACCGCCCGCATATCGGCGTCTGTATATTCGTTGTTATTGCGAGTATTCGACGCATACCATCTATTGCCGTAAATCGTTCCAAACAGCGTATTTTTTGCCCTGCTGTCACGGCTCCACTTCCAATACTCGTACATATTACACATATGCGAGGCGACTGCTTTTTTGCCGTCCTCGCTGCTTCCGGCCTCTTTATTGACATACTTCGCCAGTGCAATTTTCTCACTTTCGGTCAAGTCGTACTTTGTGTACTCGTATTCCGCACCGCTTTCGTACGCGTCGCCGCTGTCGTTATCGGGGTGTATTATCGTATCCACCTTTTCCATAACCTTGATTTTGGTTACAGCCGACAAGCCGTCATAACTGTGAGTACCGCCGACAACGCGAAAATCACCCTCGCAGATTTTACTTTTAACGTGTGCAATCGCTGCGGTATTCATTCGGTGCTGAAGCAGCATTTCTATGTTATAGCCTGTAAATATGTCCTCGTATATCTCACTTCGGGTGCTCTCCTCGCACGGCTCCGGACTGCCTATCATACCTGTTTGCGGCGATATGGTAAAATACGTATTCCAGCCGAGCCATATGGGCTTGCTGAATATTTTTCGTCGGCTAGCGTATGTGGATACGCCGCATACGTCAGAGTACTTTTTTATGCTGTCCGCACGCCCGCCCGAAACTGTCACCGTATTCTTATACGTATAATCTCTCTGTATCTGAAATTCTGCAATTTCGAGTCCCGTCGCACTTAAAAGGTCTTTAAGAATTTGGCTTGCCTTTGTATTTTCGGCATATGTTTTTTCAAATACTGCTGACGTGTCATAGGACACGCCGTCAAGAGCGTGGATAACAAAAACAGTGTCCGTGCCTTCGTATTTCGTTTTAGTATCATTTATAAAGCCTTGAAAAACCAGTCCCAAATCTTCACCGTATCCAGCGGTTATTGCAACGCTGTTGCCTTTTTTAAACTTATCGGACGTGTTCTTTGACAGATTATATATTCGTATTTCGCCCTCATTTGCGACCATATCGTCATCAAACGGAATATCGAACTCCATATCATAGCAATCCGTTTCGTTGTCGCCCTGATTATAAATAATTACCTCGGGCGTTTGGATTATACATTTAAAGCCAAACACGCCATCCGGCTTAGACACCTCAGGCAGACTCGGGCTGAGCGCGTCGGGTGTTTTTATCAATTCAGATTTGCCGCTGTATTGCGGCGTTGCAACATACGCGCTATTCATCAACGATTTCACCTCCACTGTCAATTGTAAGGAATACCGTCTTGCCAAAGTTTTCATATGTAACCTTATTAGCCGAGCCCGACTCATCAAGAGCGACAATATCAAACGGAGGGAACACTCCCTGAACATAGCCGCATTTAAACAGCGGAACTCCATAGATTATCGGCTCAATGCAAACCGGTTTTTCATCACTCAAAAGCGCAAGTGTAAAGGTATCCGACACGTCGTTATAATGAACCTCAAAACGGTATGTGCCGCCGAATATTTTAATTCTGAACCTGTATGGTATTTGTGACTTGTTAATCGGTATTTTTTGTCTCATAGCTATTCCTCATATCCGAGCAGAATTTTTACATAATCCTGCATAGAAGTAAAATCCCCGGGACGGCTAAACGCGTGAGGGTTATGCTCCATAACCCAGTTGCACGCGCCCATATCGCCGTCTGTCTGACCGTCGCGCCGAAGGTTTTTGTATACGGCGGACGGGTCTGCAACCAAATTCCACACAACATCCCCCGGCTGAGTGGTATACCAGACTTCTGTACTGTCGCCCTGTTCCGGGATTTGGTCTCCGCCCTCGGTTACCGCGTCACTTGCTTCAACGACATCTTCAACGGTAGGCGCGGTATACGAATTCTGCGCCGTTTTAAGCTCACACAGTGTCATATCAAAAGCCGCGCCGCCCGCAACATCATTACCGTGCGAGGTTGAAAGGCTGATTATCTGAAAACCGCTCTCAGAATTCCTGCCGCTGTAATCTATAACCGCACCGCACCTTTGAAGAGTTCTAAGCTGCTCAAGTATACTTGCGGCGGTCATTATAATTTCACCGCCGTTGCTGAGCGGGGCGGGAACATTGACGATTTTGCCGCTTATCGAAAGCTGCACGGCTTTTCTCTTAATAGTATCGGTAATATCAACGTCATTTTCCACGCTGTGGGCTGAAGCCTCTACCTCATAATCGACCTTTTCATCTGTTACGTGTATGTACATACCGTTAATCAGTGCCAAAATTTCTCACCTCACTAAATGTACTGAGCATTGGACTTTCGTCTTGTCATACTGTCCATAACCTCTTCAAATTCTTCACGAACCCATCTGCGAACCTTTCTGCCAAGCGCACGGTCGTCATCGGAGGGCTGTCCGTTGATTTCAAGATGAAACACCGGTGCGACTCTTATATTGTCGCTAACGCGCGTACGTGCTGTTTGAACCTCGCCGCCCGAGTATGCTCTAAGCTCATCATCAATGGATACCCCTGTATTTGACGCAATACGCTGAGAGGTCTCTTTAATCTTTGGAAGCTTATTCTGCATTCCGACAATAAGACCTTCCGCTGCAAATTCGCCCGTTCTCATTGTAATTCTTGACGGCGAATGAATGTCAAGCGCGGCGTTCATCTCTGTGGATATTGCTCTTGCAATAGCTTTAGCCTTTGCTAAAACACTGCTGCGCTTTGACTCTATACCGTCAATCAAGCCCTGCATTATGTTTTTGCCGGTCAAATTTAGGTCAATGGTCGAAAACGCCGATTTAATATCGTTTGCACATTTTTTCGTTGTGTTTACGATTTTTGTGCAGTTTGATGTAACAGTTCTTTCCATCGCAGAAAAAACGGTATTTGCGGCAGCCAACAACGCCTGCGTCGATGCAACAGTTGCATACATACTACTCGTAGTCAGCATAATTGAAGCGGCAAGTACCGTCGACGATGAAGCCATTGCGATAAAAGCAGACGCAAGCGGAGCTGTGACCGCAAGCAATTCTACTGTTGGACTAACCATTCCTCCAAAAGCGGCCGCCGCACCGCTCATCACACCTAAAAGTGTAGGAAGCGTAATACATATAGTCATAATCGAGTCGGCCGCTGCAGCTATACTCAGCAAAGACAAGGTTAGCGTCTGCATACCTTGTGCTGCAAGCGCTACACCTTCGCTGTGCTGAGCTACGGTTTTCATTCCGTCGCCTACCGCACCAAGTGATTTCACAAGGTCCACAATTGATATTTCAGATATGGTCTTAAGTCCTCTCGCGACACTTTCAAATCCGATACCCGCGTTTTTGGCGGCGTTTCCTATTGAGTCAAATATACCCGCAACCGCATCTAATACAGACGAAATCGCGCTGCCGATACCCTCAATTATTAATTTAACGCCTTCACCGAAGCTTAAGAATATATTGCTTATGCCTTCTAAAATTCCGCTTATTGCGGAACCTGCCGCGCTGATACAATTTACAAGCACATTTCCTATTGAGTTTACTATTGTATTCACAACGCCGCCAACCACTGTAACAAGCGCGATTAACGCCGGCGTTACTACCTGAACGGCTTGAGCTATTAAATATATGCCTGCGCTTGCCAAAAGTATTGCTGCACCGAATGCAATAAACCCTACAGCCCCTGCGGTAAGTGCGGGTCCGATTGCTGCCGCACCTACCGCAAGTAAAGCTATGGTCGCAACCAATCCGACCATAACACCGATTGCAAGCGGACCTGCACTGGCAAGAGATATAGCAGAATGTGTAAGCAGTGCAAAGCCCGCGCTGATTAATATTAACGCACCTCCGAGTATTGCCATAGCCGCCGCGCCCTTAATTGCTTCGGCGCCTACTGTGCTGAGGGACTTTAAAAGAAGCATCATTCCAAGTCCCAACGCAGCAACCGCTACAACCATACCGCCCATTACACCAATCGCAAGCGGACCCGCCTGCGCAAGAGCTATTGCGGAATGTGCGAGTATGGCAAACGCTGCAGCGATTGCAAGAACACCCACAGCCATAAGTGCAAACGCCTTTGCTGATGTAAGCAGTCCTTTAGACGCCTTGCTTGTGGTTTCAAGCGGTTTTTTGAATGACTTCAAAAATCCTGCTGCTGTCTTTACAATGCTAAAGCCCTTAAATGCCAAAACTCCGGCAATAATAAACGGTACCGCCTTTCCTATGCCGTCCGCACAGCCTGATATTGCCGAAGCAAACGTGTTGATGAACGGAAAACTGTCTCCAAAGGCTTGACCGACAGCATCAGCTATCATTCTGACTATTCCGGGTATTTCCTTAATCAGCACACCGACAATAGTCGGCAGTGCCTTAATAATCCCTTGCATAACAGAACCTGCCGCTTTTATAAGGGGTGGTAAAATCTGCTCCGTAAGTCCCGGCAATTCTGCCGCTATAATCGGCGCCATTTCTTCAATGAATTTTCCTATGCCGCCAAGAGCATTCTGAACAGCGGGAAGTACGTTTTTGCCGAATGTTTTGACGGACTCTATCATATTATCAACGCATTGGTCAAAGTCGCTTCCGCCGCTCACAAACGATGTAAGCAAATTGCCCCAAGACGCTTTCATTGCCAGAGCCGACCCCTGTATTGTCTCGCTTGCTTCTTTTGCCGTCGTCCCTGTAATACCAAGTTTGTCCTGAATAGCGCTGACCGCAGAGAATACATCAGCCAAATTATTTATGTCGTATTTTACACCTGTCCACGCCTGTGCATCCTTTAAAAGTCGTTCCATCTCGGTTTTTGTGCCGCCGTAGCCAAGCTTTAGGTTATCAAGCATTGTGTAATTCTGCTTTGCAAAGCCCTGATACGCATCACGGATTGACTCCATAGGCGTGCCGAGCTTGTTTGAGTTATCAGCCATTGCGATTACAGCTTTATTTGCAGCGTCGCCCGCCGCCTTTATTCCTTTGGGCGTTGAGTCAAAGCTCTGCTTAAGTGATGCGGAAAACGCTGTGACTGTCTCCATATAATTATTGGCTGACATTCCCGCAGTCTTATACGCGTTGTTTGCATTGGTAAGCACGCTCTGCTGTGCGGCTATCAGCCCGTCATATTCACTCTTGATGTCTTGAACAGATTTTCCGACAGAAACGGCATAGTCCTCTATTCCAAGTCCGCCCGTTCCGAACAACGTCTGAACACCGCCGACAAGCTGTTCATAATCACCGTAGGCATTTACCGAAAGACCTGTCAAAGTGGCAATTCCCGTAGCGGCAAGCCCTATGCCCTTAGCTGTGAATTTTGCGGCGCTGAGCGCACCCTTGCCAAGTGCCGAAGTAGCGTTACTTATTCCGCTTTTCAGCTTATCAAAATTGACGCTTGCTGCCTCTTTGAGCTTTGCCGTAAATTTAGTTGCGCCCGACCTTGCCTTGTCAAAGGTAATATCCTTTATTGCTTTAAGCTTATCGGTAAACGATGAGGCTTTGGACTCGCCACCCTTTAATGCGTCTGTAGTCTTGTTTACATTTGACGATATCTTGCTTATCCCGTCACTTGCCTGATTTGCCGATGTTTTAAGCTTCTTATACGGGTCATCAACTCCTCCGCCTGCGAGCTTTTTAATATTTTCCATATTCCCCGCAAGCTTATCGAGCGCATCGCCGTTACTCACTTTTACGTCAACTTCAACAGCATTTTGACTTATGCTGTCCATTTACCTCACCGCCCTTTCCTTTTTTGCGCCGCCTCAATTTGCTTAATAGCCTTATCGAGTGCAATATTTGCCTCCAAGACCTCTTGCGGCGTCATTTTATTAAACACGTAATCGTGCGTAAAGTTACCTATATCGCTAAATATAAGTCTCCAATACGCCCAATTACTTTCTACCCTTTTCTTTAGCTCCGCCTTTGTCTTGCGTTTCCCGAAAGGTTCCCTGCATTACCTCTCTACCGAAGTCGATAACCTTGTTGAGCGCTTCAGCATTCTCGAAATCGTCCACTTCTTTTCTCGGAGACACGATAACGTTCTCTAAAACATATTTCGCCATCTTAAAAGTCGAGGTATTGCTCGAGCCGTCGATATAGCTGTCGTCTACAGCCTGAAGCGCTGCGGATAATCCATTAAACTGCGCTGTATATTCAGTCCCGTCAATAGTCTTTTTTACCTGCTTAAATTTTTCCATTATAAAATCCTCCTGTGATTTTTACGCCGTGTATGAATAGTCGAACACCTTAAACGCAAACTCGCCGTCGGCGTGTTCCATTCCATTTTCGGACGCCGGATAATTCTCAAGCGCCGCCTGTGTTCCGCCGAAAACCTCACCTGTGTTGCTGTTGCGGCACCAAAGCGGGAACTTTTCCTTTTTCTTAGCAAGCCCCAGCAAATAAGCATACTGCGGGCTTGTCTTTTGCAATGTAATAGTTACGGTTCCGAGGTCGTTGTTTGTAACACTTACAACACAATCGCCCTGAACTCCGTAAGATGTGGAGAAAAACGCCTCGTCCTTTTCACCTGAAGCTCCGTCCTCGCCAAGCCCCGTAATATTCACATCATTAACCGTGACAATTAAATCCTTACTGTCAAATGTAGTGATATTAGCCATTTCTCAGTCCTCCTATATCGAAATTTCGCCATTTACCGTAATCGTATGGATTGCGCCTGCAAGTTCAAAGCTGAATTTGCCGCCGATATACTTGCGCTCAACTCTGTCGGTTGCGTCTGTTTCGCTGCGCAGTGCGTAATCCGTTGTGTATAAATAGCGTCCGTTCTCATCATAGGCAATCATACCCATTCCAGCCGCTTCTTTAAGAACGGTAAGGCAAACGTTTTCAAGAAGTGTAATACCGACATTATCATACGGAACCTTCGGCAGAGTGTTAAGCAGCTTCTGCGTGCGATAAACAATCTGACTGATTACCCAATCTTTACTGTCGATAATGTCTATATACTCGCCGCTCATTGCCTTGCCTTCGGACGTTACATTATCGCCCGCCTTTTGGACAAACGTAAGTCCGTTTTTATCGTGTATTTCCTTAAGCTCCGTTTCTGTGAACTTCATAGGCTCAATGCCGTTTAAAATCAAATTCTTATATGTAAAGCCGCCCGGATTAAGACCTGACGCTTCGCCAGCCAGAGCCGCAGCCGCAGCGGGGTTGCTGTGAATAAACCCGACAGTCCTATCTCCGTTACCAAGTGCGGTAAGCCCCTCCGTATTCGGCACAACAACAAAGAGCATTTTATCATCTTTCGTGTTTATATACTCCTTTACAGGCGCTATCGCTGCTGCTTCTGCACCGATAATTACTAATCTGCGCCAGCCTTTATCGGCATTCGCCGTAAGAGTTTCAACCATTGTCTCTGCTGAAGTCACACCCAAGACGGCGAATGAAGCGGGCGCGTTGTTCTGCTCAAGCATAATTGATGCCGCCTTATATGTAGGACTGTCCACTGCATAACCTGCGCCAATAACGTCTGCAAGTTCGGTACACTCCTTGTAGTCAACAGCCTTGCCGACCGAAAGTATGAGAGGTATACCAAATCCGAGCTTGCCCGCCGGCTTTCTTATATCAATTTTTACAACTACATCATTAGCCATTTTCTTTCCCTTCTTTCCTTCTTGTTGTTTTAGCTTTTTCTGCTTTTAATTTATTAAGTTCCGCGCTATATGCAGCGTTTTCCGCTCTGAGCCGCTCAAGCTCAGACTTCATCGCTGTATATTCATCGCGCGGAATTTTAACGGCGATAATGCCGTTTGCCATATTAATCTCCTCCTGTCTCTAGCATTTTTCCGTTTATCTCCACGCCGTCAATGCCTTGTTTGGTATTCGGCATTTCATTCATTACGCCCAGTCTTACATCAAAGCCCTGCCTGTATTCATAGTCGACTGTAAGCACCGTATCACGCGCTTTTATTGCGCCGACATTTTCAACCACAATCCCTGCTTTTTTAAGAAGCTCTACACCACTCTTTGAGAAAAAGTCGTGTGCGGTAAGTGCAAGCTTAGTGCAAGAGCCGTAATCCTCCGCATTTACGGTTATACTCCATATCTGCTTAGCGGGAATTCTGTCCGTGCCGTCTTCATACTGCGCCCACGTACCGCCCGAGTTTTCCAGCAAATCCGATATTGTATAACTGCAAAAAGGCAGTTTAGGAAGTGGCGCAACAGTATTGCTGCGTATTACCGGAGCGCCCAAAGCGCCCTTTAATCCACCGACAATAACTAATCGAATTTTATCCAAATCAATCATTGCTTTCTCCTCTCAAATACGCTGACCCATTTAAGCCGATAGGTGTACACTCCCGTAAACTCTGCATCATCGGCTCCGGTGGAATTCTCGACAGAGTAAACGTTATCCTTAAATATCACTTCAGCACCGAGCAAGGCGTTATTAATAGGCGTAAGAGTATATAATATCTTGTCCTTTTCGCTGTAAACCCCGTCGGGCTGATAACGCTTCGCTTCGAGCGCCGAAAATATCGCGCCGTTCATCGTTATAACGCCGTCGGTCGGCGTAACATACTCGCCCAAATCATCATAGCCGCCCGCGTCCTTTAATTCGCACGTAAAAGGGCGGCTGTACTTGCGTATCAGCCGCGAAAAGTTAAAATACTGCATATTACTTCACCTCGTAATTTATTGCGCCTATCATACTTCCCGTATCTACAAGCGGGTTTGAGCTTCCTTTTTTCTCTGTCGTAAACCCGCTGTTTGCGGGGCTCGCCAAATCGGTTGCATACTCCTTTATAACGGTGGAAATCTCCGCGCCCAAGCCCTCTAAAAACGCTTCCGCCGACATCTTTCCGCTTAGCACCGAAGGCAGCAGCCTTGTGTAATTCTTAAGTGCCTTTTTGCCCTCGGTGTTCATACCTGCGCGGAAAAACGAACGTTCGGGAATAACTATTTGCGTTGTTGAGGCTTTAAGCGGGTGTCCCTGAGATAAGAACCATCTGCGCATTTTATCCGTAACCGTTATACTGAGCCCCCACTCGTGGATTGCCGCGATTTGAGCCTGTTTAGAACCTGCCGGTATGCCTATACAAACCTTGCGCCCATTTAACGCGCTAAGCTCCGCAAAGGCTTTTTTGAGGTTCTTCACATCTGCAGTGACCTTGAATTTTATTCCCATAAAGCCTCCGTAGGTACCGCCTTAACAGCTCCCGTCATATACTCGCCCAAAAGCTCGCTTGCGTACTGCCAAAGAAGCAAACCCGTTCTGTCTGAACTTGCAAATGACTGAGACATTCCGGATATACTTTCAGAGGTAACACCCGGATTGTTATTCATCAGCTCATAATACTTCAAAATAAAAAGCCTCACGCCGGGCGGGAGACATTCGGGAAGATTATTTAAATCATAACTTAAACTTGTATTGTTATTTATCCAATCAAGTGCACATTCGGCATACATACAAGCCGTATCATCGGGCGGAGTAATCGGGATTTTAAGCTGTGTAAGCTCCGCTGTCGTCATAAGGCGTCACCTACTTCTTTTTTGTCGTTTTCACAGACTTTGCAGAAGGCTTTGAAGCGCTTTCAGACTCATTTTTTACAGCCTCATTCGCTCTTAACCTGCGCCGTCTGTTATGAAATGTTAAGCTCATCTTAAAGCCTCCTATCAGCCGATTTTGTGTCTTAAGCAAGCGATTGCAACCTTCTTGTCATTTGTTGCAAGCTCCCAGTTCTCCGCCTTGCCGAGGTCTGCAAGTGACGGATACTTATCGCCGTTTGCAAGCTCCGCTTTTGTATTCCAGCTGAAGCCCCTCGGGTGAATAACCTGCGCCCAGCGGTTGATGAGATAGTCCTCAGCGCCCAGCTTGTCGCGGTCGGTCTCTGTGGTAATAAGTCCGTCGGGCGTACCCGTTTCACGGATAAAGCAGCCACTGCCGAGGAAGTATGTATCGTATACTCCGTCCGTTACCGGCATACCGTCATCAACCTTTATAGCATAGCCGAGATATCTTTCCATCTCGACCGAGCTCTGCGACGGGTCGAATATCGGATTACGCGTAATCATACCGTTCTTCTGAAGATATGTATATACGGCCGAATGCATAAACACCATACCAAGCCTGTCGTAGTTATCTCCGAGAACCTGCTTAGTATCAAGTGTTGCGCCGTCCGAAATATTCGCGGCGTCTCCACTGCCTGCCGATATATCGTTTATATGCGCCTTAAGCGCGCCCGAAGTCGGGTCAAGAATTGCCTTTAACATAGCAAGGTAAATCTTTTGTTCGTGGATATTTCTCCAATCCGCAATAAGATTTGCGATTGCCGCCATCGGGTCCGCGCCGCCGAGAACCTTTGAAAGGTCGGTCGCACCCCACGCCTTCTGCCAAATCTGCAGCGTTGCTGTCCACGACTTAGTTGTAATGCCTGTTGCTTCAAGAGCAGTCTCGCCGAATACCGACGGGTCACCCTCCAGCTCATTCCAAGCGGGGATTTCTATAAATCTGCCGCCCTTGGGTGTTCCGTTTATCAGCTGAGCTACAGTTCCGTCCGCTGATGCAATGCCGCTGTTAACCATCAGCGACTTCTCTACAGTTCTGTCCTCAACATAGCTCGCAAATTTTTCCGGAACAACTACCATATCCGAAAGTTTTGTAATTGCCATTATCTTTTATTCCTCCTGTTATTATAAATTTTGTATTTTTTCAAAGCCCAATTGCTCAAGTGTATTAATTGAGTCTATATTGCTGTAAGCTTCAAGTCGTTCGTATGAGGTTGTACAACATCCTTCGATATCGTCATACCTAACATCACCAATGACAAAAAGGTTCTCATCTGCAATGATAACCTCATACTCTGCCTCATCTCTTTTAATAAAATCGCCAGTCTTAACCAACATATTTATACACCTGCCTCTTCCTTAAGCTGTTCTGCAAGCTCGGGATTTTCCTCTATGAGCCGCATTTGCTCCGTGAGGTTATACGAGTCCTTGCTGAAAGGGTTGTTTTGTGCACCGCCGCTTTTACCCCTCGCGGGCTTACGACCGGTGGACTTAAACGCCTTATCGACCTCTCTTGCAACCAAAGTGTCAATCAGTTTTTTAAGAGCTGTAACATTTTCCGAAATAGCTTCTTCGTCCTCGCCCATAACCAAGTCAACGATTTGTATCGCCGTTTCATCGCCGCTGTCAAGCCCTGACTTCTTAATCAGCTTTAAAGCAAGCATACGATTTTCCGCCGCCTTAACCGCCGCCTCGCGTTCTGCCAACGCATCTTCCTTTTCTTGGCGCTCTGTTTCTGCAAGCTCTTCTGCCGTCAGCTTTCTCTTGCGCAGCTTTTCAAGACTGTCCTTGAGTCTCTTATTCTCATTGCCAAGCTTATTTGTTGCTTTGTCAACAGCACGCGCAATAATCTCTTCAAGATTATCGGACTCGTCACCGGAAGCAGACCCTGCGTTTGGCTTCGGCTCCGGCTCCGGGTTGGGGTCTGGATTTGGATTTAAACCCAATATCCTTGCCATCTCGTCAAACTGTTCCTGCGTTATCTTCCCTTCCTCAAGCTGTTTAGTCAATTCCTCAATTGTCATAATATATAACCTCCTGTTCGAGTTCCTGTCATTTACCCCACATTCCGAGAGTTGTAAATGCAAGCCCACGTATTTTAAAATATTTTCGAGTTGCCGTATATCGCCCCACATTCCGAGAGTTGCAATATCCGACCCCACATTGTAAAAGCCCTTTTGCCGAGTTGCACGGCAATCAATCACTCAAAAGGACACAAAAAAGCACCCTGCATTTTGCAAAGTGCTTAATATATTAAATTGTTGGCGGAACATAAAAAGCGATTACTGTCGAAGTAATTGCTTTTTATTATTAAGTTTAGTTCTTATTCCTCGTCAAGATATGCAAATTCATCTGACATAGCTCTTTTATGTTCCTCTTCGCTAACCGTCTGCAAAAAATCATCTACTGCCTTTTTTTGCTCTTGAGAAGAGCCGTCTATAAACGTTATTTTATTTTCTTTCACTTTGTTTCCTTTTATAAAGTATCGCCAATAAGGTCTAATATACTTTCACATATTAAACCTTCTGCTGTAGGCCGATAATTTCTGTCAAAACCTTTTGTTTCTAAATATTTAGCAACTCTGTCTTCAATAATATCCATAGGAGTATCTTTAGTTAAACCGATGGATTGTATAAAGTTAACCTGCGTTTCATTCATAAAAATCACTCTTTCTTGTACTTCCTTAATATGGCTTTTCCTGTTTTCCATATTGTTATAATATTTCCGGTGTCAGGGTTAATATTTACAGTTGCCTTTTCGCCGATAAATCTTTGGCTTTTTCTACCATAAACATCTATTATAGGCTCCTTGATATGTAATGGCGTTTGTAATGCTTCTTGAATTGATAACTCGGTAATACCTCTTTCTCTTGCTCTTTCTGACGCATGAATGGATAGCCCTTTAACCTGCAAGTCGTTTACTGTTTTTATTATATCACTATTCTCAACATTTGTAAACGCTTTTCCCGCAAAATTTTTGCCTGTGAGCTGAATATATTCATCTTCACTCATCAGCTTATAACGTACAAAGCAGCGACAGTTAATATCCTGCGCGGCTATACCGCTCTGACCGGGAGCGTCCGTCACGTTTCCATCTGAGAGCGTGAACTTCTCATCGACAAGCACGGTCTGCCCGTCCATTATCATATGATTAGCTCCGTGTCCCATTTTGGTTGACCATTTTCCGCCCTTTCCTTTTTTGCGCCGCTGCGGTCTTACGCGTTCATCCTTCATTGTACGCCAGATTTTTACCATGCGCATATTTGTGTCTGTTGATTTGAGCTGCTCATCAAAATCCCTTGCGCCCTCGTAAAATCCCGCCTCACGTACTCGATGCGTCTCGGTTCTTGCAACTCGCACGGCCTTTTTGTAGTCACCGTCAAGCACCTTCGATATGCGCCGCGCTGTCATATCAACTGTATCACCGTTTGTCAGTCCGATGTTTATCGCTTGCTTCAGGTCATATATAACGCTTCTGCGGTTCTTTTCAAGTATGTCGTTTAGCATTATTTTGTTGATGAGCGCGTTGTCGACGCCCGCCTTTACCTGCATAGGCTGCACATAGCTTAAGCCCTTAAGCGCTGCGTTGACCTCAGCGGGTGCGGATAATGCAGCCGCTTCGACCATTCCGTTGTAGCTCAAATTATACACCGAACCTACATGCTTTGTCATCTCGCTTTGTATTTCGGGTGCAATACCGTCAATGTGCTGCTGTACCTCTTCAAGGAACCGGGCCTGTTGCTGCTTTTTAGCTAAAATGTCATATGTAAGCTTTCCGTTCTCTGCAAGATTTGCATATTCATAGCCGATAAATTGTTTTAGCTCCTTAAGCACTTGCTTATACGCAGCCCTTATATGCTTTTCCGCCTCCAACTCCCTATGCTCGGCAATTCGCCTTACCTGCAGTAGTAATTTATCCAACGTCATTGACTATTCCTCAATTTCTTCTTCGGGCTCGTCCTCTGCTTCCTCAAAGTCCTCTTTAATCGTGTCCTCAAGAGACGGAATATTGCCCTTCTCCTCGTCTTTAAGCTGCATCAGATAATTTATATCGTCCACAAACGACAAAGCCTCCGAATATGCAATTTTCTCGGGCACACCCGCACTGATTAACGCCTGTGCTGTCTGCGCTTCTGTAAGCATTGCAATAGGGAAGTTACGTGAGAATGACATCACGCACTGAAGCGGGGCAAAGGCTATTTTGCGTGCGTTAAAACAGTATGCAAGCAGCTTAAACATATAAACGCCCGCACTCATCATCTTAGCCTGAAACATTCCGCATTTTGCCTCGTGTCCCGTCAGTTTGAACTTTAAACTTTCACCGCTTGCCGTGCCGAAGGTCTCGTCCGACAAATTCGGCGTTTTGCTGAAACGATAGATATTATTTTTAAGGCGTTCCAAGTGGTGTTCCGTAAAGTTATCGTTAACGTTGTTTTGCAGTTTATATATATCACCGTTGCCGGTCACGTCCATAAACTGTATTGCCCCTGTAATGTTAGATTTCTGAATTTCTTCTTCGTCAGTTTTAACATTCTTATAAACCGTCTTAGAATTGACCTCACCCTCAATTTGATTTGAACAATCGCTTGTGCAACGGTCGTACGCATCTATCAGCGTCATAACCTTTTCGGGGTCGCCCATCATCTCACTGTTGCGCGGTATGCCTTGAAGCGGACAGCTGCCGTAATAATGCGGTTCCCGCTTGACCTCCGCAAGTGAGCTTACAGACGAACCTTTGTAATATACAACCTCTTCATTGTCGTAAAATTCAGCATTCCATATAACATTGCCATTAAGGTCCTGATTATAAAAATACCGAACCGCATATTCGGGCTCGGTTATGTCTGTCTTTGTAAGTATAATCGTCTCGTATGCCGGAAGTATCATAACGCGCTCGCACCCGTCCGGGTCACGGTAGAACAGTCGTCCCGCATAACCGCATATTGACGCAAAGCGCGTCGCCTCCATATCACGGTCAAACATATTATTGCGCGTCACAAAATCAGTTAACGCTTTCGTCGCCTTGCGAACTGCTTCGTCATTTCCCGTGTCCTCAATACTTTCTTCGGTATCCGAGTAGCTGTATGCAATAGGCTTGCCTGCAAAATATCCTGTTGCAAAATCGACTATCTCGCCGAAAAAGTCATTAGCCAGTTTATTATTTATCGGCTTGCCCTTTCCCGTCTTAAAACGCGGTGTGCGGTTTAAGATAGGCACCTCAAACTCCAGCATTTCATAGCGCTTGAACAAAGAGCGGTTGTACAGCGCGTTCGGCTTATGCCGCTTAATGATTTTGTGTAGCAGTTCATTATTTATGCCGCGCTCGTCTATAATATCTATCGCATCCGAATAATCGGGATATAATTCATTTTCAGTTCTGAGCCTTGAAGTTCTCATTTTTTATTACCCTTTCGTTTTTGTAAGTAATTCGGCAAATACCGGTCAAAATAAACTTTTCCGTTTGCGAGTATCGTAAGTCCGCATTTTACACACACCCGAACATCGCCTACTGTTTTCCATAAATGATTACACATTGTTCTATAGCCTTTCCGCTGCCTTAACAGACGCGCCGAGCCTGCACGGCTCCGTTGCGTATCTGAGCGCATCGATTAAGTGATTATCCTTATCAACCGGTTTCGGCAGAGCATTCCCATATTTATCCTCCAGCCAATGATAAGCTTGTATCTCATTTTTGAACTCCTGACAACGCACATCAATTATTATTTCATATTCCTTAAGCCAGCTTATGCCGTCGTTTATGCTGCCCCCGCCCTTCCTTGCCGGAATAACCGTTATACCACGATTGTTCAGTTCAAGAATTGACTGCTTTCCCTGTGGGTCACCGATAATAAATTCATCTCTTGCTATCCGATTGCTTAGCTCGTCGGTGAGCTCATCAATCAGAACATTTGACTTCTTATATTCGTCAAACACGTATATCTGCTTTTGCCCCTCATTTACGTGTACCCGTATAAAAGCATTTGGGTCAACCACGCCGAAGTCAATGCCGTTATAGATATTATCAAAACTATCAATCTGCCCCGACAAATCTTCTGTTCGGTAGTTCGTAAATATAACCTTCCCCAACACTCCCCAATTGCCGAGCGTGTAGACGTTATAAAAATACGGGTCAGTTTCGTTCTCAAGCAGCGCGATATCCTCTGCTGTTAGGAACTTATTATCCTTATACGTGGTCTTTAGAATAAGCAGCTTATCGTCATTGTAAACAGTTTTGCTGTCGTCCCAACCATCGAAAAATTCGCGATGTATCCAGTGCGTTTGGAGTATCGGATTAAAGCTGAATATAACGCGCTTACCTATTCCGTCAGGTGTAGCTCCTCTTAAACGCTTTGTAAGCTGCTTATAAGCTTCTAGCGCTGTCTCGGTCGCTTCCTCAATCCATATGTCCGTAATAACTCCGTCAATAGGAGTTATAGATTTTAGCTTTTCAGGGTCGTCCAAACCACCGAAAAGAATTTGACGGTTGTTATGTTTACAAGTGATAACCATCTCACTTTTTGACATTTGAAAAGCTTCACTTAAATTAAAGGCTATAATCGTCTTGACTATCTGGTTATAAACGCTGCGTTTTATTGTATTTGCCACGTTTCGCACAATCAAATAATTATGCCCCTTCAAGACGTCCATAACCGCCCTCTGCGCCAGAAAAAACGACTTACCCGATGAACTGCCACCATAAAAAATCTGCGTCGGTGTGTCATCGTTTAAATAAGGAATATACGCGTCATTTACATATACATTCATTCTGCGTCAGTTCTTTCGCTTGCCGGAAGAATATTAAACACAAAATCACTTGCTGCACTATACTCAACTTTGTCAGTTGCCTTGAACCCTGCCCTATCAAGAATATCCTTTGATACCATATATCTTACCATTTCGGATTTAGCGTCCAAAAGTTTTGTTTGGGTGCGAAACGCTTTAGACGCAACCGATTGAATTGACTGTTTTAACAATCGGTTATATTCTTGCATGAATTCAGGAACATCTCTTTTCCAATTACAAATGGTCTGTTCTGTAACTTTAATCAGTGCGGCTATTTGCTTCTGTTGTAAATCACCTTGAAGCATCAATTCTATGCACTTTTTCTGTTTTGGCTTTAGCATTATACACACCCCTTTCAATTAAAATCTATTAAAATGAAAATATATAAACCGTCTCCACATAGGAAGCAGTTTGTCATATAATAACATTATCCATTGACCGACTGTCCGATCAGCTTTTCCAGTGCTCTGTCCAGTATCCTGAAACACTGCCGGCGGCTAAAGAACACCATAAACTCCATTGCGTCCCACGTGGCGCCTTTTAAGTATTTAGCTGTTATAATGGCGTTTTCATCAGCTGTCAGGAGCTTTGACAGGCGGTTCAGATCATCAAGCATGCACTCGTATTTTTGGCGGCACTCGGTGATCTGATTTCGGTAATACTCAATGTTTGATATGCTTGTTTTATATGTATCGGCTTCCGGTCTGAGTCTTAGCAGCTTTTCGTCTGCCTTGTCTATTCTCGCAAGGTCATTTATCAGGATGTTGTAAAAGTCTATCTTGAGTTTCATTTCCTTTTGGGCGTCAGGCAATGTACGAAGCCACGCCTTTACTTGATCCTTATTCTCAAATTTCATAATTGCCTCCGTCATAATCAAAAGGACGCAGCAAAAGCTACGCCCTTTAAAGAATTATATTAAGCATCACACATAAGACATAGGTTTTAGCGGATACCACCGCATAATACCGAGAGGTGAACATATGTATATGTCTTATATGCTTTTCTGCAGTTTACATTATAACACAGGTTATGTATAACATTCTATAACATCTTCTATCAATTGCAATGCTTTACCGTGCAAACGACATACTTGCATATAACTATAATTCATTTCAACAGCAATATTCTCCCAAGTCATAAAATCAAGATAACGGTATGTAAGTAGGCTCCGTAAGATGTTATCCTCTACCCTCATTATTGTATCTTCAATCTCAGACAATACGATGAACAACTTCGTTTTGGACTGTTCTATCTGATTAACATACTGTAGGTACGCCGTTATCTTATTCTCCGTACCGTTTCCGTGTGACTCTTGCACCCTTTCGTGTAAAACCGGTGTTGTGCTCGTAGCCATCTCCCAAGCTCTCTGCTTTGCTTTTTCAAGCGCCTTTATATTATCATATATTCGATATCCGCGATTTAACCATTTTTTTACGTTTTCCATTGATTCCACAGCCACAAAATCACCTTGACTTTCGCTCAAAATTTTGATATAATAATTGTATCGGGTGAGCGTCTGCAGAGTAATTCTGTATGGCGTTCTTTTTATTTGTTACTTTAATTTTCCTCCAAATCCTCAACATAACACCAACTCTGCGGCGGGCGTTGTATAACATACCCCTCCCATTCACAACAGGGCGGCTCGTAATCAATAGGCGAACCAGAATACCAATACTTACAGTTTTTGCAGTCACGCGAACACGGCTTCTCAAACTCGTCAAGGTTTTTCGGCTCGTCGTAGATTTTTAGGTCGGATATATGCCAACCGTAACCGCATTTTCTATTCTTCAAATACTGAGCTATGACGCTATAATTTGAAAAATCTTCGATTTCATCACACACAAACTCGCCTATGACTTTGCCTGCAAGAGGAATGTCACCATTTTGCCTAAAACCTTTATTCTGCCCGAAAACTTCCCCATTACGCAAAAGTATCTCGCCCGGCACTTTTTCTTTTGTGCAATAAATATAACACTTAAACGGCGTATCTATTTTCGGACGCGTCTTACGTATTTCAACCGTTTTCCGCCCGTTTGCTATTAGCTCACAATATTTAGGCTTTATGCTTAGTAATACTGCTTTCATTGTCATTGTCCCCCTGTATGAAACGTTGTCCGCAAAACACACATTGCTTAGTGCTATAGGGCA
>UQOT01000018.1 GCA_900542675.1 uncultured Eubacteriales bacterium | reverse complement strand
TGGTGATCTTGGAGGATAAGTTCAAGGCCGTATCCTCCGTGATGAAGGTCTGCACCGACGACGGCTCCTATGGCCAGAAGGGTCTTGTGACCGAGGCACTGAAGGAGCTGCTGGACGCCGGCAATCAGTATGATGAGATCTTTGCCATCGGCCCCATGGTCATGATGAAGTTCGTCTGCAAGACCACGGCCCCCTACGGCGTACCCACCACCGTCTCCATGAGCCCCATCATGATCGACGGCACCGGTATGTGCGGCGGCTGCCGCCTGACCGTGGGCGGCGAGACCAAGTTCGCCTGCGTGGATGGCCCCGACTTCGACGGTCAGCTGGTGGACTGGGATCTGGCTGTCAAGCGCAACCAGATGTATCATGATTTCGAGGTGCATAAGCACGAGGAAGTCTGCAATCTGTTCAAGCAGGAGGTAAAGTAAGATGGCTGCTAAGATCAATATGCGTTTGGACAAGAACGAAATGCCCTCCCAGGACCCCAATGTCCGCAACAAAAACTTCCTGGAGGTGGCCCTGGGCTACACCGAGGAGCAGGCGCTGGACGAGGCGGCCCGCTGCCTGAACTGCAAGAACCACCCCTGCGTGGACGGCTGTCCCGTGAACGTGCGTATCCCCGAATTCATCCAGAAGATCGTGGAAAAGGATTATGAGGGCGCCTATCAGGTCATCCACCAGACCAGCTCTCTGCCCGCTGTGTGCGGCCGCGTGTGTCCCCAGGAGAGCCAGTGCGAGAAGTACTGCGTTCGCGGCGTTAAGGGCGAGCCGGTTGCAATCGGACGTCTTGAGCGTTTTGTTGCAGATTGGTATATGAAGAATGTTTCCTCAAAGCAGAACGCGCCGAAGTCCAACGGCAAAAAGGTTGCAGTTGTCGGTTCGGGACCGTCGGGGCTCACCTGCGCAGGTGACCTTGCGAAGATGGGCTATAAGGTTACGGTGTTTGAGGCGTTCCATACTCCGGGCGGAGTTTTGGTCTATGGTATCCCCGAATTCAGACTGCCGAAAGACATTGTCGCGGCAGAGGTTCAAAAGCTCAAGGAATTGGGCGTTGAAATTATGACAAATATGGTAGTCGGCAAGGTTTTGTCGGTTGACGAGCTTTTAAATGACGAAGGCTTTGACGCTGTGTTTATCGGAACCGGCGCCGGACTGCCGAGCTTTATGAAGATAGAGGGTGAATCGCTCAACGGCGTATACTCGGCAAACGAGTTCTTGACCCGAATTAATCTGATGAAGGCGTACAAGTTCCCGGAATACGACACACCGATTTATGTCGGTAAAAACGTAGTTGTTGTCGGCGGCGGTAACGTTGCTATGGACGCGGCAAGAAGCGCAAAGAGACTTGGCGCGGAGAATGTTTACATAGTATACAGAAGAAGCGAGGAGGAAATGCCCGCGCGTGTTGAGGAGGTTCACCATGCGAAAGAGGAAGGCATTGAGTTTAAGCTTCTTAACAATCCCGTTAAGATAAACGGCGACGACGAAGGCTGGGTAAAGAGCGTTACCTGCATAAAGATGGAGCTTGGCGAGCCTGACGCTTCGGGCAGGCGCAGACCGCAGCCGATAGAGGGCAGTGAGTTTGACGTCGATGCTGACGTTGTGGTTGTTGCAATAGGTCAGACGCCTAATCCGCTTATAAAGAACACAACTCCCGACCTTGAGACAAACAAGTGGGGCTGTATTGTAGCGAAGGAAGAAACGGGCGCAACGAGCAAACAGGGCGTATACGCGGGCGGCGACGTAGTAACAGGCGCAGCCACCGTAATCCTCGCAATGGGAGCCGGCAAAACCGCCGCAGCGGCGATAGACGAGTATCTTAGCAAATAATTAATTAAATATATATCAAAGTGAAGGAGAAAAAGTAAAATGGCAATTTCAAACAGTTATTTAAAGAGCGTTTTTGAGCAGGTTGAGAAGAGAAACGCTAACGAGCCTGAGTTCCTTCAGGCAGTTGAGGAAGTTCTCGAGTCACTCGAGCCGGTAGTTGAGGCTCATCCCGAGTACGAAGCAGCAGGTCTTATAGAGAGACTTGTAGAGCCTGAAAGAGTAATTTATTTCAGAGTTCCGTGGGTTGACGACAATGGTAAGACACAGGTTAACCGCGGCTTCAGAGTACAGTTTAACAGCGCAATCGGTCCTTACAAGGGCGGCCTCAGATTTCACCCGTCGGTATACCAGGGCATCATTAAGTTCTTAGGCTTCGAGCAGATTTTCAAGAACTCGCTCACAGGTCTGCCTATCGGCGGCGGTAAGGGCGGCAGCGACTTTGACCCCAAGGGCAAGAGCGACGCAGAGGTTATGAGATTTTGTCAGAGCTTTATGACAGAGCTTTCAAAGCATATCGGTGCGGACACAGACGTTCCGGCCGGTGATATCGGCGTAGGCGGCCGTGAAATCGGTTACCTCTTCGGTCAGTACAAGAGACTCAGAAACGAGTTCACAGGCGTACTTACAGGTAAGGGTCTTACATACGGCGGTTCGCTCGCTCGTACAGAAGCTACAGGTTATGGCCTCTGCTACTTCACAGACGCAATGCTCAAGGCAAACGGCAAGTCGTTTGAGGGCAAGACGGTTGTTATCTCGGGTTCGGGTAACGTTGCTATTTATGCAACTCAGAAGGCAACCGAGCTTGGCGGAAAGGTTGTTGCACTTTCTGACTCAAACGGTTATGTATATGACAAGAACGGTATTGACCTTGACTGCGTAAAGCAGCTTAAAGAGGTTGAGAGAAAGAGAATTAAAGAGTATGTAACCACTCATCCCGACGCTGAGTATCACGAGGGCTGCAAGGGCATTTGGACAATCCCGTGTGATATTGCTCTTCCGTGCGCAACTCAGAACGAGATTGACGAGGAGTCGGCAAAGGCTCTCGTTGCAAACGGCTGCTTCGCAGTAGGCGAGGGTGCAAATATGCCGTCTACACCTGAGGCTGTTGCAGTGTTCCAGTCAAACGGCATTCTCTTTGGACCGGCAAAGGCTGCAAACGCAGGCGGTGTTGCTACATCAGCGCTTGAGATGAGCCAGAACAGTATGAGATATTCGTGGACATTTGAAGAGGTTGACGCAAAGCTCAAAGGCATTATGGAAGGTATCTTTGAAAAGTGCGACGAGGCGGCTAAGACATACGGCCACGCAGGCAACTATGTAATGGGCGCAAACATTGCAGGCTTTAAGAAAGTTGCTGACTCAATGATGGCTCACGGCATCGTTTAATTAATAATTTAAGTAAAATAAAAAGGCTGTTCGGGATTTTTTCCGAACAGCTTTTAGCTTGTCAAAAAAGTTCGTTTTGAGAGTAAATTAAGCATAAAAAGTTCGTAGAGAGCATCAATGCGCGTATTCGGCAGCAAACCCGCATTATATGGCAGAAACCGTAAATTTGCACGGAACGGCGAGGTCGTCGTTCCCTACACACGTTCCTCTATTGTTATTCTAAATTCTGACTTTGTCAACAGCTAAATACCGTTATTTTTTACGGCGTTTTTGCTGCTTTTTCTCTTTCTTTTCCGCAATTTTCTGTTTCTGTTCCTCAAGCAGAGCCTGAGTCATCTCAATTTCAGCCTCGGTTTTAAGCTGAGGAATAAAGCTTGCGGCTACAACGCTCTTGCCGCGGTTTTTTATGTAAATCAGTCCGAATATCGAGAAAATAACGGCGCCTACGCAATTGACAATCAAATCCTTCATAGTATCTATAATACCGATATCGAGATATCCGTTGTCGATTACCCATTCCTGCGGCACTCCGTTTATCGTGCCGTTTATTACGGTTTTTGTAATATCTTTAATAATTATCGGCGTATTGAGTCCGCTCGGGTTTATCAAAACCGAGGATATGTTGTTTACATACCAGTCCTTCTGCATATCGGTAAGGAAGAACCTGTCGGCTGTGTATTCAAAGAATTCCCACAAAACACCGATAGTCATTGAGAAGCAGAAAGCAACAAACGCGACAAACAGCGGCGACATATTGATATGAAAATGCGGGTCCTGATTTAAAATATCAATCATTGCAAACCCGATTGCCGCCATCATAAAGCCGTTTATTGTATGAAGCAAAGTGTCCCAGTACGGGATAATCGTGTAAAAGCTCTGTATTTCACCGAGTATTTCAGCGGCGAATATGAAGAACATTATAACCGCTTCAAGTGTGAGAGGAAGATGTATTTTAAGCTTCCTGTCAACGAACGACGGAATCATAAACAATACGAGCGTCATCACGCAGACAAAAACGTTGTTATAATTCCCCATAAAAAATTGGCGCAGCATAACCAATACTACAAATACGGCGAGTATACCGTGAATAATTTTGCGCTGGCGCACCTTATTCTTTTTATATATTTCCGCGTAATCCGACATCTTATTATTGTCCATTAATTGTAACTCTCCTATATATTTAAGCTATATTAATAATTATAGCATTTGACCAAAAAAATGTCAATAAAAACCAAAACAGCATATCAAAGACTCCCCGTAGGGGCGCCTTGCGTGACGCGGCGTCACAGGATGTACCGGACTTTCTGGAAAATCATATGGATCCCGAGGACGCTTTTGGTGCAGGCAGCAAAGCGAGCAGCTTTATTGTCGATCACTGCAGTATGTCGTGGTCGACGGACAAGTGCGGCAGTACAGAGCCGCTCTGCACTGCAAAAGAACTGTAGGATAATTTCTGTCAAAAATTTTATGATTTAGGATTAAAATTCTGTATAACCGATATTGAAATCTATTTCATAAAATGCTATAATAAAATATGTTTTAGGAAGCAGCGAGCGGATTTTTTGTCCGTTGCGGTTTTCGTCATCACAGTGTTATGTCACTCGGAGGCCGCAGTCATAACTTTGATTTGCGAGACTATAACTCAATTTCGCCGATTAAGGTGCTTTTTGGGTTATAGTCTTTTTCTACATAAAAATTAAGATATTAATATACATACTTATAAAATCGGAGGTAAACATATGAAGAAATTTGCGTCAATTTTGCTCAGTGCGGTAATGCTGCTCAGCGTATTCACAGCGCCTGTATCGGCAGAGCCCGAGGATGAGTCGGCTGAACTTGCGGCGGGCGGTCTTGTTGCATTCCCCGGCGCAGAGGGCGGCGGAATGTACGCAACCGGAGCACGCGGAGCGTCAAGTCCCGAGATTTACCACGTCACAAACTTAAACGACAGCGGTACAGGCTCGCTGCGCGATGCGGTGTCTAAAGACAATCGAATAATCGTATTTGACGTTGCGGGCACGATTAAGCTGACAAAACAGTTGCCGTTAAGCAAGAAGAATTTGACAATTTTAGGTCAAACCGCGCCCGGCGACGGAATTTGTATAAAGGGCTCGGATACATACCTGACCGGTCAGAATATCATTTTGCGTTACATACGCTTCCGTATGGGTACGCCGAACGAAACGCAGGAATTAAACAGCGCACAGGACGTTTTGGACTTTTTAGCGACCGGCGTACGCGATCCTGAGGATGCTTTCGGCGCAAAGAACGCCAGCGACTTTATAATTGACCATTGCAGTATGTCGTGGTCAACCGATGAATGCTGCAGCGTATATGCGGTTAAGAACGCTACGGTTCAGTGGTGTATAATCGGCGAGGGTCTTAATAAGTCAATTCACGTAGAGAACGGCGACGATTGGCAGGAACACAGCTACGGCGGACTTGTCGGCGGTATTAACTTAGCGTTCCACCACAATTTATGGGCAAATTGTAAGGGGCGTTTCCCGCGTATTGCCACAAGCTCAAATGTCAGCACATATAACAGCACTGACGATAAGCTGAGCCTTACTGATGTGCGTAACAATGTAATGTATAACTGGGGCGTCAGCAATTCGTACGGCGGCGAAAATCTTACAAGAGTGAATTTGGTCGGTAATTATTATAAAGAAGGTCCTGCCACAACGTCAAAGAATAAGTTTTATAATATGTCACTCACGCCGTCAAAGAAGCTCGGTGTAGCGGGCAAGCAAGGCTGGGGTACAGATATCGCTCTTGCGGGCAATCACTATGAGCCGAGAAAATCAAGCAGTAAGGTTGACAGTATGAACGCGGACAACAAAGCGGGTGTTACGGGACAAATTGATGCAACCGCATATAAGATTATCGATTATGACGAGAGCAACACAAGCAATGCGGATATGGTATCGCATATGGAATATATTAAGGACTACCCGATTACGACAACCGATGCCGAGACTGCGTTTAACAGCATATTGAAGTATGCGGGCGTCAGCCATAAGCGTGACAGCGTTGATGCACGTCTTGTAAACGATGCAATAAACGGCACGGGCACAGTAGGAAACAATGGTTTGTTAAACTTCCCGGGAAATTTGCTGAGTCCGTCTACAAACAATTCGCCTGCTGAGGCGTGGCCTGAACTCACAGGAACAAAGGCTAAGGACAGCGATAACGACGGAATACCTGACAGCTATGAGGATGAACACGGTTTAAATAAAAACGACGCGTCAGACGCACTCAAAAAGGCGGCAAGCGGATATTATAATATAGAAGAATATGCGAACTCAATTGTCGAGAACGTAAGCGGTCCCGCATCCTCACCCGACCCGAGCACTCCGTCTGCATCACCGACAGTCAAGCCTTCGCCGAGCCCTTCGAGCGCACCTTCAAGTGCTCCTTCCAGCGCGCCGTCGGTGAGCCCGAGTAATGCCCCGACCCCGTCGTTTGACCCGAGCGTAGGTATTACAGCGCAGAACGAGTCAAAGTTTTGGAAGTTTGACAATACAAGTTATTACGGCTCGTATACCGAAGACGTTGTATATGACAATCTTGTGGTAAAAGCTGACGGAAAAGATATCGCGATTGAAAAGAACAGCAAGATAGTGGATGATATTCAGTTCAGCGGCAGACTTAAGCTCAGGGGCAAAGGCAGCGAGACAAACAGAAGCGTAATGTTCCTTCCCGGAAAAGATGGTACGGTCAAAGTCTATTGTATGAGCGGAGGTAGTGATGAACGTCTTTTCGAGGTATATCAAAACGGTGAGGCTGTAGGCAGCGAGCTTGTCATATCAGATCCGGGGCTTTCGTTTACAGCCGAGGTTAAAGGCGGAGTGCCCGTATATATGTACTCGACCGATAACGGTGTAAATATCTACGGTATAGATTATACGGTAACAGAGCCGGAAGCTTCTGCTGAGCCGAGCGCTGAGCCAAGCATAGAACCAAGCGCTGAGCCTAGTGCGGCTCCGAGTATTGTGCCGAGCATAGCTCCTAGTATTGCGCCGAGCATAGCTCCGAGCACGATGCCAGAAAACTCTCCGCAGCCCGGGCTGCCCGAAATAGTAAGTGTCAGTGCCGCAAACGGCAAAACAGTTGTAACGCTCAAAAACATTACGTCGGGAATAGTAATTGCCGCGAAGTATGATGGAGATATGCTAAAGGCGATAAAGACAGAGGATGCAAGCAAAGCAGAAAATGGCGTAATAACAATAGACGCCATAGAAGCCGACAAGGTATTTGTGTGGAATTCACTAAATAATATGAGTCCGCTCTGCACCTCAGAATAAAATATAAATCAAACAGCCCCATTTATATTAAAGAACGATATTAATACATTCCGCTGAAAAACAGCTGGAGATCTCTTTGGAATGCAGGGTCGTTGACGAGAGCAGTAATAATACCGAATAAAATTATTCCGATAATAATGCTGCATACTATTTTAACAAGCGTAATAACAATAGCGGCAATTGCCCAGTTTTTTGAGGTTGCTTCAAATCTTTCACTGCATGCCCATATAATAAGCATAACAAAATTTACAATTGCACCAACGAACGGAATCCATGGTATAAGCATTCTGCCTATCCAGCGCAAAACCGAAACGGGCTCGCCGTTTGTCGGGCGTACGGGATACGGTGCATATCCCGGCGCGCGCTGAGGCAGAGGTGTCTGAGATGTATATGTATTAGGCTTAGGTATTTCGCTTGTGGCGAAGTTTTCGTTTGGGCTGCTTTGAATGCTGTTCTCGTAGTCCATAATTTCTCCCTCTCTTATATTATTTTATATTAACTCTGCAATGTCGATGTTTTCACCGGTGATAGCAACAACAGCACCGTTTTTCGCTTCGTCGGAATCGGGGTGAGCGATGAGCCACTTATTTCTTGCAAACAGTCTTTTGTCCTCGTTGTTTGTAATTCTAATTTTCGGCATTTCCTCATTGGTACCCTTTGGCAAAACTATAATAACTCTGAATGAGCTGTCATTTTTTGCACTGCACGGCGCGTAATGAAGCGTAGTTGCATACAGTTCCACAGCTGTGCCTTTCGGACAGAGGAACGCCTCAATATTCTGAGTATCATAGCTGTCGCCGTGAGCATCCTGTTCGCTTCCGACCAAAAGCACGATGTCGTCTGCGGCTATATCAATCTCGCTGTCGCGGTGGTATTCAAGACAGTTGAGTTTTGTGTTGGTACCGTTGCAGTAGCCTATCTGAATTGGCATACCTCCGTAGACGTTATCTCTTAGAACCTGCATTACATCGAGCGACTCAAGATTTTCATCTCCGGGAACATAAATCACGCTGTCGGCAGGTGCGGGCGTTGTTTCTCTCAGAGTTTCCAAAAGCTCCGAGCAATCGAGACCGTCGATTATTCTGCCGTATTTCTCAAATTCTTTATCATTGATGGATTTAATCTTTAGGCTCATTTCTCATACCTCCAAATAAATATTTTATACTAATATAAAGTATAAACCATCAGAGTAAATTTGTCAACGAAATAAAAAAGGGCTTGCAATTTAAACAAAAATATGATAAGATAGTATAGCTTGATTAAAGCGTACGGAGAGGTGGTCGAGCTGGCTTAAGGCGCAGCATTGGAAATGCTGTGTACGTTTATAGCGTACCGAGGGTTCAAATCCCTTCCTCTCCTCCAAAACAAAAGCCCGTAAAACCGCTGTTTACGAGCTTTTTTATTGCCTAAAAATAGGACTTGACCCTTTAATTTACCCTTTAGAGATTTAAAGCGACTTAAAATATTTTTCCATACGCTGAGCGCTTTCTCTTTTCATTCGTTCTGAAACGTGACCGTATACGTCAAGCGTAAATGCTGCGGTATGGTGTCCTAATGTTTCTTGAACCGTCTTTATATCATCGCCGTTTTGCAGTGCGGTAACGGCGTAGGTGTGACGTAAATCGTGAAAACGTGCTTCTGGTATGCCGATTGATTTAACTATCGCCTTATAATGCTTGTATACCGTACGATGTGCCAAGTGACAGCCTATTTCATCTGTAAACACTAAATCATTGTTAATTTCGTCATTCATTCCCCATGTTTGACCCGCTTGAAGCCGCTGCGCGGTCTGCGCGGCTTTAAGTTCTCTGAGCAATCTCAGTACAAACGGAGCGGGAGTTATAACTCTTGTTTTATCGTTTTTGAGCGGAGCAAAGTAATATTTCGCGCCCTTTGTCATTTCTCTTTGAAGCTGCTTGTTTATAATAATTGTTCCGTTCTCAAAGTCTACACAATCCCAACGTAAGCCTAAAATTTCACCTTGCCGCATTCCTGTAAACAGTGTTACTATATATAGCGTCTTAAAGCGGTCGGTTTCAACGGCTTTCATAAATGCTTTTATCATATCTTCGTCAAGGGGTTTTATTTCTTTTTTGTATACTCTGGGAAGTGTACAGTTGCTTGCAGGATTAAAACGTAAATAACCTATTTTAACGGCTTGCTCAAGTGCTTTGTGCAGTACGCCGTGAATATTTTTAACAGTCTTTGCAGATAAATCATTTTCTTTATACAGCTTGTTATACATCTTTTGAATAGCAGCAGGGGTAAGGGCTGATAACTTCACCGCTCCAATACCGGGCTTTATATGATTATTACATTGCGCTTTGTAAGATGTTATTGTAAGCGGTTTTAAGTTCCCTGTGTATTCATCAAGCCATATATCAAGCCATTGTGAAACTGTGAGCTTTTCGGGCTCAATATATACACCGTTTTCAATGTCAACGGAGACTTGCTGTAACTTCTTTAATACCTCTTTTTGTGTTTTCCCGTATATTGAGCGTTGTATCTGCTTGCCCGTACCCAAATCACGCCCCGTAGTATATCGAGCCTCCCAACGCCCGTCGGGTCGTTGGCGTATACTTCCCGCTCCCTGTGCATTACGGTTACTCTTTTTTGTCATTGCCTACACCTCGCTTTTGTTCTTGACATAAATCCTAAAGCTATTGTCTTTAAACCATTGCTTATACTCGTCTATGCCGATATCTCCATTTTGAGCTTGTCTTAGCTGCTCCTTTGCTAATTTGTGCCATTTAACAAACAAAGCTTCTACATTCTTATTATTTAATTTGTTCCGATTTTTCCAACCGTTAGCGGTCTTGTATGCAGTTCTGTAAGTCTTTAATAATTCGTCATTATTTATTTTGATTTCATAGCCTAATTGACGACACGTCTTGCCGTTTTTAAACACATTGCTGCAATACTTTTCATCGGAGCGGCTTGACGGATAAAAATATTTACCGCAATTCTCGCACGTTTTTAGAGTAATATTATTTTCAATCAAGTACATAATTGCATATTCAAACATTGATGAAAAATTATCAAAAATTAGATGTTTAAATATCTTGCTGTCGTATTTTTTGAAAAAACTATCATCCTTACCCCTTAGTTCGACTGGGGTTGATAAAAATTTTTTAAAATCCGACACCACAGATGATTTGTATTCCCCGCTACAGTCTGGAACTGGCAAATTAATAGTGTCATAACTATAAATAAAATATGGTATTCCATTTGTTAAAGCATAAGCGAAAAACTTTTGTATAGCAGAAAATGAAGTAGGGTGTGTTTCTAATAGCACATTGTCTATTATCTGCTTATATGCGGATAAGTCTGTGTTTTGAGTATAATCATAGAAATCGTCAATAACAAAAGCCTCGTTAACTTTCAACGCTACATTTTGAACATCTGAGCATTTTAAATCTATATATTTATTTATAATACTTGATACAAAATCACCAATTTCGGCAAATTTAAGAATTCTAATTTCCTTGCCGTTTACAATAGTTTTTTCATTATGAAACATATTCAATGTAGGATGTGCAACGGCATACGATTGCAGAGCTGTACCCCCGTGTATTAAATATTTATATTCAATATTAGCCTCATCCATAGTCATTCTCATTATGTGGACACTTCCTTTTTAAAATCAGCGACTTACAGACTGTCTATATTTTTCGTACAAAAAGTCTTGACTATTTTTGTTGTCGTTGATATAATGTGTAAAGACATTGTATCATAGATGTTTGAAAAAGTCAACATCAACAATGAAAATTTTATAAGGAGGTGATACAAATGTGCAATACCGATATCAGAAACACAATCAAGCAGTCGGGTTTAAAACAGTGGCAAGTCGCGGAGGCTTACGGGTTAAGCGAAGGGAATTTTTGCCGTATGCTGCGCCGTGAATTATCGGACGATAAAAAGCAGCGTGTTTACGAAGCAATCGAAGCATTGAAAGGAGAGTAACAGCAGTGACAACTGAAAAATTAACAATGAATGTATCGGAATTGGCGCAGAAGATGGGTATATCTAAGCCTAAAGCCTATGAGTTGGTTAAGCGCGAGGGATTCCCGTCTGTGCAAGTCGGGCGCAGGATTATAATACCTGTATCAGCGTTCGAAAGGTGGCTTAGTAATGTATAATCAAAATAAAAAAGGGGCTGCCAACGCCGAGCAAAGCACAGAGCAGCCCCAAAAAGCGAATGTGAATAACATTCAAGATTATTATACCCCGAAAAATCAGAAAGTGCAAGCAAATAAAATATTATCGTTAATTGGCTGCGGGCAAAGCAACGCAATTCACTTGTCGGAGCTTATCAAACTGACAGAGTTAGAAAATCGTCTTGTACGTAAAGAGATTGAAAGACTGCGGCGTGCGGGATATGTTATTGTATCGGACGAAAACGGGTACTATTTCCCCGAAACAGCGAGGGAGCTAAGTCGTTATATAAAACGAACGGAGCGGCAAGCTAAGAGCATTTTTTACACTCTGAGAAGTGCAAGGCGCAAATATAAGGAGCTGGAGCGGCGAATAGACGGGCAGCTGCCTTTTACTGAGCTGACAGACGAAGAAAAGGGGGCGTGTTGAAATGGCGAAAAAGAGAATGTTTAGCCTTGACGTGGTTGATACAGACAGATTTCTTGATATGCCGCTGACAACACAGGCGCTGTATTTTCATTTGGGTATGCGTGCAGATGATGACGGGTTTGTCAGTTCTCCAAAGCGTATAATTGCAACAGTCGGGTCAAATATTGATGATTTGAATTTGCTTATAGCCAAAGGTTACATAATTCCGTTTGATAATGGCGTATGCGTGATAACCGACTGGAAGATTAACAACTATTTACGCCCTGATAGATATACAGAGACAATATATAAAGACTTAAAAGCAACGCTAAAACCCAGTGAAAACGGCAGTTTTGAGCTCATAAACGACGTTGGTATACCAGTTGGTATACCAGACGGTAACCAAACGGTTGACAAGCGGTATACCCAGTATAGTATAGATAAGTATAGTATAGATAAGAATAGTATAGATAAGAATAGGGAAGATATATGCGCCGCTGCCGCGCCGAAAAAATCCACCCCTAAACCACAAAGACATAAATACGGAGAATATAACAACGTATTGCTAAACGATGAGGATATAGACAAGCTAAAATCTGAATTTCCTAACGACTGGCAAGAACGCATTGAAAGGCTGAGCTGCTATATAGCGAGCACGGGTAAGACGTATAAAAACCATTTAGCCACTATACGCAATTGGTCGAAACGTGAGCAAAAGGACGGCAACGCTAAACAGAATGAACCCTCAATCGAAGCGTTAAACGAAAAATGGGGTATACACAGTACCACACTATAACCGAGAAAGGCGGCAGAAAAATGAACAGCGGATATTTAAACAGCATACTTGAGCAAATGCCTGAGAGCGCACGTAAAAAATGGGAAGATTATAAAAAATTATCACCGGAGGAAAGAGTTAAGCGCGATATTGAAACGTATAACAGCGAGACTGTGGAAAACACGGACGGCGGTATTAATTGCGATATTTGCCATAACAAGAGGCTTATTTCATATCTCGACGACAACGGTCAGCAGTCTTTTAAAAACTGTATATGTGTTCGTCAGAGGGCTTTATATACACAGATGAAACAGAGCGGAGCTGCTAACCCTGATACATATACGCTTGAAAAATACAAGGCAAATACAGATTGGCAAAAGCATATTAAGCAAAAAGCGGTTGATTTTCTTGAGAGTGACAATAAAGCGTGGTTCTTTATAGGCGGACAAGTTGGAGCGGGCAAGACGCATATATGCACAGCAATATTGTTAAAGCTGCTGAGTGACGGTAAGCGGTGTAAGTATATGTCGTGGACGCAGGAGGTAGCAAGACTTAATACACTTGTTAATGATATAAACTACGGACAAGCAATCAAAGAGTTCAAAGAACCCGAAGTATTGTATATAGACGACCTATTCAAGCACCGAAAAGGCGAACAGCCGACAAGCGGCGAAATAAACCGAGCCTTTGAGATATTGCAATATCGTTATAATAACGGACTTGCGACCATTATTTCAAGTGAAAAAACCATAAGCGAGTTAATCGAAATTGACGAGGCAACAGGAAGCCGTATAAGCGAACGAGCAGGGAAGCAATTCACGATTAATATAAAATCAGACCCGCAAAAGAATTATAGGCTCAAACCTTAACATTTCTTAACAACGGCGCAAAAAAAGTAACACACGGTAGCCTTTATCGATTACTGTGTGTTACAAAAAAGAACGCCGTACAAAACCATTCCGTGACACTCCAACACGAAACATATTATACTATGGCAATTATATCGAATATAGGATTTATTGTCAAGTGGAAATGTAAAAAGCCTTGCAGAGAGTAAAAAAAGGAACGGAATATTTTAGCCCTATATCCCGCTCCGAGCGACTATTACTTCTAACGCTGATATTATTATATACGGCGGTGATTTATTTGTCAATCGAAGAATTGGTCGTTGAGATACAAAGCGGCAATATAGGGTTAAAAAATGAGCTGTGGGAGCGGATTAAAAAGCTTGTGTATAAACTCATCAATCGTTATGCCGGTTATGCTTTGCAGCATTTGAGCGAGCCGGACGAGCTTATAAATATAGCGTGGTTTGGTGTTGAGCGGGCAATAAGTGACTATAAGCCCGAAAGGGGTTACAAGTTTACGGCGTACCTAACGTATCATATACGTAACGTAATAGCTGAGTTTTTCGGGTTTAGAGGGGCGAAGAAGATAAATACAATATCACTTGATACGCCGCTCGATGATGATACAGATATGACGATATGTGACACCATAGAGGACGAGAACGCACAGCAAGGATTTGAGAGCGTAGAGCGTCAAATGATAGGCGAATTTGTAAATAGGCAGGTCGATAAGTTAAGCCCGCAGCTTAAGCATATCATTTGTGAGGTATTCTACGAGAACAAGACGCAGAAAGAAATTGCTGAACGTCTCGGGGTGACGCCGTCATATGTCGCGAGCTTGCAGAACAAGGCGCTTAGAACCCTAAGAATGAGGCGGGAACTTAGAGAGTATTATAAAGAATTTTCGTTTAAGCATAGAGGCTACAAGACGTTTAATACCACGTGGACAAGCTCTACAGAATGGGCGGTACTCAAAATGGAGCAGTTACGGAACAAACTAATAGAAAAATAGTAAAAATATAAGGAGGTAGATTAGAGTGTCAATGATGTTTGGAATTATTTCAGACGGAGACGTTTATTTGGCAGCAGATAGGCGAGGGTCGTATTACAACCCGAAAACTAAAGAGAGTGAAGTTATCGGAGATGTCGAGAGTAAAATAACGGTATTAGACAAACACACCGTTATAGCTGCAACCGGAGCGTGTTTTTATACTGACCCAATTCAAAAAATAGCGCCGCTTTTATGGGAGAGAGCGGGAGGGAATATAAATAAATTTAGAATTGAAATAAAGAACAAGTATAATGAGATTAGCAGACGAAAAAATATAATTCCGCAAAGTATACTGAATGATAAGAATTTCGATAAGTCTTTTTGTGCCAATCTTATTGTCGCGCATTATGACGTAGCAAGGAACAAGCCTGTACTTTATGGCTTAAATGATTATGACGATTTTAACGAAGTCACATATCAAGAACAAGAGTTCGGAACGATAGGAACATCTGCTCTGAAAAATGAAATTATGTGGCCATTAATTGAGAACATTAAAGCTTCATCTGCAGCAGATTTTATAAGATGTGCATTTATAGTTTGTAGCTTTTTAGAGCCTGCAATAGGAGATAATCCGGAAATATATAAAATAAATCAAGAAGGAGTACAAAAAATATGAATATGAAAAAGGAATTTAAGACCTGTACATTGGAGTTCATGAAGAAAAATACGGATGTTACCGTAGAGAATAACAGTAAATTCCAGAAGATAGCCCAATATGAGACAGGCGCGATGTTTGTATCGCCAAACGGCAAATATGCCGTTGCTATAATTGATGGCAAAGTAAAGGTTGGCGAGCGTCCGACAGCAGAAGATAGAAAAACGCAAGATTACCCGGACGGCTGGAAGTGGACGGGTGTATTCGGTCAAGGGAAAGTTACGGTAAACGAAGTGTTCACCGGGATATTATATACAAATCTTTGTACTGTTATGTCGCAAAATGGAAAACTTGAAATTAAGGATAATTTAATAACAATGCTTGACGGTAACGGTACAACAAGATTTAGAGCGGGTCTAACGACTGTCGGCGAAGGTGAGGACAAAAAAGAACAATATGTATTTGAGCTCTACGACCCAAACGCCCAAAGAAATATGTACATAGACGATAACGGCAATCTAACAATGTGTGGCGTGTTCAAAACAGGCGAGGACGGTGAAGCGAGAACGGTTATAGACGGTAACGGTATACAGAGTTACGATAAGCAGAATAAAAAATCAGGATTGTGGATTGACCCGAAATATTCTGAACTAATTTTATACTATAAAGGTGATGAATATTTCAAAATATATAATTCTCTTGAAGGACCTTCTGTAATGGCGAACGGCAATTCTATATTGAATGCGTCGAGCTCAAGAACGATAGGGCAAGGAAACTGGGGATTTGAGAACGGAGCAGACGGAGTGTTTACTACGCCAAATAATAAGCGGGTTACTGTAAGCGGCGGTCTAATAACAGATATTTCCGATATTACAGTTGGAGAATAAACACTTGTAAATTATTCCTTTGTGTAATATAATAGTTCTATCAAATATTATGGAGGATTTATTATGAAAAAGGAATTAAAGGGTTTTATTTGCGGCGTTGTTTTAACAGCTTTACTGGGTTACGGCGTAAGCGCGGCAGGAGTATGGGATAATATCAGCGTGCTTAGAAATGATATAAACGTTGTTGTAAATGGCGAAAGTGTTACAGCTGATAACTTTTTATATCAAGATACTACGTATTTGCCGCTCCGCGCTGTAAGTACGGCTTTAGGGGAAGATGTTGAGTTTGACGAACAAACTAATACTGCATATATCGGAGAAAGAAAGGATAATGATGTTGTGAAAAGTAAACATACGCCACCACAGGATTTGCGAGGCATAGTATTAAAAGAGGGTATTTATTATATTATGGGAAATACGATTTTTGATATTGCGTATAAAGACCATAAATACTCTTGTGAATTAGACAATGCAACGAATGAACTTGTACTTTACAGCGGTGCACTACGTGGAGATGATGGCGAAGAACTCGGACGTTGGGCTACAACAGAAATCGATGGGTGGCGTTATATCCCCTACGATACTTACGTAGATGAAATAGAGCCGTTGTTGAAATAATGTAAAATATATGAGTTGTTACCAATTCGGTAACAGCTCATTTTTTATAGATTACTTTTGGATAATTTTGTCCGTTACCACACGCTAAGAAATGCTAAGATTTGAATAAATGTCAAGTTTTGACAAGTCCGTATTAACACAATACTTTCGCTCAAAAATGAGCAATAGTCTACATTCTTGAAAAAACATTTTAATTCCTTAATTGGTTTCCGTATTTTCGGAAAGCAATAGATTGTCCGTAATTTTGGAAAATCATATTTACATATTCTAAGGTAAACAAAAGTCAACAAAACTGCCAAAATGACAGCTTAGGAACCCAAAGAGATATAAGGCAATTAAGTAATACCTCAAGAATGCTAACAAATGCTAACGTTAAATCTTATATTGATAAGCAGCTTGAAAAAATACACAGTGAGAGAATGGCGTATTTGTGCTACGTGGCAATGTCTTAATATGGAGCTGAAAACAGGAGACAAAAGTAGACAGTTTAGAGGTATAGTACAAACATATCGGAGCGGCTGAAATGCTTGCTAATTCTGACTTTAAGAGCTCTGACATATATGTAATTGCAAAACGGTGTGTAGTGCGCCGTTCCGTTGTTGCAGTGCCCTACGGAAAAGCCTTTTCAAAATCGTTTCTTTAGTTTCAGATGTCATATATGCACCGTGCTTGCGTATTGACGGCAATATCTCTGACGTAACCCAACGTTTGAATTTCTTTGCCGTCGGCAACTTGCTAGACAATATAAGGCTGTAAAGACCACTTTCGTTTATGATATACATTTGTCGGTTCTGACCTGATGCACCGATTCGGTGCATCAGCTTATCCTCACTATCAATGTGTTTTCTTATGGCGTTATCCGCACGCTCATATCCCAATGCAACCGCTACATCCTTACCGACAAAATACGGCTCATTGCCAATAGTTACTGTCCTGATTTCTTTATAATGCCAATGGAGTCGCGTATCGCTACCCCGTGTAACTTATCCTTTTTACAAAAAAATGATAAAATTGGCGTTTGCTGATAACAGCGATAAAACAGCAAATGTTGAAGTCAAAAGCTGTATAAAATACAAAACGCCCCGCATTCGCGAGGACGTCTCGATATATTCATTATGACAAATTGATTATATCAAATCTACCCGCTATTGTTAATGCAAAATGCCGAAAAACTTTCTTTGAGCTATTGCAAAATGTCGCGAGAGTTAAAAAATAGTATCTAAAATCGCTGAAACACTATTTAGGTGAATTGCTTTGCATACTTGTGGAATAAAAACGAATTAAACGGCAAAAATGAGTCGCTCCGATGAAACCTGACAAAACCTGAACTTTGGAATTACATACAAAAAAGCGGGCGCATAATCGCACCCGCTGATTTTAAAGCAAACAAAAGCAATTTTAAAGCAATTTTAACGCAGATTTGCAGAAAAATATGTTTTTGCTTATGAAACTTGTGTTACTTTACATCGGATAATATAAACCCGGTCTTAAACATAGATTTTATTCTGTCGATTATATTAAAGCGTTTTTTGCAGCCGAACCTATTGCAAAGCTCTAATTCTTGACTTGTAAATAAGCTATGCTTGCATACCTCATCAGCAACGGCATGAGCAAGATTGTCATCTAATAAAGTTTTCTGCTTCACTTTCTCAACATCTTTTATGTGCTGCTTATCCAAAACGCATACAGGAGCTAAAAACTCAAGTGCAAAAGCATTGGCTTCATCTTCTTGCCCTTCATCAATTAGTCCCATCGGAGAATAGGTGCGTACAATGCTATCAGACATATGCCCCATTACAATATGCCCGAGTTCGTGAGCAAGCAAGAGCCGTTTATCGTTAGCGGAAATGCCGCATTTTATAAACACTGATTTTTCGCTCTTACTTACATACGTAAGGGCTACTGTACGTTTTGCAAGTGATAATACACCAAGTTCTTCAAGAATTTCAATATGCGGCTTGCAATTCGTGTCATAGTTAATTATCGAATAGCCTTGAGCCGTAATAGCCCTCTCAACTTCCCCGACTGTAATAGGAAAGCTGCTAATTCTATTTTGGAGCAGCGACTGAACCGCTGCATATCTTGCCATCATAACAGGATTAGACATTTACTGTCACCGCCTTATCGTATGGAATAGGATATAGCTCTCTAACCGGCGTACTTCCGGAGCAATACGTATTTAGAAATTCAATAGGATTTTGCAATATGTTATGTAAATCCGATTGCATTTTTAAACTGTAAAGCATAGCTATTAATTCTGTGCTTGCTTGAAGTGAAACGATAACACTTTGAATGGTTTCGATTAATCTGCGCTCGTTTTCTCCTACACGGCTTATAAGTAAGTCGAAAAGCTCGCCTAAATACTTTTTTGTGTCCTTATGCTCTGTTACACCGTTGCTGATATCATATAAATCATCACCTTGTGAGAATACAGAAAACATTTCTTTAGCAACTTCAAATGTATCTGCGCTTATTGATTTTGAGTTTATCATAAATTTTTACCTCTTTTCTCTTGATTTTTGTAAGAGGGTGTGTTATTATAACAGTGACCCCTTAGGGTGGTTATTCGCCTCTTATTTTCTGCTTGCGGCTTGATATAAGGGGCGTTTGTTATACTTGCTTGACAGTTCATCAATCAGAACGTCAATCCTTGCGCTTAAGCCTTCTATTTCCTCGACGTTGCTATCATCCAAGCCGAAGTCTAACAAGTGGCTTAAATCCGCGTTTATTTCGATTACACAGGCTATAAGCTCTGCTACATCAAAAGGTATGTCCATTACTTCTACCCTCCTTATACTATCGAAAATCTGCGGCTTACGGTCTGTTTTGTGAATTGGTCGTAAAGCTCCGAATACTTAGCTTTAAATCCCTTAGTGTCAAATCTGTTGCTTGTAACCTCTTTATAACGGACCTTGTAAATATCGGCTCTGATTTCGTCTGTTGAGCGGCTTATCATTTCAGTCTTGATTTCGTCCGCAATGCCGTCGGCTTCTTGCCTTAGCTCATCAATCATTGCCGTAAGCTCCTTGTACTCCTTGACCTTGCTCGTTAATACGTCTGTACTCATTGTGTAAATCTCCTTTAAATTTATTTAGTCGGTGTTCCTTGACTATGGCTATATTATACTATATTGAATTCAATATATCAATTGACGAAACATACAAATATTGCATTCGATATATGTGCAATTTGTATATTGCATTCGATATACAAAAGTGCTATAATTATGTTAAAGGTGGAAAAGGACTTTTAAAAAGTTTAGCGTATGGGGGTGATAAAATGGCAGTATCGAAAGCGCAGCAGCGAGCAGTGAACAAGTATATGAAAGAAAACTACGATGTATATCAAATTAGAATGCCGAAAGGCAAAAAAGAGGTTATAAAGGCACACGCAAGCGGACAATGTGAAAGCCTTAACGGATTTATAAATCGTGCTATAGATGAAACTATGGAGCGAGATAAATAATATATGGATAAGGAGTGATAAAATGGCAGTAAGCGAAGCACAGAAAAGAGCTTCAAACAAATATAATAAAGAGCATATGCACACATTAGGGTGCAAGGTGAGAAAAGATGAGGCTGAAAAGTTTAAGGAGTACGCAAAAGAAAACGGTAAAACAACAAATACAATTTTGAGAGAGTATGTTTTAGACTGTATAAACGATGATAAGGAGTGATAAAAATGCCGACACTGAGTATCTTTTTTGGTATTATAGTAAGAATGTATAGCGAGTTGGGCGGCAGGCATAATATGCCGCATATACACGCAGAATATCAAGATTACGAAGTCGTTATTGATTTAGAGGGAAATATATTAGAGGGCGATTTCCCTAAAAATAAGCTTAAACTATTGATGGCGTGGATTGAAATTCACAAAGAGGATTTATATGCAAACTGGAAGTTGTTATCAAGCGGTGAGGGGTATTTTAAGATTGAGCCGCTGAAATAACTTAAAATCTGTTTGAGAACGGGGGGTATAATATGAAATATCCAAATGTAGTACAAGTAAAACCGATAGATAATTATAACGTGATTATAACATTTGAAAATGGCGAAGTAAAGCGTTTTGATGTAAAGCCGTATATACGGGGTAGTTGGTTCGGTCAACTTAAAAACAAGGCTGATTTTGATACTGTCAGACCTTGCGGAAACACAATAGAATGGTCGGGCGGTCAAGATATTGCGCCGCACGAGTTATACGAATTATCTAATCCGGTATAACTGCAACTGTATAAAATAAAACAAGCCTTGCAAGCCATAGCGGAAGAACAAGGGGAAAGTCTTAACGGATATACCAAAAAGGCGTTACAAGCTAAAATATTAGACGACACGGGCAAGGAGATAGAATTATAATATATCACCCTTATTTATAAAATTGGCATTAATGATGATGTGTGTTGCGTTAAAGATAAAGCAAAATACCGTTGGTATTAAAATTAGGAGGATTATATAAGATGAAAAAAGATTATGATTATGTTATTTCTGAAAGCAGCCAAGAGTATGAAATTGATTTTGATTATTTCAAAAGCAGCAGAGATAAAAATCCCAGCGCAGCTGAAACCGACATGCTAAATATGTATAAATCTGTCACAGAAACAGAAGAAGTTTTTGAACGAGGAGATGACAAATGCAATGAACCCGATTTTGTAAATAGCAATAAATGTTTCGGTGTAGAAATGACTTTTATAGAAACTCATGACAGTAACTCATACATTAAGCAGCTTAAAGATATTACTCACACCAAAAGTAACGCAAAAATTGAATACAACGATATAAGTAAAATGTTAAAAAAATCAGTAGATAAAAAAGCAAAGAATAAAGAAAGCGGTAATTATAAGGCTGTAAAAAAAATAGACTTGGTTGTGTTGTTTCCGATGAAAGTAAGTAGTACTGACCTAAAACTTCTTTGTCATAACAAGAGTTGGAATAAAACATGTATGGATTTAAAGAAAAAGTATATAAACAATAGCTATTTTAATAATATATATGTTTTCTTTCGTACGATAGAAGGCGCAGTGGAATATTGTGAAATTATTGATTTCGGCTATAAGGATAGTAGTAACAAAGAATTAGTACCTCTATTTGAAATCGTTAGATAGCTAACATATTTTTCAAAATTCAAACATAATAACTTTGTAAACCTAATTCATAATGTAGTAGACGTATATACTCAGGTAATACAATTCGGAGCGGATTTTACCGCCCCTTTTTTTTGCTTGAAACGCTTATAAATTGACCCTTATTTTGACCCTTTAGAGATTGATTTGACCCTTTAATTTACCCTTTAGACGATTTTATCAGATTATACCAGATTGTTTTTAAATGTTTATAAAACCCGTGAAAACGTCACTTTTCAAAACAGGATTAATTTAGATTTTATCAGATTAAACGTAGGTGTTATAATTCAAATCCCTTCCTCTCCTCCAAATGTGCTAAAACCGCCGTAAGTACGGCGGTTTTGTTTTGCTTTACACGATTTTTACACGATTTTATTTAAAATATCTACTGCGCGTTCCTCTTCTCGTGGGTATAGATGGGAGTATGTGTTCCAAGTCATATTAACGTCTGAGTGCCCTAAACGACGGGCTACTTCCTGAATGTTAATACCCTCATTTGCCAATAGCGAGGCATGACTGTGCCGGAAATCGTGTATTCTTATAGTTTTAAGTCCTGCTGCTTTGGCAAATTGTTCGTTAATTTTTGCTAAGCTGGAGTCTCTGAGCGGGCACGTTCCTCCGCATATTCTGAAATTATCATTAAACCCTTCGCACTTAGACCACCGATTTTTATGTTCGTCTAAAATTTTAATTAACGGGACCGGAAGCTGTAGGGTGCGAATTGAACTTTTGTTTTTGGGAGCTGTTTCCCTATCCTCACCCCTTAATTTTTGTGATATGCTTCGCGTTACATTTAAATATTTGCCGTCAATATCAGACCATTTTAAGGCGTGAATTTCACCTTTTCTAAGCCCTGTGTAAAATGCAATAGAAAAGAATACGTAATAATCCCAACCAATTAAATTAGGGCGGGTTTCAGCGTATTCACGTGCAGATTTTGCATATAGCCTATATTCGTCCGCCGTGTAAAAGTCCATTTCTTTTTTTGTTTCTATGGTGCTTTTAAAGTTTCCTATATCAACTAAGTAATTTCTTGGCAGATAATCGAGTTTAACACCGTAATTTAGCAAGGCCCTCAATTCGCCGTATACATTTTGCTTTGTGGTAAGACTGAGTTTTGAAGAAGTGCCGTCTTTTTTGCTTATAGTTTTTTCTTCCATCTCGTTTTTCCATTTGGCAAACAACGGTTTGTTCAATTTGGCAAGCAGAGTATTGCCGAGCGTGGGCATAACGTGATAATCAAGTATTGCAGTGGTTTTTCGATATGACGACTCTCTCACTTCATTCTTTTTTGATTTTTTATATTCGTTATATAAGTCATTAAGCGTCATACGGCGCGCCGGAGTTTCGTTCTTAATTTTGTAATTCAGCTCGCGCTCTAAGTCTTTTGCTTCTTTACTGCCGTATGCGACGCGGTCAATTTGACGGTTAACACCTGAGCTGTCCTGATAATTAACTCTTACCCGATACTTCTGACGCCCGTCCTTTGAGCCCTTCATTTTGTATATCGGCATATTATTAACCTTCTTTGCTCTAAAATTGCGCTGAATTGCGCTAAAATGCTCAAATTTAGCATAAATCTATTTATTTGGTTTACAATCTTCGCAGGGTTCATAACCTGCGGTTTCAGCCTCTTCAACCGTCATATGCATTAAATTTTCTTTATTGGCGATGTGCCTACAACCGGATAAATGATATTTTTTACCCGTTTTTGTTACTACAACGTAGTCGGTACTGATAATTTCTTCGTGTGATATCTCAGGTGTAGTTTGTTCAGGCGGCAGCTGTTTAGGGGTTTCTTTGTGCTTTATCATCGTGTAGGTCAGGGACATTACAGCAGCGGATAGCATTAAACTGACAGTAAGTCGTATAACGAAGCCAAGAACTTTGCGTCGCCTCTTAGGTTTAGGAGGGTTTTCAAACTGTTCACAAAGCGCAAGCTCGCTTTCGGTAAACTTTTTATGATTTCTAATCTCGTCAGCCACTAATTTGCTGCGCTTCTCATCAAGTAATGTCACTGCTGAGATGGTATTTACGTCCGCATAATGCTTCCTATCCAAAACGCATACAGGAGCTAAAAACTCAAGCGCGAAAGCATTGGCTTCATCTTCTTGGCCCTCATCTATAAGCCCACCGGGTTTGTATCCGACTATACAATTGTCCGACATGTGCCCTAATACAATGTGTCCGAGTTCATGGGCCAACAAAAGTCGTCGGTCATTTGTGGAAATTCCACATTCTATAAACACTAATTTCTCGCTTTTGCTTATATATGTAAAAGCTTTAGTTCGTTTTGCAAGTGATAATACACCAAGTTCTTCAAGCGTTTCAATATGCGGATTGCAATTCGTATCATAAGTTATTATTACAAAGCCGCGCGATGTTATAATTTTTTCAATATGTTCGACCGTAATCGGTAGCGTGGTTATGTTATTGTTCAGTAACTCATTTGTTGCATAATACCTTGACACCATTATGATACCTCCTATTAATTAATTTATAGAATTATCATAATAGCGCAACGTGTTGAAATCAAGAGGTAATATTTTGAAAACTATTTATTTTTTTCAGCGATTGCTACAGAATTTCCATTAGCTGCTATTTGTGCGGTTTCAGCACTATTGATTTTTTCTTGAGTTGATGCTATCTCTTTGCGCTGAGTTTGTTTATTTTCACTAATGATATGAATGCTATTTAACATATTTTGTTTTTTATATTGATTAATATATGTTTGCTCAATTAAATATTCAATAAAATTGAGCAATATCTCTGCTTCGTTAGGATCTATATCAACTATGTAATTAACATCCTTTTCCATATGAGCACCTATATTGCCTATTTTTCTTAAATCGTTAAATGCTTCGATTATATCTGGTGATACAATGCCGCTTTTTTCCAATTTGCAAATTTCATTATTTAAGGTATTTTCGGTTATCTTATAAAAATCTCTTATAATGCCTTGCAAACAACGTCTTGCCAATGTCGCGGAGGCCTTAGGGCTTAAATTCACAATTGAGAAAGCTTCTTCATAGTCTTCGCGTACTTGCAAAGGTACATAATCAGGAAAAGTTTTTGCGAACGATAGAGGCTTTATAGGTATGAGTCTGCTTTTATCATTAGGGTATGCAAGTATGGTTGTGTTACCACATTTTGGGCACTTGCAAAATAATGCGTGTAAGAATACATCAGGGTCTTCACGTGCTTTAAATGGATCGAAGGCATAATAGTATTTTAAAGATACACACCAATCCTTAAATGTGCCATCTATCAACGGTACAGTTGCTTGACAATAAGGACAATCCATATGCGTCCAATGTTCGATGCTTTCAAAATCGTATGACATTAGTTTTCCCCCTTTTATTGCTATCTTTCGAAGTCCGTTTATTCAGTTATCATTCTATAATGCTTGTACTTTCGCCGTAAGCAGCAACTTTAGCACTATCGGCATTTTCAAATTGCTCTGCTATGCTTAACGGTTTGGCTTTTCTGTTTACTTCTGGTGCATCGGTGCGTCCGAGTAGGTAATCAACGGAACAGTTGAGATAGTCAGCTATACGCGATAATCTGTCCGAAGAAGGAAATGCTCCCTTTTTTTCTAAATCGTAAATCGTATTTCTATTCATATCGCATTGTTCAAGCAGGGTTTTGATGGCTATTTTATTAATTTTGCATTGTTCTTTAATTCGTGCTGAAAGTAGTAGATTTTGCATAAATTTCACCTCTTATATTTGTGCAGCTTGACAAATTACAGAAATATCTGCATTCTGTATTGACATACAGATATATCTGTATTATAATATAATCAAGTTGTTAATAAAACAGCGCAAATTAAAACAAAATCTACTGCGGATTGCGGTAAATTTGCTCTAAATTGCATTAAAATTGCTGTTAAATTATTTTTACAAAAACATTATATAATAGTTTGTCGCAATTTGCAATAGTTTTTGTGCAATATTTTACAAGGCAGGTGAGAAAAGTGGAAATCCAGGAATTTTATAAAAAGCTAAAACAACACTGTGAGCTGCAATCCGGTGGTAATGGCGAAAATTGTACACAGTGCTGCCTTAGGGAATTTTGTTATACACCACCAATTAATCTATCAGAAACTTGTGTTGAGCAGACTCTAAATCTTCTGGAGAAACTTCAATTAGGGGCGGATTGATTAGCAAACAATTCTCTTGAAATTTTGTCCGACCGGAGCACCTGTGTTTATTAGAATAATCTTCATTAAAATTGCAGGTTCGTTTTATTAGGCGATATACATTCTTTTCAGGAACATATTCATATGTTGAAGTGCTGTTAACATATATGCCTTTGTCATAGCATTTGATTTTCTGATGAGAATACTTATATTTGGGGCATTCCATTATATTCACCTCCTTTCGAGGTGAGTATAACACAAATTTACCAAATTTGCAACAGCGTTGCAACCAATCAGCACAGGGAGGCGAGAGATTTGGAAGCTATGACATTGTGTATATGTATAACGTGCTTTATTGCATCAGCTATAACAACTTGTATAGCTATAAAAACTAATTTTGATGTCATCCAAGACAATAGTCGGGATATGCGCGAGAAACATAAGCTGCCTGATGTGGTCTATGATGAGTCGGGAAATAAATACGTACGTATGGATACTAAAATAGGGACATTTTGTTACGAAAAGATAGATTTATGATATTTGTGCAAAGTTCCGAATATGGGAGGTGAGAGATATGGCAAACGCAGTAAGACCGAGACTGGCTAATCTCGACAAAACGCAGGTTGAACTTCTGAAAGAGATTAGAAAACGAGGGTTTACTAACTTAAATTCCCAGCAGCTTAGCAAATATGTAAACGGTCACGAATGCACACCGCAGGCAAGGGCAGTAATGCAAGTGGCATTTGAAGTGCTTGACGAGTGGGAAAACCAATCAGCGTGGGAGGTGAGATAATATGGCACTAAAGTTACAGATATCGAGTCTTGAGACGGCGATAC
>UQOT01000017.1 GCA_900542675.1 uncultured Eubacteriales bacterium | reverse complement strand
GGTTGTGGGTGACGCTCCGAGCGACATATTGGCGTCCAAGGCAGCGGATATACCGTTTATAGGCGTACTGACGGGCGTTGACCGCGCATCGGCTGAGAAGTATTTTTTAAGCCTTAACGCGGATTACATTTTTGAAGATATCACAGGACTGGGGAGAGAGAATTATGCCGATTAGAATTAATACACCGCTCACGCACGAAGCGGTAAAATCGCTTAAAAGCGGCGACAACGTACTAATTTCGGGCGAGATATACACTGCGCGCGACTCTGCGCACAAGCGTATGATAACACAGCTTGAGCGCGGCGAAAAGCTGCCGTTTGAGATTAAAGACAAAATAATTTACTATGCGGGTCCTACTCCCGCAAAGCCAGGGCAGGTTATAGGCTCTTGCGGTCCTACGACAAGCGGAAGAATGGACGCTTTTGCGCCGACGCTTATTCGTCTCGGACTTACGGGAATGATAGGCAAGGGCGAGCGCAGCAATGAAGTTGTTGATGCTATGAAGGAATGCGGAGCCGTATACTTTGGCGCGATAGGCGGCGCAGGCGCACTTATTGCCAAAAGTATAACTTCTTCCGAAGTTATCGCATATGACGACCTCGGAACCGAAGCCGTTCGCCGCCTGACCGTTAAAGACTTCCCTGCCGTAGTAATAGTAGATAGCGAGGGAAATAATCTATACCAACGTAGGGATTAGAAATTAGTAACTGCACGTAAATAATTAGGCGCAAACGACTAATTTTTGCCCGCGAATGCAGGGCTCCCATCGGGGAGCTGTCGCGGCTTGTCCGTGATTTAGGAGGACAGAATGAGGCCGTTGTATGTTCGTTGCACTTCGACAATATGTACTACTCCGTGTGTAGGGAACGACGCCCCCGGCGTTCCGTGCAAATTAACGGTTTGTGCCATATAATGCGGAACTCACGTATCTCATTGGTTTGGCTCGGAGCACCGAGTCGACGCTCCTTACGAATTTTTACGCTTAAATTACTTTAAACCGGAATTTATCTGTCCGCGAATATTATTCATAAAAGCAAAATTAAGACATATACTTAAACAGCTAAAGAAAACGGAGCTGATTGTATATGTCTTTTGATTTAAAAACTATTCTACTCTATCTCATATGTCTGGCAGTTTTGGTATTTGTCCTCAAACTGTTCAAAAAGCCTCTTAAATGGGTGATACGTCTTTTATTTTCGTGCGTTTTGGGCGGACTTGCATTGTTTGTCCTAAATTTGCTTATTATAAAAACAGGTTTTCACTTTCCGATAAATCCGCTAAATGCACTGACTGTCGGCGTTTTGGGATTTCCCGGAATAATTTTACTCGGGTTCATAAATATCGTTTTATAGCTTAAAAATAACTGCTTACGCTTTCATAGGAAATTACGCTCAGCATCTCGTTTGCGGAGTTGCATTCGTTTATACGCTGCCTAAGCTTTGCGCCGCCCGATATGCCTTTAAAATACCACGCCATATGTTTTCTGCCCTCCAAGACTCCGCGGCGCTCGCCTTTGAATTCAAGTAAAAGCCGGAGGTGCTTTTCGGCGGTTTCGCATCGCTCGGAGAGAGATACGGGCGACAAAAGCTCACCCGTTTCAAGATAGTGATTTATCTCTTTAAATATCCATGGATTACCCTGTGCCGCTCTGCCAACCATAATTCCGTGGCATCCGGTAAATTCAAACATATGCTTTGCACTTTCGCCGTCTGTAATATCGCCGTTTCCGATAACAGGAATTTTAACCGCCTGTTTAACGGCTTTAATTATTTCAAGGTTTGCACTTCCCGAATAAAACTGCGCTCTTGTACGGCCGTGAACTGTTATTGCATCTGCGCCCGCGTCCTCGGCTATTTTCGCAAATTCAACAGCGTTTATCGAATTGTCGTCCCAGCCCATCCTGAATTTTACCGTGACGGGTACGCTTACAGCCGATTTAACCGCCTTTATAATCCGCCCGGCAAGACAGGGATCCTTCATAAGCGCGCTTCCGTCGCCGTTATTCACTATCTTCGGCGCGGGACAGCCCATATTTATATCAATAAATTCCGCACCGTAGGCGAGCGATCCCTCGGCAATCTTTGCCATAACGTCTGGCTCGTGACCGAAAATCTGAGCTGCCGTCGGCTTTTCCTCATCAAGTACCTCTAAGAGCACCTGCGTCTTTTTGTTTTTATACATAAGACCCTTGCCCGATACCATTTCGGTATACATAAGCGCAGGACCAAACGGCTTAGTGATAAGCCGAAACGCCTTGTCGGTAACTCCCGCCATAGGCGCAAGTATTACGCTTCCCGACAATTTCTTATTCCCGATTTTTAAGCTTGGCATTTTATGCCTCCTATTATAATACCATTATTGACATAATTCTATGTTATTGTTATAATATACAGTATAATTAAAGCAGAGGAAGAAGTCAATGAGTATTTTAAATAATAAATCGAAACGCTATGTAATAAAAGTCGGAACATCTACGCTCACACACAGTAACGGGAAGCTTAATCTCGGGCACATCGAAAAGCTGGTCAGGATTATAACCGATATCAGAAATATGGGTCACGAGGTCGTGCTTGTATCGAGCGGCGCAATAGGCGTTGCTGTGGGAAAGCTTGGTATGAGCGAAAAACCGGAGTCTGTACGGCTTCAGCAGGCGCTTGCCGCAATAGGGCAGGTCAGCCTTATCTCTATATACGACAGGCTTTTTAAGGAATACGGTTATAATATCGCACAGGTACTGCTCACCAAATTTATTCTTGATGAGGAAACCCGCTATAACTGCGCAAAGAGAGCCTTTAATAAAATGTTTGATTTGGGCGTAATCCCCATTGTAAACGAAAATGATGTTATTTCCACATACGAGATTGAATTCGGCGATAATGACACTCTATCCGCTTATATTGCAGAACTTGTTGACGCTGATATGCTTATTCTGCTCTCGGATATAGACGGATTTTATGACTGCGACCCGAGGAGCAATAAGGATGCAAATGTTATTCCCATTGTTGAAGAAATTACCGACGAACTCCGCGCATGCGCGGGCGGCGAAGGAACAAGACGAGGTACGGGCGGTATGAAAACCAAGCTCAAGGCTGCAAAGTTTGTTAATGACAACGGCATAGATATGGTACTTACCAACGGCAGTAAGCCCGAAAATATCTACAAAATTTTAAATGGCGAGTCTGTCGGCACACTTTTTAAGCATAAAGAAGCATAAATTCGGAACTTTTTCCTTAAAATTTCGTCTAATCTTTTAAAGATTAAAGGCGGGGGACTGAATATGGATTATAAAAAACGTAAAGTTATGCGCTCAAGCCGCATATTAATAGTTAGTGTAATTTTTATTTTGTCCGTATCGCTGGCGCTTACGCTGAAGCTCTATAACTCCGCATCCGATGTGACTGCTGAAGAAGAGTTTTGCGGCAGCTACGGCATATCATATTTGCCTGTATACCTTGACGGATTTGCCGTGCAAGGCTATTTTTGTGATGATAAAATCTTAATTTCTATGGACGACCTTCAGCGTTACGGCTTTACAATGGAATATGATGCAGCAAAAAATATTTTAAACCTCAGTATGAATTCGGAAATTGACGGCAGTCCTATGCTGCAAAGCATACAGGAGGAGAAGCTAATCGCTGTTAAATCAACGCTTGATACACGTATATGCGGTATAAAGATTGACGCGTACGCGCTTGACAATCACGCTTGTGTTAGCGTCGATGACCTTGTTGCGCTTACCGACGAATATAATTTGTGGTGGGGTTGGTCGGATTATAATATGAACGGCGGCTATGACGCAGATACTGGCGCTTTTTATATCAACACTTTCAGGTTTAAAGTAAACGATTGGGCGGTGCTGCTAAGCGATATGGAAAGCGTTGTTGACAATACAGAGCTTGATATTTATACAGAAGGAACACCCGAAGAAGCAATTTATTACGGGGCAAGGCTCGAACCGCGCTACGGAGTATATTCGGGCATAGTAAGCGATGGCAACGGCGACCCGGAGATAAATAAGCCTGAGGTATTCCATCACGATTTCGGCGTATACTCATCATATCTTGAGTTTGACGAGTTTCAAACCGAGCTTAATAAGCCGAGCAGCTATATTATCCCGGGAAAAGACTGTTTAAATCAAATTCCTTGGAATGTGCAGGATATTAATCTTGTATTGGACGCAGAAAATGACGAGTATATAAATAAGACCCTCGATAATATGGCGAAGTACAAAAAGCCTACAATAATTCGCTTTGGTGCGGAGATGAATATCGGAACGCTCGGTGACTCACCGAGCGCGTATGTCAAGGCATTCAGAAAAATCGCGGATAAGGTTCACGAGTACCAGAATTTTGCGGTAATGTGGTCACCCAACGACAGCGGCTCACTTAACAAACCTTTTTGGTATTACTACCCGGGCGATGAATATGTGGACTGGATAGGAGTATCATCATTTTCTAAAAAAGACTTTCTCGGCAGCCTGCTGTTTGAGGACGCGCCCGAGGTCGTAACCTCAAGAGAGGCGCAGATATACTTTACTCTCGGCAATTTTGGTTATACCACAAATTCACTTAAGTATATAACAAACTTTATGACGCAAAACAACATAAACAAGCCTCTTGCTATAAGCGAGGGCGGCGTTGTGTCAAGGCTGTCGTATAATACTTCAGGCTTTGACGACCGCTGGGGAGATACGCGTATACACAATATGTATTGGTACGCGGCGATGCGATATCCTTGTCTTAAAAGCATAGTATACTTCAATCACGATATGGAAACCGAGGTAATAGGCTTTGACTTATCGTATAAACCCGAATACAGTGCGGTAATGGAAGAAGCGATGCAAAATGGACAGTATATTATGAAGTATAATGATAAGCCGCGGTTTACTTTTGTGAAAGCTGACGGCAGAACTTATAATTCAGAGCAGAAAATACCGATATACGGATATATATATCAGCCGGAGCAATATACGAATTACGTCGAGTACAGCATAGACGGCACGGTATTTGACACAAAAACCCAAATTCCGTATAAGACCGAGCTTGATTTATCCTCAATTCCACTCGGCACTCACGAACTGACTATAACCGCATACGGCGAACAGAGCGTAGATACCAAAGCTTACACTGTCAAAAAAACCGTTGAAGTGACCCAAATTTATGTTAAAACTTAAAGCAATTCATAAATCCTGTCAAATACAAGCTCGCGCTTCCATATTTCTGCTGTAAACGTATTTTGCTTTACAGAATTAAAGTTTGTGCCTATCGGGATTGACGTCTGTGTTTTAGCGGATTTGATAAGATTTTGTCCCACTTGTGTAAAGTTTAATACCTTGACATATTGAGGTTTTGTTTTTGAATCTGATTTCGTGATATTCAAGTAGGAATTAAGCACAATTCTGCGAATTCGGCTGTGAGTATACCGCTTGGATTTTATTTTATCGCACAGTTCATTAAAGCTTACGGATTGTTCGGCAGATTTTTTGATTTTGTTTTCAAGTCCTTCGGATACGTCCGGGGCTTTTTTTATTTCTTCCGTGCTGCATTTGATGAAGTGGGCGGCAATTGCTCTATCAAGATTGCTGAGTCTGTGTATTTTTGCGTTCTTGTATAAGCAGCGGCAGTTTTCGGGAACCAAATCTAAGTATTCGTCATTGCCGCTTAAAATCATTTCACGTATAAGCGATGCACTCGCCGTCTTATCCGTGACTGTATTTTCGTTGTGTCCCGCTCCAATGCGCTTTATTGCAAAAGGCTCAATACTGCTGTTTAATTTTATCAGTGCTTTTATATACTCAATTGCCAGTATATTGTTCGGTTTGCCTGCGGCAGCCTTGTGATTTTGCCCCAATATTCTGCCTATTGCGTCTGCGCGGGCCATAAAATATGGTATACCGCTGCCTGTTTCGGCACGGATTATGTTTTTAAAGCTGTCCGGTTCATTTGCAAGCAAGTATGCGATATCCTTTAATAAACCGATATTGTCGGTTTCCGTACCGAAGGCAATGCTATCGACAATTTCGAGGCTGTTTAAGATATACACCGCGTTTTCGGCAAATATTTCGGCGGACTGCATAGCGTGAATTGCGGGAAGCTCAATAACCAAATCCATTCCGTTTAAAGCTGCAGCTTTTGCCCTTACGCGTTTGTCAAATATTGCTGCATCGCCGCGCTGAACCCAGTTGCCGCTCATAATCCCGACAATCGCGTCAAATTCGCAGTCACGCTTTAATTTTTCAATCTGATACAGATGTCCGTTGTGAAATGGATTATATTCACACACAATGCCGCAAACACGCATATTTTCCGCCTCCTGATAATTAATTTTTAATATATTATATATATTTTTATCTTATGTGTCAAATTACTGAAAATAATTATTATTTTTGGGAAAATATACTTGAAATCACTATTTTTATGTTGTATAATAACATTGATTGGGATTGGCTCAATTTAAAGGTATTTGAAAAATAATTATCATATCTATAAAGCGAGGTTATACACAATGAGCAAATTTATTGACAAGATTAAGGCGACTGCGGCTGCGGACAAAAAGACTATAGTTCTTGCCGAGGGCGAGGAAAAGAGAACTATCGACGCGGCAGCGCAAATTCTTAAGGAAGGCTACGCAAACCTTATCCTGTTGGGTAATGAGGATAAGATTAAGGCAGTTGCAGACGGCGCTGATATTTCGGGCGCTGTAATCATCGACCCGAACAACAGTGAGCTTACCGAGGAACTTGGCAACGGACTGTATGAGCTCAGAAAGAAGAAGGGTATGCTTCCCGACGAAGCGCTTAAAAAGGTTAAGGACGTTTTGTATTTTGGCTGTATGCTTGTAAAGACCGGCAGAGCGGACGGTATGGTTGCCGGCGCGGTTCATGCAACAGCTGATGTAATGCGCGCATCGCTCCAGACTATTAAGACAGCTCCCGGAACAAAGGTTGTTTCGGCGTTCTTCCTTATGATGGTTCCCGACTGCGAGTATGGCGAAAACGGTACATTCGTATTCTCGGACTGCGGTCTTAACGAGTACCCGGATTCAGACAAGCTTGCTGAGATTGCGGTTTCTTCATCTAAGTCGTTTAAGAGCCTGGTCGGCGGCGACCCGAGAGTTGCTATGCTTTCGTACTCTACATACGGCAGTGCGAAGTCTGAGCAGGTTGACCTTGTGAGAACCGCGGCAGAGAAGGCAAAGGAAATTGCTCCCGACTTAAAGCTTGACGGCGAGCTTCAGCTTGATGCAGCTATCGTCCCAAGCGTTGCGGCGCTTAAGGCTCCCGACAGCAGCGTTGCGGGTAAGGCGAACACGCTTATATTCCCGAACCTTGACGCAGGTAATATCGGTTATAAACTCGTACAGCGTCTTGCAAAGGCGGAAGCATACGGTCCTATGACACAGGGTATGGCAAAGCCGGTTAACGACTTATCACGCGGCTGCAGCGCAGAGGATATAGCAGGTGTTGTTGCAATCACGTGTGTTCAGGCACAAAATCAAGAATAATCAGAACAAATTCGGAGGTAAATCAATAAATGAAAGTTTTAGTTATAAACGCGGGAAGTTCATCACTTAAGTATCAGCTTATTGAAACGGATACCGAGGAGGTTCTCGCAAAAGGTCTCTGTGAAAGAATAGGTATCGAGGGCTCAAAGCTGACGCATTCGCCGGAGGGAAAAGACAAGTATGTTGAAGAAAAACCGATGCCGACGCACAAGACGGCGGTAGCTATGGTTTTAGATGCGCTTGTTGACCCTCAGCACGGCGTTATTTCGGATATCAAGGATATCTCGGCTGTAGGTCACAGAGTTCTCCACGGCGGACAGTATTACAGCGACTCGGTTGTTGTAAACGCCGATGTTAAGAAGGTAATTAAGGATTGCTTCCCGCTCGGTCCGCTTCACAATCCCGCAAACTTAATCGGTATTGAGGCGTGCGAGGATGCTATGCCGGGCACACCGCAGGTTGCGGTATTTGACACAGCCTTCGGTCAGAGTATGACGTCAAAGGCATATATGTACGCTATTCCTTATGAATATTATGAGAAGTACAGCATCAGAAAGTACGGCTTCCACGGCACAAGTCACAAATTTGTATCGGGAAGAACAATTGAGTTTGCAGGTCTTAATAAAAGCGACTGCAAGGTTATTGTGTGTCACCTCGGAAACGGCGCGAGTGTTTCGGCTTCAATAGGCGGCAAGTGCGTTGATACCAGTATGGGACTTACGCCGCTTGAAGGTCTTATTATGGGTACAAGAAGCGGCGACCTTGACCCCGCTGTTGTGCAGTTTATTGCGAACAACGAAAATATGTCTGTTGACGAGGTACTTAATGTACTCAACAAAAAGTCAGGCGTACTCGGTATATCGGGCGTATCAAGCGATTTCCGCGACCTGTCGGCTGCTGCTGAGGACGGAAACGAAAGAGCTCAGATTGCGCTTGACGCGTTTATCTACCGCGTAGCTAAGTACATCGGCTCGTACACCGCTGCAATGAACGGTGTTGATGCAATTGCATTCACGGGCGGCATCGGTGAGAACGACTGCGGCACAAGAAAGAAGATTTGTGAATACCTCGGATATCTCGGCGTTACAGTTGACGATGAGAAAAACGGCGTAAGAGGAACAGAGACATATATCTCGACCGATGACAGCAAGGTTAAGGTTATGGTTATCCCGACCAATGAGGAGCTTGCCATCGCCAGAGAGACATTGGCGCTTGTTAAGTAATTTTGCTTTTTACAATGGGGCTGCTTTGAACTTCAAGGCAGCCTTTTGTCTAATTAATGAAAGGCGGATTTAGAATATGAATTTTGAAAATCTGACTGACGAAGAACTCGTGTCTATGGCACAGGACGGACGGCGTGACGCGGAGGAGTACCTGCTCGGCAGATATAAGAACCTTGTTCGCTCACGCGCAAGGGCGTATTTTTTGGTAGGCGGCGATAACGACGACTTGGTGCAAGAAGGTATGATAGGCCTATTTAAAGCCATACACGACTATAATTTTTCAAAAGACGTTACATTCCACAGCTTTGCGGAGCTGTGTGTTAAACGCCAAATTTTTACTGCAATAAAGACCGCCGACAGACAAAAGCACCGCCCACTTAATTCATACATTTCACTCAGCAAGCCGATGTATGACGATGACAGCGAACGAACGCTGATTGAAAACTTGGCAAAACGCGAGGCTATTGACCCCGAGAGCCTTTATATTATGCGTGAAAAGCTTAGCGATATAGAAAAAGAAATAGAGGAAAAGCTCAGCAAGCTTGAAAAGCGTGTGTTAATTCTTCACTTAGAGGGAATGTCCTACAAAGAAATAGCCGAAATAATAGATAAGCCGGAAAAATCCATAGACAACGCGCTTCAAAGAATAAAAAAGAAGCTTGAGGAGAATTAAAATGTTACAAAAATAATACAAAAATATTTCAGCAACATTTCTTTTCCACACCTGACAAGCCCCATTTTATCAGTTATCAACCGACTTATCCACATTTTCCACCGAATTTTAAGGTGTATAACTCTAAATTCGCTAAAATCTTAAAAGTTATCCACAATTACTTAATATTCTTAATATCATACGGCGTTGTCTGATATACGAAGTAATTAAGCCAGTTTGAGTACAAAAGATTAGCGTGCGAACGCCATTTTACAAGAGGCTCATTATTCGGATTATCGTCCGGAAAATAATTCTTCGGCATTTCAATATCGAGTCCCTTATCTATATCACGGAAATATTCGTTCGCAAGGGTGATATTGTCATATTCTGAATGCCCGGTTATAAAAAAATGTCGTTCACTCTTGGCGGTTATTATATATACGCCCGCCTCATCGGACTTGGCGAGGATTTCAAGCTCAGGCACTTTTTTTACGTCCTCCTCACGCGTTTCAGTATGGCGTGAATGCGGAACCCAGAACTTGTCGTCAAAGCCGCGAAGCAGTATTTTATGCTTCTTTTCGGGTACTACATAGTGTTCGAACACACCGAACACCTTTTTATCCATTTTGTGCTTAGGTATGCCGTAGTGATAATAAAGCCCCGCCTGCGCACCCCAGCATATATGAAAGGTCGATGTCACATTTGTCTTTGACCACTCCATAATCTCGCATAGCTCGCTCCAGTATCCGACTTCTTCAAATTCCATATGCTCAACTGGCGCACCTGTTATGATAAGTCCGTCAAAAGTCCTGTCCTTATAATCTTCAAATGTGCCGTAGAATGTCTCGATATGACTCTTTGACGTGTTCTTTGACTCATAACTTTCGGTGTGCATAAAGCTTACGTTAATCTGAATAGGAGTATTGCCGAGCACACGCAGAAGCTGCGTCTCGGTTTCAATCTTTTTCGGCATCAGATTTAAAATGAGTATTTCAAGCGGGCGGATTTCCTGCGTTATAGCCCGCGTTTCGGTCATCACGAATATATTCTCACTGTTTAAAGTTTCAATAGCCGGCAATCTGTCGGTAACCTTAATCGGCATTTTTATCACCACCATTATTAATACGTTAAATTATATTATATCACAACCTCCGCTTTAAGTAAAGCTAAATTGTAATATAAAGTATAAAACGCTGTAGGTTGAGTAAACGAGAGAGGCGGCATTCGCCGCTCCCGCACACACTAAAACTATAAATCCATCAAAATATCAAAAAATCTGCATAAATCACTTGACATTATTTAAGTTTACGAGTATAATTGTTCGAGTAGAATTTTTTTGACTTCTAAGTGTTGTATAATACTCGGAGGGAGGGAAGAAATAATGGCAGAAATCAGAGTTAAGGAAAATGAGTCGCTTGACAGCGCGCTTCGTCGCTTTAAGCGTTCATGCGCTAAGGCCGGTGTTTTATCTGAGGTTAGAAAGAGAGAGCACTACGAAAAGCCCAGCGTAAGACGCAAGAAGAAATCCGAGGCTGCCAGAAAGCGCAAGTATTAATTTTAGCTTTCTGTTATTGACATTCCTTTGTATAACGGTTTTATACTCACATCGGATGTTGATTTTGAATTTTAGGGTCGGGGTTTTCTCGACCCTTTTAATTTTCCCGGAGGGATTTTTATGAGCAGAATTAGTGATATGCTTACACCCGATATGTTTCTGGAAGATATTTACACGCTTAATCTTGATAAGATGAAAACGCTTGGGATTGAGGCATTTGTTTTTGATATAGACAATACTTTGGTTACATATGACGACGCATATGCGCCGGAGCATACTAAAAAATGGTTTGAAACGCTTCACAAAAACGGGTTTAAAACGTACCTTGTGTCAAATAATAATTCAGACAGAGTAAATTTATTTGCTGAGTCGCTCGGCTTAAGGTACTATGCAAACGCGCTTAAGCCGCGCAAAAAGTACCTTAAGCTCGCGTGCAGAGATATGGACGTTGACGCAAAACATACCGCTCTTGCGGGTGACCAATTGTTTACCGACATATACGGCGGCAAGCGTATGGGGATGTACACGATTTTCGTTAAGGCAATTTCTGATAAAGAGAATTGGTTTGTACATTTTAAGCGTTATCTTGAAAGGGCGGTTATGAGAGGTGGTAAATATGAGCTGTGAAAAATATGCGCTGTTCGGTCCTGCGGGAAATTCTGAGGACTTTTATGAGAGTGGAAACCGAACAGTATATCAGGTTCCCGATTGGCTCGAAAGTCACGGGCTTTCGGCGTTTGAATATCAGTGCGGGCGCGGAGTAAAAATTTCGGATGACGCGGCTGCGGATTTTGGCAAGCTTGCTCAAGCTAAAAATTTGCGGCTTTCTATCCACGCTCCATATTATATTAGTCTGTCATCGCTTGAGAGCGAAAAGAGGGACAACAGCATAAATTATATACTCCAGACGCTTAATGCGGCAAAGCATATGGGTGCGGACAGAATTGTAGTTCACTCAGGCTCGTGCGGAAGCATTACGAGAGCGGAGGCTCTGTCGCTCGCAACAGAAACGCTCAGTCGCGCGGTTAAGGCTGCCGACGAATGTGGCTTCGGTGATATTCATATCTGCCCCGAGACGATGGGCAAGGTAAAACAGCTCGGTAATATTGACGAAGTGATTAAGCTTTGCCGGATAGACGAGCGTATTCTGCCTACGATTGACTTCGGTCACGTGAACGCGATGTCGCTCGGTATGTTTAAGACCAAGGACGAAATCGCTGTAATTTTTGATAAAATCTATGATAAGCTCGGTGAGTACCGCGCGAAGAATTTTCACGCGCACTATTCAAGAATTGAGTACACGCGCGCGGGTGAGAAAAAACACCGCACAATGGCAGAGACCGAGTTTGAGCCTGATTTTGAGCCGATTGCCGAGCTTTTGGCGGAGCGAGGCCTCACGCCGAGAATAATTTGTGAATCTGCCGGCACACAGACAAGCGATGCCGCTCAAATGCAAGAGATGTACAGGGCTCATTTAAAAAATAAGGAGCGATTATAATGAAAGATATCTTTAAAGGGCTTAATTTAACCGATGACAGCGCCGTAATGCTTACATCGGCGCACAATATGCGTTACTTCAGCGGTTTTTCGGGCGGCGAGGGCGTCGTACTGATTTTTAAGAACAGTGCGTATATATTGGTTGATTCACGCTATACCGGAATAGCAAAGGAAGAGGCTCTTTCGGGATTTGAGGTTACGGAATTTAGCCTTAAAGCGCCGTTTAAAACCATAATCTCCGAAAAACTCACGCAAAACCACGTAAAATATATTGTGTTTGAGGACGAATATATGACGGCAGCGGCATATAGTTCATATAAAAGCGAATTTTCTCAAGCTGAATTTATACCAGGCTCCAAACAAATTGAGCGGCAAAGAATGGTTAAGACCGACAGTGAGCTTGAGCTAATCGCACACGCCGAGCAAATCGGTGTTGATGCGTTTAATCATATACTGAAGTTTATTAAACCCGGAGTTTCCGAACGTGAAATTGCTGCAGAGCTTGAATATTTTATGAAAAAGCAAGGCGCGGACGGTACATCGTTTGACACGATAGTATTATCGGGTGAGAGAACGGCGCTGCCGCACGGTATGCCGGGCGAGAGAAGATTTAAAAGCGGAGAGCTTGTCCTGATGGACTTCGGGTGCATATACAAAGGCTATTGCTCGGATATGACACGAACTGTTTCAATCGGAAAGCCCGATGAAAAGATGCGTGAAATATATGAAATCGTAAAAGAAGCGCAGCAAACAGGGCTTGACGCAATAAGAGCCGGGATATCGGGAAGTACCGCCGACAGGGCTTCGCGGGAACATATAGAAAAATGCGGATATGGCGAGTATTTCGGTCATTCACTCGGTCACGGCGTTGGGCTTCTCATTCACGAGCTGCCAAATCTTTCGCCGAAATCCGATATAATTCTTGAGGAAAATATGGTCGTATCGTGCGAGCCCGGAATATATATCTACGGCTTTGGCGGCGTCAGGATTGAGGATCTCGTTTGCGTTAAAAACGGCGGGATAGATAACCTTACGCATCTTACAAAGGATTTGATTATTTTAGATTAACACAATTTATCACACTTCGCATACAATATTGCAGGAGTGTGATTTTTTATGAACAGATATTTCAGAGGGGTTACTCCCCCGTCGGACAACAATTCTCAAAACCGACAGATCCGTCCTGCGGAACCACCGCCAAATACCTACAATCAGGGCAGACCCGGAGATTTTAATCCGCAGGATAATAGGTACAGTTTAAATCAGCGCAGCCCCGAGCAGACGCAGAATATTCAGCCGGCACAAGATATGCAGACCGCTGAGCAAACTGCGCCGCCGCAGGATACGCAAAATACACCCAACGCAGCCATAAACACGCCGTTTTATCCGACAGAGGAACAGAGTGAGGAGTTTAACAACAATCTTGCGGGGAGTATAATGACCCAAAATCCCAATCAGATGACGGAGAGACCGCAAATGCAAAATAATACCTCAGTTCCGTATACAGGAATGGGAAGTCTCACAATTCAGGCGTTCACCGCAGACCAGGCTCTGCCGATTGAAAATGTAAAGATTACAATTACATCCGATGATGAACAGCTTAGAGATATTCACGAGGTGAGATATACAAACTCAAGCGGCAGAACCGAAGCAGTGCCGCTGCCTGCACCGTCAATGCAGCTTTCGCAGCAGCCGCAGTTTACCGAAAAACCGTATGCCGTGTATAATGTAGTGAGCGAAATAGACGGATATACGGCGAATAATCTGCCTATAAATGCTGTTGTTTTCGATAAAATCCAGTCAATTCAAAATATTCCGCTTATTGCAAATCGTGAAAATTAATAATGTGTATATTACGTACAATCCGGAGGTGATAATTTGGACACCATAAGTGGCTATGTACCTATACCGAAAACTGTTGTTGTGCATCTCGGTTCGCCGAGCGATTCAAGCGCACAGAATGTGACCGTTTCTTTTGCGGATTACATAAAAAATGTTGCGTCAAGCGAGATTTTTCCCACGTGGCCGAGAAACGCTCTGATTGCTAATATTTATGCACAAATTACATTCGTGCTAAACAGGTTTTATACCCTGCACTATAGGGCGCAGGGCTATGATTTTGATATAACAAATTTAGAGGCTTACGACCAGGCATTTGTAAACGGCAGAGATTTTTTTGAAAATATAAGTCAGATTGTCGATGAGATATTTAACGGATATATAACAAGGGAAGGACAGCAAAATCCGATTTATCCAAGGTACTGCAACGGAACGACCTCAACCTGCCCCGGTGGTTTGTCGCAGTGGGGAACGGTTGAGCTTGCCAATCAAGGATACGCGCCGATTGATATTTTAAAGTACTATTACGGCGACAACATAACAATTGTATACGGTCCGATTGATACGGGCTTTCGTGAGTTTTACCCTGGAACTCCTCTAAGAATAGGCAGCTCGGGTTTTGAGGTTAAGGCGATGCAGATAATTCTTAACGTTATCTCGACAAACTATCCCGCCATACCCAAAATTGCGTTTCCCGACGGATATTTTGATGTTATAACCGAGGACGCGGTGAAAGAATTCCAAAGAATATTTAACTTAACGCCTGACGGAATTATAGGTAAAGCGACGTGGTATAAAATATTTAGAATTTATTTCGCGGTCAAAAAGCTGTCAGAGCTTGACGCGAGCGGTATCAGCATAGAATTTTTATCAAAGCAGTATTCAAACTATGCTCAGCTCGGTTCATCGGGACCTGATGTTAAGGTTATTCAGTTTTATATTAACTTCATAGCGACCTTCAATGACTTTATACCGTCGGTAGAGCCGGACGGCATCTTCGGGCCTGCGACCGAAAACGCGGTCAGGGCGTATCAGCAGGCGTATAATCTTCCGATTACGGGAGTGGTGGACGAACAGACGTGGAACAGTATGTATGAGCTGTACTTTTCAATACTAAACACACTGCCGCCTGATTATGCGGGTCCGGCAAAGCCGTATCCCGGCGAACCGCTTGTGCGGGGCTCATCGGGCGAAAACGTTACAACGTTTCAAACGTGGCTGTCAGCAATATCAGACGTCTATCCCGAGATACCGAAGGTGCAGCCGACCGGATACTTCGGCAGCGAAACTGAGGCGGCAGTTCTGGCATTTGAACGTACTTTCGGACTTGAAGAACGCGGCGTGGTCGGTCCGATAGCGTGGAACACAGCGGCGAGTCTCTACTCAGATATAATAAATGGAAGTATGCGTTCCGAGGGGCAGTTCCCCGGATACGTGATGGAAGAGGAGGGACAGTCTTGATTTCAATATATGACAACAAACAAAATATTTTTGAACTTCAGGTGATGCTGCGCAGAATACACTTAGCGAACGGAACCGTCGGTCTTATAAACCCCGACGGATTGTTTGGCCCGGAGACAAGAGACGCCGTTGTTCAAGCACAAAGAATTGCAGGGTTATCCGAAACCGGAAGCGTAGATTTAGAAACCTGGAGCGCTATTGCAGCGATGTAAAGCTCTTTTTGCCTTGACAGTCTCCTATCGTTGTGCTATAATTATACAAATTTGTCAACTAAGGAGATGTGTGATATGACAAACAATCTTAAAAACTTCGTACGGGTCGCTATGCTCACTGCACTTGCGTGTGTGTTGACTATGTTTCCGCAAATACCGACCGGTACCGGCGGATATGTGCACTTCGGAGACAGTATCATATATGTTGCAGCCGCGTTTATGGGTCCTCTTGCAGGCGCGATAGTCGGCGCTGTGGGGCATTCGCTTGCCGATTTGCTCAGCGGATATGTGATATTTGCTATAGCTACATTTTTTATAAAAGGTGTGATGGGCTTTGCCATAGGTAAAATACTATACGGAAACTTCAGCAAAGTAAGATTTCTTATTGCCGGCATTGTTTCGCTTGCGATAGTTACTCTCGGATACTTTTTAGCAGAAATACCGATGTTTGGAGTTTCAACGGCATCAATTGTGTTTATTTCATCGCCTGTACAGTGGCTGATGAGCGTTGTTGCTTCGGCAGTATTTATTCCGGTTATCAGCAAAGTCAGAACCAAAATAGGAATATAAATAAAAGTCCCGGCGGGAAACGCCGGGATTTTTAATTTAAATATCTTTTTTTATGCCAATATCATGTCTGTAATGTGCGTCCTTAAAGTCAACAAGCTTTACATACTCATATGCGTTCTTTATTGCTTCGTCAAGATTATCGCCTAAAGCCGTTATGCCCAAAACGCGTCCGCCGTTTGTTAAAATATCGCCGTTATCGAGTTTTGTTCCTGCGTGAAATACGATTGCTCCCTGAGCCTCAGCATCATCAAGTCCGCTGATTTTATAGCCCTTTTTGTAGCTCTTGGGATATCCGCCCGACGCAAGCACAACGCATACGCAAGCGTTATCCTCCCACTCAATATCTATTTCGTCAAGCCTTTCATCGATAACAGCGTTAAATATGTCGAATAAATCGCTTTTAAGCCGCGGCAGAACCACCTGAGTTTCGGGGTCGCCGAAGCGGCAGTTGTATTCTATAACCTTAACGCCGTCTGCGGTTTTCATAAGACCAAAGTAGAGTACACCTTTAAATGTTCTGCCCTCGGCGTTCATCGCGTTCATCGTCGGGATAAAGATGTTTTTCATACACTCGTCGGCAACCTCAGCTGTATAAACACGACTCGGCGAGAAGGTACCCATACCGCCGGTATTCGGACCTTCGTCATTATCATAGGCGCGCTTGTGATCCTGAGCGGATACCATCGGCTTCATTGTCTTTCCGTCGGTAAAAGCCAGAACCGAAATTTCGGGGCCGGTTAAGAATTCCTCGATAACCACTTTTCCGCCTGCCGCACCGAACACTTTATCATCCATAATCTCGTGTACGGCGCTTTCGGCTTCAGCTAAGCTCTTTGCGATAATTACGCCCTTGCCGAGCGCGAGACCGTCAGCTTTAATCACAACGGGATACTTATCCTGTGATTTTATGTACGCGATTGCGTCTTTGCTGCTAACAAAAACCTCATAAGCCGCAGTGGGGATACCGTACTTTTTCATCAAATCCTTGGAAAAAGCCTTACTGCCTTCGATAATCGCAGCGGCCTTAGTGGGTCCGAATGCTTTAAGGCCTTCAGCTTCAAACGCGTCTACGGCTCCCGCGGCAAGCGGATCATCGGGCGCGACTACGGTTAAGTCAATTTTATTTTCCTTAGCGAAAGCGGTCAGCTTGTCAAACTCCATAACACCGATGGGAACACACTCGGCAAGCGCCGAAATACCTCCGTTACCCGGTGCGCAGTAAATCTTGTCCACCTTGTCGCTCTGAGCGAGCTTCCAGATGATAGCGTGCTCTCTGCCGCCGCCGCCAACAACCAATACCTTCATAAGTTTAATCTCCTTTTAATACATAAGATACATATAGTTTACAATAACTTACCGAAATTTTCAATAGTTTTTTGCAAAATAAAACCGGCGGTTATTCCGCCGGTCAAAAGCTTAGTCAGAAATATAAGGCATCAATGCAATCTGTCTTGCTCTCTTAATAGCAACAGTGAGCTGTCTCTGATGCTTTGCACAGCAACCGCTAATTCTTCTCGGAAGAATTTTTGCACGCTCTGTTACATATCTTCTGAGCTTTGCAACATCCTTATAATCGATATAGTCTACTTTATCAACGCAGAATGCGCAGACTTTTCTCTTCGGACGTCTGCCGCGCGGTCTGTCGTTTCTTCTCTCATCAGCCATTATAATAATCTCCTTTACTCAAAATTTTTAGAACGGAAGGTCGTCGTCAATTTCGGAAAGAGGAGTGAATTCATCATCCTCAATACCTCCAGGCATTGTTTGCGGTGCAGTATTCTCAGCAGGCGCAGAGTAAGAAGAAGCGTACGAATTCTGCTGTGGCGCATTGTAACCGCCTTCATAACCCGAATTCTCGTTTCTTGCACGCTTGGATTCGCCAAAGCTTATTTCGTTTGCGATAACCTCAGTCGCGTAATTCCTTTTACCGTCCTGACCTTCCCAGCTTCTGGTCGAAATTCGACCTGCAACAATAATCATCATACCTTTTGAAAAGTACTTTTCCATAAACTCCGCCTGGTTGTTCCACGCAACGCAGTTTATAAAGTCGGTCTGTCTGTTCTGACCGTATCCGTTATCAATAGCTACGGTAAAGTTGCAGACAGCACGTCCCGTACCGGTATGTCTGATTTCGGGATCGCGAGTAATTCTACCCATAAGGATTACTTTGTTAATCATAAATTAGTCCTCCTCGCGTCTTACGACAATGCTTCTTAAAACACCGTCGGTAATGCCGTAAACACGCTCAAGCTCCTTCGGGAACTCCGGAGCAGCCTTGAAGTTTACGAGCACATAATAACCCTCGTTCATAAAATTGATTGGATATGCGAGCTTACGCTTGCCCCACTCATCGACGCTTTCGATTTCGCCGTGCTTCTCAATCAATGACTTGAACTTTTCGAGTAAAGCTGAGATTTCCTCTTCGGTCTTAGATGCGTCCAAAACCATAATAGTCTCATACTTATTGATGTGTTCTGCCATTATTTTCACCTCCTTCTGGACTCTGACCCCCGACAATATTCGGGAGTAAGGAATTGTATATCAGATTTATACAACTTAGATATTATAATATATTTTGAAAATATTGTCAAGCAACAAACTTTCGGGCTTTCTTATAATATTACATAGTTTTTTTGCGTTTTTGTAGTTAAAATCAACAAAAAACAAATAAATATTTTTACGGAAAACTTAAAATTTTTTCTTTACTAAGCTCAAAATTTGTGTTACAATGTCTAAATAGTAGGAGGAGATTATGTTGGGAAATGACTTAAATCAGAGGACTGACAAGAATTTTATTGTTACCATCGGAAGACAGTTCGGTTCGGGCGGCAGAAAGATTGCGAAAAAAGTTGCCGATATGCTTGAAATCGAGTTTTACGACAAGAACCTTATTGCGCTTGCCGCAAAAGAAAGCGGATTGTCCGAAAACCTGTTTGACGGCATTGACGAAAAGCCCACCAACAGTCTTTTGTATTCTCTTGTTATGGGACTTCAGTCTGACAGAGGTAATTTTTACAGATATAACGATGTGCTGAATACCGACTCAATATTCAGAATTCAGTCGCAGGTTATACAGGATTTGGCAAGTAATAAGTCGTGCGTCATAGTCGGCCGCTGCTCGGACTATGTTTTAAGAGAGCAGAAAAATCTTGCAAACGTCTTTATTCACGCAAATATGGATTTTAAAGTTGAACGCGTTATGCGGATCTATCATCTCAGTGAAAAAGAAGCGATTGAGACGATTAAAAAGACGGATAAGAAGAGGAGTAATTATTATAACTTCTATACCAATCAGGAATGGGGTATGGTCGATAACTATCATATTGCACTTGACAGCAGTTCTCTCGGTATAGACAGCAGCGCAAGAATAATTTGTGACTTTGTAAGAGAAAAATTTAATATATAAATAAAAGCCGGGAATTATGCCCGGCTTTAACTTTAATTATAAAACTCCATTATATAATCGTCCATAACATATCCGCTGCCGATATCGGTAACAACGCTGTCGACAGTTACAAAATTCCATTCTTTATAAACATTCACCGCGCGATCGTTATACTTATTCACCGTGAGATAAAATGTTTTGAATTTTTCTCCGTATTCGGATTTAAGCAGGTTAAAGAACGCTGTCGCTATGCCGTTTCTCTGAAAATCCGGGTGTACATATATCTTGCTTATAAATAGTTTTTGATTATCCGTCTCCGGGTGAACCCCGCAGTACCCCGCAATTTTTCCGTCAGCTTCAGCTATGTAATATACATAGCCCTCGGCATCTACACAGCTTTTAAGCGCGTCAAGGCTCTGAAACTTTTCTATCATATATTCAACCTGACCGTCTTTTAATATACTGTCAAACGTGTCGTGCCAAATGACCTTGGCGCACTCAGCTATACGTTTAATATCCTCATCACAATTGACTTTTCTGATACTGAAATCCATAATTATACCTCCGTAATTTTAAATCTCCACACGCCAGTTAAGCGCCTTGCCTAGCGTAACCTCATCGGCAAACTCAAGCTCGCCGCCGACCGGAACGCCGTGTGCTATTCTTGTAACTTTAACTCCGAACGGCTTTATCAGCTTTGAAATATACATTGCCGTTGTCTCACCTTCAAGATTGGGGTTTGTTGCCATAATGACCTCTTTAATACCGCCTGCAGAAACGCGGGCGACAAGCTCTTTAATCCTTATATCTTCGGGCGACACGTTATCCATCGGTGAAATCGCGCCGTGCAGCACATGATAAACACCGCGGAACTCGTTTGTGCGCTCCATCTGCATTACGTCTCTCGGACTTTCGGTGACACAGATTATGCTGTGATCCCTGTCTTGATTTGAGCATATATTACACATCTCAAATTCCGAAAGATTTTGGCAAACCGAGCAATACCTGATATTTTTCTTTGCGCCCAGTATGGCGCTTGCTAATTTTTCGGACTTCTCGGCAGGCAAATTGAGCACATAAAACGCAAGTCTCTGCGCCGTCTTATATCCAATTCCAGGAAGTTTATTAAATTCCTCAATCAAGTTCTGAAGAGGCGCCGCATATTGTTCCATTAAAATTCTCCTTTAGTATTACAATATTCTAAGTTTATCTTTAAGCCCCGAAAAGCGCCGCTGTACGTTATTATTGCCGATGTACTGAGCCATAACTTCTTCCTGTCCGACAAGCACAACAAGCGATTTTGCGCGGGTTATAGCGGTGTAAAACAAATTTCTTGTCATAAGCAGACGGTGAGTTTCAAACATCGGCATTATAACCGCGTCAAACTCGCTGCCCTGACTCTTGTGCACTGTTACCGCATATGCAAGCTCAATTTCGTCCAGCAAAAGAAAGTCATATTCTACAACCCTGTCATCGTCATAAATGACAGAAAGCTTTTGCGCTCTGTTATCGATTTCCGTAATAAATCCGACATCTCCGTTAAATACTCCCTGACCCTTTTCGTCTCCGATTGTACGCCGCCATTCAAGCTGATAATTATTCTTAGTCTGCATAACCTTATCCCCGACTCTGAACACGCATCTGCGGGTTGTATGCTCGCTTTTTTTCGGCGATGCGGGATTTAGACAGCTTTGAAGTATCGCATTGAGATTCTGTACACCAATGAGGGATTTACGGGTAGGGGTTAGTACCTGAATTTGGGAAATACTGTCAAATCCGTAATAGTTCGGCAGACGCCGCGTACACAAATCCGCAATTGTGTTGGGCAATTTAAGAGGATCGTCGCGATGGACGAAGAAGAAGTCGTTGTCGCTGTCATTGAGCAGCGGCTCATCGCCGTTGTTTATTTTGTGAGCGTTAACTACTATCATACTCTCTTTTGCCTGTCTGAATATCTCATCAAGCTTTATGCACTCTATACTTTCACTGTCAATTATGTCCTTTAAAACGTTTCCGGGTCCGACAGACGGAAGCTGGTCGCTGTCACCGACCATTATAAGGCGCGTTCCTGTTGATACGGCTTCAAGCAGACTGCGCATAAGCAGAATATCAACCATAGACATCTCATCTATAATAAGAACATCGCACTCAAGCGGATTTTCGGAATTCTTTGAAAATGCGTTTCCGACCTCATCCTTTCCGGGCGTGATTTCAAGCAAGCGGTGTATTGTCTTTGCTTCGCAGCCGCAAACCTCGCTCATACGCTTCGCAGCCCGTCCTGTCGGAGCAGCAAGCATTACAGTCTTATTTTCAGCTTCCATAGCCTTAATTATAGTGTTTATAATAGTCGTCTTGCCTGTACCCGGACCGCCCGTGATTACAAGTGCTGCGGTCTCAAAGGCACAGCGTACCGCGTCCTTCTGATTTTCGGCAAGCAATATTTCCTCGTCATTCTCGATCATTTTTATAAGATTATCCACATAGTCTATATCATAATCAAAAGCAATGCCTGACATATGTACGAGCTTTTCCGCTACATATTTTTCCGCATCGTGAAAAATCTTTAAATAAATTGCGTCAAAATCCCCCTGATTTTCAGATATCAGCTCACCCGAAAGAAGAAGCTCGGCAAGCGCATCCTCAACGGGTCTTATGTCAACATTGAGAACAGACGCAGCCTGAGCTATAACAGTCGGCCGCGGCAAAAAAGTATGCCCATTCAAATACGAAATACGCTTCATAATGCTTTTTATTCCCGATGAAAGCCTTACAAACGATTTTTCCTCAAATCCGAGCGACATCGCGATTTCATCGGATTTTTCAAACGGTATTCCGTCTATATTGTCTGTCAGAATATAAGGATTATTCTGGATAAGCGGTATTGCGCCGCTTCCGAACATTTGGTAGACTTTAACAGCGGAGGAGGGTGACATTTCAAACTGCTGCAAGTACATAACAAGCTGTCTGACGCCGATTTGTTCGACAAATGTCTTATAAATTGTATTAACCTTTGCCTCGGTCAATCCCTTGATTTCGATCAGTTTTTCGTGTTCGTTTTCAATAACTTCAAGTGCTGCGTCGCCAAATTTTTCAACTATCCGCCTTGCAGTTGTCTTGCCGATATACGGGAACAAGCCCGAAGCCAGATACTTTTCGATTTCACTCTCGGTAGACGGCATAACGCGCTCGATATATTCAACCTTAAACTGGTCACCGTATTCAATATGAGTAACCCAGCTGCCGGACGCAATAATTTTCTCGCCCTCGGCGATGTTCGGCATAGTACCGGTCATTGTAACAAGCTCACCGTCGCAGCCGACGTCACACACGGCGTAACCGTTTTCCTGATTATAATATATAACAGACTCAACGCTACCCTCAATATTAATCACTGTTACGCCTCCCTAATACAAAATCAATATCGGCTCCCGCTGACTTTAGAAGCGGAAGACGCCTTATCTTTAATTATAACTTAACAAAATAATAATCGCAATAAATTTAGGCAAAAAATTTTGTTGTAACACATTTTTAATATAAAATCGCTTGACATACGATGTGGAGGGGCGTATAATTGAGATATAGAACTTTGCACAAAATAAAAATTTTGTGCAAAGTAATAGAGGAGAGCAAGCATATGGATAATATCAAGTACGCGCCCGAGCCGATGCACTCGTTTCTTATATATATAAACAGCATTCAGGGCAAGTCGAAAAGGACTGCCGAGGAATACTTTTATGACCTTCGTACGTTTTACAGATTTTTAAATCTGCATTTCGGTGTTGTTAAAGACGACACCGATTTTGACTCAATCGAGATTGACAATGTTGATGTTGAGATGCTTAAGAAAGTTGATTTAAACCTTTTGTTTGAATACGCAAATTTTTTAAACGCTCAGAGAAAAAACTGTGCACGTTCGCGCTCAAGAAAAATTTCGGCGCTTCGGTCGTATTTTAAATACCTGCACAACAAGCTGCATATTATAGATGAAAATCCTACAATAGATTTAGACTCGGTTAGAATTGAAAAACAGCTGCCGAGATATTTTACACTTGAGGACAGCAAGCGTCTGTTAAACGCAGTTGACGGCAGAAATTACGAACGCGACTTTTGTATTCTGACTTTGTTCTTGAACTGCGGTATGCGTCTTTCAGAGCTAGTCGGAATTAACATAGCCGATATAAACGGCGACGAGCTGGTTGTTGTCGGCAAGGGTAACAAAGAGCGTACTGTATATTTAAACGATGCTTGTATTGCGGCAATTGAAAATTATATACCAGAGCGCAACAAAATTCAGACAAGCTCAACAGACGCCGCAAAAGCAATGTTTTTGTCCGAACGCGGTAATCGCATCAGCCGCCGCGCGGTTCAGTCGCTTGTGGAAAAATATGTAAAAAAGCTCGGTATGGACTCACACAAATACACAACTCATAAGCTTAGACATACAGCCGCAACACTTATGCACCAATCAGGCGTTGATATACGGGTTTTGCAGGAGATACTCGGTCACAAGCAGCTCAGCACCACCGAAATATATACTCATATAAACAACGATGAAATCAGGGCTGCGGTATCGAAAAATCCACTCAATACAGAAAGCAGAAAAAAGTAATTCGGTGATAAAATGCAGATTAACAGATTATTTGAAATAATATATATTTTGCTTAATAAAAAGACGGTTACTGCCAAAATGCTCGCTGAGAGATTTGAAGTCTCGACTCGAACAATTTACCGCGACATCGAGACACTCTCAGCGTCGGGAATACCTGTATATATGAGCAGAGGCTCAGGCGGGGGAATTTCTATTCTGCCCAATTTTGTTTTAAACAAATCGGTACTTACCGATGAAGAAAAATCGTATATTTTGTCCGCAGTTAAGGCGGTCAGCGCCATTGATTTTTCCGATACAAAAAGCGCCTTAAATAAGCTTGTCAGTATGCTGGGCGAGAACAGCTCAGACTGGATTGAGGTTGACTTCTCGCAGTGGTCAAATAATGCCGAAGCCGATATTTTCAGCACTTTAAAATCGGCAATTTTGCTGCATAACATAGTTTCATTCTCATATTCAAACAACAAAGGTGAAAACAGCTTTAGAACCGTTCAGCCGCATAAACTTTGCTTCAAGGGCGGAGCGTGGTATTTGTACGGATATTGTAATTTAAGAAAAAACTTCAGATTTTTTAAATTTCGGCGCATTAAAAACCTGTCTGTTTCAGACGATAAATTTACACCCACACAGATTGGTACATTATTTAGTAAATATAATTATTATAAAACCGATTTTGTAAAATTAAAGCTGAAAATATCCGATAAGTCCGCTTTCAGAGTTTATGACGAATTTGACAATTATGAACTACAACCGGACGGTAGTTTTATAGTCGAAATTGATTTTCCAAACGACAACTGGCTAAAACACTATATTATGTCATACGGCAGTGACTGCGAAGTTTTGGAACCTAAGCCCGTCAGAGACTGTTTTATAAATGAATTGAAAAAAGCTTTAGATAATTATAAGTAATATGACATTATGTTGTCATATTATGTCCGATATAATGCAGCTATAACACTTCTTGCTGTGTTATATACAAATAAACTTATATATCGGAGGTAGAACTATGAAATACCAAATTGTAAATCTAAAAGAAAAAACAGTTGTCGGACTGAGCGCAAAAACATCAAACAACGACCCGGATATGCAGAGAAAAATCGGTGGTCTGTGGCAGGATTTTTATATGAAGGGTGTTGCCGAAACAGTTAAGAATAAGATTAATGAATATGCAATCGGTCTTTATTCGGATTACGAGGGCGATAATTATACGGTAACTGTCGGTAATGAAGTTTCTGCACCTAATAATCCCGAGCTTAGCATAAAAATAATTCCTGCTGGGAAATACGCGAAATTCAGTGTTCACGGCAATACTGTAACTGCGGTTAGTGAGGCTTGGGAAGAAATTTGGAGACTTGATTTAGACAGAAGCTTTACGGGTGATTTTGAAGAATACTTAAACAGCGACGCTGAAAATGCTGACATAGACATTTACATCGCACTAAATTAGAAATTTTAAAACCGGCAATGCCGCAAAGGCTTGCCGGTTTTTATGCATTATATAAAGACTTTTATTCGGAAGAAAGCTTCTCCCATTCATTGTAATACTCTTCAAGGTTAACTGTATTTTCATCAAGCTGAGAGGATTTTTCAGCCATCAGCTTATAATCCGAAAAGACCTCCTCCGTTGCCATTTCGGACTCTAAAACGGATATAGCCTCCTCTGTCTCCTCTATCAGCTTTTCAAGTTCAGAGATGCGCTGCTTGCGCTGTGCGTCGGCGCGGCGCTGTTCCTTAGAGCGGTAACCACTGTTGTTTTGTGGTTTTGGTGAAGATTTTTTATCGGCATTCGATTTTTTATTTTCACGGCTATTAATCCACTGCTTGCGTTCCTTGTAGTACTCAAAATTGCCTTCAAAAACAGTTATGCCGTCCTTGGTCATCTCTGCTATCTTATTGGGCACTTTATTGAGCAGATATCTGTCGTGAGATATAAAAATCAGCGTTCCGTCATAATCATTCATTGCCTGTTCCAGCACCTCTTTGGACGGCAAATCAAGATGGTTTGTCGGCTCGTCAAATAGTATTACGTTGGATTTTTCAAGCATTATAATGCAAAACGCGAGTTTAGCTCGTTCACCGCCGCTTATAACACTGACGGGCTTATAGACATCGTCTTTTGTAAGCCGCACGCTGCCGAGTATTCTACGGATTGTCGCCTCCGGAACTCTCGGAAACCTGTTCCAAAGCTCATCAATCGCAAGATTATCCGGATTTAAATTCAAATTCTCCTGCTCGTAATAGCTGATACTCGTATTCTTGCCCCAAACTACGCTGCCGTGCTTATGAGGTATTATGTCTTGAATAGTCTTAAAAAACGACGATTTGCCTATCCCGTTATCGCCGATAAGCGCAATCTTCTCGCCGCGGCGTACGTGAAAGTTAATATTATCGCACAGCGTTTTCATATCATCGCCGACTGAAACATCAAGACCTTCTGTGATTAATACGTCCTTATACGGTTCTTTAATCGTCTCAAACTTTAGCTTTATAGGCTTAATATCAACATCGGGCTTTTCGATAATTTTCATATTTTCGAGAGCTTTTACACGCGATTTTGCACTTGCCGAAGTTGAGGCTCTCGCTATATTCTTTTCGATATAAGTCTCCATTTTTTGGATTTCAATCTGCTGAGCTTCATATTCTCTGCGGCGAAGCGACATACGCTCGTCTCTGAGTACAAGATATTTGCTGTAATTCCCGGGATAGCTTTCAAGTCTGCCTCGGCTGAGCTCAAACATATTATCAACCGTCTTATCAAGAAAGTATCTGTCGTGGCTTACAATAAGCAAAGACCCCTTATACGACTCAACAAGATAATCCTCAAGCCAGCTCAGCGTCTTAAAATCAAGATGATTTGTCGGCTCGTCAAGAATTAAAAGATTAGGTTCCTCAAGCAGCAGAGCCGATATTGCAAGCCGAGTTTTTTCACCGCCTGAAAGCGTGGAAATCTCGGTATCCAAATCCTTGTCCTGAAAGCCCATAC
>UQOT01000016.1 GCA_900542675.1 uncultured Eubacteriales bacterium | reverse complement strand
TTATACCTCTTTATCAAAATTGTAACATTCTAAATATTATATCAATATTATTCCTGTCCGTCAAGTATTTTACAAATAAAGCCATAGATTTCAGCGGACTTATTCTTTAGTATTTCCGCCGCGCGCTCTGCCTCGGAACGCTGACCCGCATCTACGCTGAGTTCGAGTATCGGTGAACCGCTGTCAAGCATTTTAAGCTCTGCCATATAGCGGTTAAACGCAATCGGCACTATATCCGACATCACCGCGTTTGGATTGGTCTTTTCGTCAAATTCATCCTTCTTTGCGGTATCTTTTATACGCTCACGTATACTGCCCGGAACACGGCCGCAGAAAAACTCGTTCGCATCCGCTCCCCTATCGGTCAGTGTGACGCACTCTTCGTTTCTGTAATGCAGCCGCTCGATAAACCCGTCCTCAATAAGCTCACTTAAAAGGATAGTGAGGTCAAAGTAACTCATAACATCCTCTTCCCACGTGAGCAGGGCGGCGAGCTTCTCAAGCGATACGGGGTGACTGTAAACTTTAAGCGAATACAGTATCGCGAACTTCATTTCATCATTTTCCAAAAACATATTCTGCTCCTCTTTACCGCGAATATTCAGTATACGGCTTCTTGTGCTTAAAGTATACGCCTATAAGCCCCAATCCCGCGTGAGCAGTAATAACAGGTCCTATCTTGCAATAGTTAATCTTTTTGGGATTAACTCTTTCGTGCAAAAGCTCCTCAAGCACCTTAACCTTATCCGGCGCGTCAGTATCCAAAATCAGCAATTCGTTTTCCTCAGGATTATCCATACGCTCCTCAACGTAGTCAACAAGACACGACATTGCCTTTTTAAGGCCGCGCACTTTCTTGTACGCCTCAACAAGACCGTCAGTTATCATAAGTATGGGCTTAATATCGAGCAGCGAGCTTATAGCCATAGCGGTCGCCTTTATTCTTCCGCCCTTTCTTAAAAAAGTCAGGTCATCAACCACAAAATACGCCGTATCATGTGCGTACGTCTCGTTTAAAAACGCTACAACTTCATCCTTTGATACGCCGCTCTGCGCCATTTTAACCGCATCAAGCACAGGCGCGCCTATCGCCATAGTGTACATAGTCGAGTCTACGATTGAAATGTCATAGCCCTCGTCCTCGCAAAGCTGCTGCGCAATAAGGTGGGCTGTATTATTTATGCCGCTGCCCTTTGCCGAGATTGATATATAAATTATCGGATCGGCGTTTCCGAGCTTTCTGAAAACATCTTCAAGGTCCGCAGGAGCCATCTGGCTTGTCTTTGGAATAACATCGCTTGAGCGCACTTTGTCATAAAACGCATCAACGTCCATATCCTTGTCGGCTGTAATGCTCTCTTCTCCGAAATTCACGATAAACGGCAAAACCTCAATACCGAGCTTTTCGGCAATGTCCTTTTCAATATCCGCACCGCGGTCAACAATAAATCTAATCATAATACTATCTCCTTACACTCCACATAATTCGCCGAAATTCTGCATTCCCTCAAATTCAAACTGACGCAGCACCTCATACGCAACTATCGCAACAGAATTTGAAAGATTGAGCGAGCGCATTTTCTCCTGCATCGGAATTCTTATGCAGTCGCCATAATTCTCACGCAGTAAATCCTCGGGCAGTCCCTTTGTCTCTTTGCCGAATACAAGAAATATATCTCTGCCGCCCTCACATTCCTTTTTATAATCCACATCCGAGTATAAACGATGCGACTTGGTTGAGCAATAGAAAAACCTGCCGCTTGGATTTTTAGCCTTTACCTCGGCAAAACTTTGGTATTCGTGCAAATCAAGCTCCGACCAATAGTCAAGCCCAGCGCGGCGAACCTGTTTTTCGCTTATATCAAACCCGAGCGGATGAACAAGGTGCAGCGATGCACCGGTCACACTGCAGGTTCGCGAAATATTCCCGGTATTTGACGGAATTTCCGGCTCCACCAACACAATGTTAAGCTTCAAAACAATTTCACTCTCCTTATTGTTACGTCCAAAACTTTCTGTCAAGCGAACGATACATTATCGCCTCAGATATATGCTCTGCGTGTATGTTTTCCTCTCCCGCAAGGTCGGCAATCGTACGTGCGACTTTGAGCACTCTGTTATGCGCTCTGGCGCTCATTCCCAAAGCTTCAAAAGCCGCCTTCATAACGGCATTCGCCTCGCTGTCCAAACTGCAGAACTTTCCAATCAGCGCCGGAGTAAGACCGCTGTTTGAGTATATCCCCGTGCCCTTATATCTATCGTTTTGTATGTCCCTCGCCCTGTTGACCCTCGCCTTTATTTCCGCGGAGGTTTCAGGCTTTTTTGTATTTTCCAAATCCTTATAGTCAACTGCCGGAACCTCAATGTGTAAGTCAATTCTGTCAAGCAGCGGTCCGCTGACCTTGCCGAGATACTGACTTATCTTCTTGGGAGTACAAGTGCAGTCGTGCTTTTTATCGCCAAAAAAGCCACAGGGACACGGATTCATTGAAGCAATCATCATTATGTTGCACGGATATGTATACGTTCCGCTCGCACGGGTAATCGTAACAGTTCCGTCCTCCAGCGGCTGGCGCATTACTTCAAGCACGTCCTTACGAAACTCCGGCAGTTCATCCAAAAACAATACGCCGTTATGCGATAAACTGATTTCTCCCGGCTTCGGATGAGCGCCGCCGCCCGAAAGTCCGACCGCCGAAATTGTGTGATGCGGGCTCCTGAACGGACGGTTTAAAACCATCGGCATACCCTTCGGCAGCCTGCCCGCTATGCTGTGAACCTTTGTCGCTTCGAGCGCCTCGTCAAACGTAAGCTCCGGAAGTATAGACGGCAATCGCTGCGCAAGCATAGTCTTTCCCGAACCGGGAGGACCAATAAGCAGAACGTTATGTCCGCCCGCAGCGGCAATTTCAAGCGCACGCTTGGCGCTGTCCTGTCCCTTAACCTCGGAAAAATCAAGAGCGCACTGCGACGCTTTTTTAAACAGTCCATCTATATCAACGGTTATGGGAGTCATCTCGGCTATTCCCGCAATATGCTCCGCAAGCTGACTTAAAGTTCTGACGCCGTATACTCTGACGCCCTTAACCACCGCCGCCTCCTCGGCGTTTTCAAACGGCACATAAACGTTTCGTATACCCGATTGATACGCCTTGATTACCATAGGCAAAACACCGTTTATCCTGCGAACTGTTCCGTCAAGCGACAGTTCGCCGAAAAACGCACATTCTTCGGAATTATTCAAACAAAGCTGCTGCGACGCTGTCAAAAGTCCGACGGCAATCGGCAAATCAAGCGACGCGCCCTCCTTTTTGATATCCGCAGGAGCAAGATTAATTATAATTCTTTTTCCGGGCAGCACAAATCCGCTGCTGGAGAGAGCGCTCCTTATGCGCTCCTTTGACTCCTTAACCGCCGCATCGGGCAGTCCTACTATATCAAGCGCCGGAAACCCGCCGACAACACTTGTCTCAACGCTTATTATATATCCGTCTATTCCTTGAAGTCCGCCTGAATTAATCTTTGTAATCATTTGTTCACTTCCAATCAGAGTTTACTAAATTTCTATATATCTCTTGTCATAATCCGTATTATTAAAATATGTACTGAGAATCGGTTCAAACAATACGCCCTCGCGCACTCTTATCTCGCTGTGACGGATTGTGTTTTGTATCGCCTTATACACAAATCCCGCCGCAATATTCGCCGCCTCAATAATGCTGCTGCCGCGCAGCAGGGCTCCGGTCAGAACCGAAGTATACACATCGCCTGTACCGTGAAACGGTCGGTTTACATATCCGCAGTCAACTTTGTAATACTTATTATCACTGCTGTCATAAACCGCAACGCACATTGTGTTTTCGGAGTCCATAACGCTTGTGATAATTACATCACCGCCGCACAGCTCAGAAAGACGCGCCAAATAATTCTTTATTGTTCTATTGTTTATCGGCGCGCTTCTGTATTCCTCGCCTATAAGCAGACACGCCTCAGTAACGTTGGGCGTTATTACATCGGCAATTCCGCACAAATCCCGCATTTTGCCGAGCATACCTTTTATCTTGTCGGTGTACATACTGCCGGGAACAAGCGTATTATCGCCCATTACAGGGTCTACAACAAGCATTGCGCCATCTTTTTTGGCGCTAATCATAAAATTCTTGAGTATATCAATCTGCCGCGGACTGCCCATATATCCGCTGTACACCGCGTCAAATTTAAGACCTATTTCTTCCCAATGCCTGATAATCTTTGGCATTTCATCGGTTAAATCACAAAAAGTAAAATCCTTAAACTCATATGTGTGCGTCGACAGCACCGCCGTCGGCAGCGGACATACCTCGACTCCCATAGCCGAAAGTATCGGCAAAACCTCGGTCAGCGACACCTTTCCGAACCCCGAAATATCGTGTACCGCACACACCTTCGGTATTATGTTTGAAATTTTTTCGGTTTTATCCATAATAATCTCCAATCAGGCATAGAGCCCATTTATTTCTTCCTCTGTCAACTCTCTTATTTCGCCTGAGGACAGGTTTTCGTCGAGCGTAAGATGGTGCATCTTTATTCGCTTCAGATACAATACCGACTTACCGGCCGACTCAAACATACGCTTTATTTGATGAAATTTGCCCTCGCATATTTTCACATATGCACACTTTGTGTTATGCGAGCAAATTTCAAGCTCCGCCGGCATACATATATATCCGTCATCAAGCACAATACCGCTTTTAAACAGTTCTATGTCGCTTTCGCCGAGCGGCATATTAATCTCGGCATAATATATTTTGGAAATATGATGCTTCGGACTTAAAAGTCTGTGTGCCAACGCCCCGTCATTGGTTAATAAGCACAATCCCTCTGTGTCAATATCAAGCCGTCCGACAGGGAAAATGTCAAAATGCAAATATTCCTCGGGTACCAAATCAAGTACTGTTTTATGTCTGCCGTCCCGCGTTGCCGAAATCACTCCGGCAGGCTTGTTGAGCATCAAATAAACAAACTCACGGTATTTCATAATTTTGCCGTCAACGTATACTCTGTCACGCTCCGGGTCAATGCAGGTCTCGGGCTTTATTTTTTCAAATCCCTCAACACGGACGCGTCCTGCCCTTATCATCTTTTTAACGTCGGTTCTGGAGCCGAGCCCCAGCCCTGCCGACAAAAGCTTATCAAGTCTCATATTAAACCTCTGATATCTCAGTATAATACCAAATTTTATCTCATATAATTAATTAAACATAACAGCCCAAATCCGGAGGTATCAATAAATGAATATCCGAAAGCTTTTCAGACGCTATAAATTCAAGCTTATGTTTATTCTGTGTGCGGCATTTATAATAGCTGTAATACTCGCACTGTTCTCGGTCGACAACACAACAAACAATAAAAACGTAAGCTACATCACGTCAAACGGCTGGGAGGTCAAAACCTCGCCTGCCGAAATAGCACATATCAGACTGCCCGAGGACTTCAATTCACTCTACCGTACATACAATGCGCTGGCAGCGGCAGACGGGATTAACCTCGAAAGCTACTGCGGCAAAAACGTGACGCGCTATTCATACACGGTAACAAATCACACAAAATCGGAATCTGCCGACGTACGCGCAAACATCTATGTTTACAAATCCGAGATAATTGCCGCCGATATCTCTGTGCTCTCACCCGAAGGCACAACCTTACCGATAAAAGACACCTCGGGTAAAAAGCAACCGTAAATAAATATATTATAACACACTGCGGCTTAACTTGCAAGGAAAAGGAAAACAATATAATTTTTTATAAAAAATTTTCAAAAAATTAATAAATACCTATTGCTATTTGCAAAAATTTATTATATAATATTAACATAAGAACCGAGAAGTTGTCTTATTTCTTGGTTTAAATTTCACAAATGACCGGAGGTAGTATTATGACGTACACCATTTTTACTAAGAAGTTTAACCTTGCAGACTCCAGTAAAGAAAAGATTTTAGACAAGGTTAAAAGGCTTGATAAGTTCTTCGATGATGACGCAACCGAATGCAAAATTGTTGTTTCGGAAATCAGAGATGATATGATTGTTGAGATTACCTTCCCGTATAAGGGATTTATCATCAGAGCCGAAGATCAAAATCACGATATGCTCACCGCCGTTGACAATTGTCTTACAGGTATCGACCGTCAGATAAGAAAGAACAAGACAAAGCTTTCAAAGCGCCTGCGCGACAGCGGTTTTGAGAATTATGTTGCTATGGATAAGACGCCGGAGATTGAAGAGGAAAGCGAGTTTAATATTATCAAGAGAAAGAGATTTTCGGCAAAGCCTATGATGGCTGAGGAGGCAATACTCCAAATGAATATGCTCGGTCACAGCTTCTTTATCTTCACAAACCCCGATACCATGGCGCCAAATATAGTATATAAAAGAAAAGACGGGGATTACGCCTTAATCGAACTTGATGAATAACAAAAGCCGCCCTCGGGCGGCTTTTTGTAAAACAGTATATTAACTATTTATGACGGTCTGTCAAAGCGGAAAGTCCCACAAATTTGCCTTGCCGTCAAATTTCAGGAAACACTCCCAATTATCATTTTTCGGCGGACATTTTACGTCAATATCAAATTTCAATTCCGTTATTTTTTCAAGCTAAAATAACATCGCCGCTACGTCTACAAATGCTGTGATTTCGGGCTTTATTGTTTTCGCCTTATAGCCGAGCAAATATGTTGTGGTGGTAACAAGCGCTTTTGCAAGCTCGTTCATCAAACTTAAAGTCCCATAATGAGTCCTGAGACTAAGGCGACGGTTACTCCTAAAATTGCTCCGCCGAGGACTTCGACCGGGGTATGACCCAAAAGCTCTTTAAGCTTTTTTTCTTTAAGTACGGGGTCGTGCTCCTCCCACGCGTCAACAATCATATTAATTATCTTTGCCTGCTCTCCCGCGGCACGTCTTATACCCGATGCATCATACATTACAATAAGGGCAAGTGTGCAGCACACAACGAAAACGGCGCTGTCAAAGCCTTCGTACATACCAACACATACCGCAAGCGAGCAAACAATCGTCGAATGCGACGATGGCATTCCTCCCGGTCCGAAAAAGCGTCCGAAATTAATCTTTTTATTTTTAATGCACTCGATAATGCCCTTTATCACGCACGACAGCAGCCACGCGAACAGCACAATAAAAAATATTCTGTTGCTTAACAATTCCTCGAAATAATTCATACTTCATCTGCCTTTTAACTATTTATCACGTCTGAGTAAAGCTCGGGCAAGTTCCTTTAAGAACCACGCGTCATCGCCAAAAATCTCCAGCGCGTTTATCGCTTCGTCAGTCAGAGCATTCAGCTTATCAGCAGCACCGTTTAACCCCAGAAGGGTGACATAAGTGTTCTTACCGCTTCTCTCATCACTGCCTATCGGCTTTCCGAGCACAAATTCATCTCCCGTTACATCAAGTATATCATCTTTTATCTGAAATGCCAACCCCAATTTCTCCGAAAATTCACGAATTTTGCGGAGTCTTTCATCACTTTCATCGTATAAACCGCACAATATACATCCAAACTCCGCAGATACGCTTATCATAGCGCCCGTCTTTAAACGATGCATAAGCGAAAGCTCCTCAATTGTCATATCGGGCTTTTTCTCACTTTCAAGGTCAATCACCTGTCCGCCTATCATACCGTGAGTTCCCGATGCCGAAGCGAGCGCGGATATAAGCCGCACCCGTATGTCGGACGAAATCGTCAGGTACTCGTCACAGCTTAAAAGCTCAAACGCGAGATTTAAAAGTCCATCGCCCGCAAGCAGAGCCGTACTCTCAGAAAACGCCTTATGGCAGGTAGGTCTGCCGCGGCGCAGGTCGTCATCGTCCATACACGGTAAATCGTCATGGATTAAAGAATATGTATGTATGCACTCAATCGGCACTGCAGCAGCCGCTGCTACAAAAACATCACCGCCGAGCAGTTCGGCAACCGCCGCCGCCAGTACGGGTCTGAGTCGTTTGCCGCCTGACATAAGGCTGTAGCGCATAGCCTCATAAACCGACTTCTGCGGCAGATTGGGAACGGTAGATACCCTATCTGCAATATTGTTTATAAGCTCAACATATTCACTGAGTTTTTGATTGAACTCCCCATTAGTATGCGCGGAATTATTCATAACTACTCCTTACTGCCGGCTTCTTTGGCAAAAGGCTTTTCCTCCATCTCGCCGGTATCTCTGTTCTTCATCAAAATATTAATCTTTTGCTCAGCGTTATCAAGCGCCTCGGTGCACTCACGCGTCAGCTTTATACCGTTTTCAAACAGCGCAAGCATCTCGTCAAGCGTTACTTCGCCGCCCTCAAGCTGGCGGACAACGCCCTCAAGCTCCTTTAAGTTCTTTTCAAATATTCCCTTATCCATAATATCTCCTCTGTTTATTCTAATTACGCTTAAATAACTTCTGCTCTTATACTGCCGTCGCTTACCAAAATTTCGATTTTGTCGCCCCGTGTGACCTCTGAAACGCTCTTTATCACGCGGTTATCCCTCTTCGCAACCGCAAATCCGCGGTTTAACGAACTAAGCGGACTAAGCGCTTCAAGCTTTGTAGTGAGCACTTTAAGGCTCTGCTTCTTTTCACTTAAGTTTATGTCACAGGCATTTTCAAACGCGCGGCACACACTGTCAAGCCGCATACGGCTGTCATCTATTTTAGATATCGGATTTTTGAGCGGCGCGCTGCCCGCCAAATACTTAACCTGCATACGGTCCTTTTCGATTATTCTCGCCGCGCAGGCGTAAAGCCTTCTGTAAACATTGCCGAACTTCTCCGAAAGCTCAATCTGTGAAGGAACGACAAGCTCCGCTGCAGCGCTCGGAGTGGGAGCGCGAAGGTCTGCGACAAAATCCGCTATCGTAAAATCAATCTCGTGCCCGACTGCCGAAACAATCGGGATACGGCTGTCATAAATTGCCCTTGCTACACATTCCTCGTTAAACGACCACAAATCCTCAATCGAACCTCCGCCGCGTCCGACAATAAGCACGTCCGCCCCGGAAACTGCGTTAAAGTATTTGATTGCCTCAACTATGCTTGCAGCAGAATTTTCACCCTGAACAAGCACCGGATAGAGAATAACATCGGAATATGAAAAACGCCTCGAAAGTATATTAAGTATATCACGTATCGCCGCTCCGGTCGGAGCTGTCACAACACCTATTCGTTTCGGATATTTCGGCAGCGGCTTCTTGTGCGCAGATGAAAACAATCCCTCAGCGTCAAGCTTCTGCTTAAGCCTCTCAAATGCCGCGTGCAAATCACCTATGCCCTCCTGCTCCATATGCTCAATATAAAGCTGATACTGTCCGTCCCGCTCATACACGCCTATCCTGCCGCGGGCTATAACCTTCATTCCGTTAGACGGCTTAAAAGTCAGCCTCGCTGCCGCACTTCTGAACATAACCGCCCGAATTACGCCCGTTTCATCTTTAAGCGACATATACATATGTCCCGATGAATGTGCTTTAAAATTTGAAATTTCGCCTTTTAAAAGAACATTATTTAAAATGTCATCGCGCGCTATAACCTGCTTTATATATAAATTAACTTCGGTTACCGTAAGCGCCTTTCTCTCAATCATAGCTTTACCTCTGTACTGTATACATACCAAACAGAGCGCAAGACATACCCGTAAAACGGGCGGCTACGCTCTGCATAAATCGGTTGTCTTATTTTTTCGCCTCATACTGGCGCTGAATACTTCCGAGTACACCGTTTACAAATCCGATTGCCTCCTCACCGGAATATTCGCGGGTCAAATTAACGGCTTCGTTAACCGCGACAGCCGGAGGCACATCATCTCTGTACAAAATCTCATATGTACCGAGTCTCAGCGCCGCAAGACTTACGGCATTAATTCTGTCTATCGTCCAGCCGCGCGAAAACTCTGTAATTTTGCTGTCTATCTCGTTGATTTTTTTAACAACACCCGAAACAATGTCACCTATATACTCTCCCTGATTTTGAGCGTCGTGCTCTAAAAAGAAATCAGCTAATATATCGCCGACCTCCTCAGGCTGAAACTTATACTGAAAGAGTACCGTAAAAGCATACTCTCTCGCCTTTTTTCTGTCCATAATTTCAAATCCGCATCAAGCGCGGTCCTTATCCCTTCAAAAAATATAATACTTATCTTATGTTATTAATCGAAAATATCTTCGGCGGCATCCTTAACTGCATCGACAATATCTTCAGCCTTATCCTTGATATCATCTTTTATATCCACAGCTTTATCTTTTATATCCTCAGCCGCGTCTTTAACGTCCTCAATAACGTCCTCCGCCTTATCCGCAGCGTTCTCCATAAAGTCGCCCAGCTTCTCCTTCGCGCTTTCGGCAATATTCTCAGCCTCTTCCTTTATATTGCTCACGGGCTGAGATGCAGTGTCGTCCTTCGGAACATTCACGCCCTCAACACTTACATTTACTGCCGCAACATTAAGACCGGTCATAGCTTCAACCTCACTCTTAACCTTCTCCTGAATTTCCCACGCAACATCTGGAATTTTAGCGCCGTACTCAACGATTATTGCAAGGTCAAGAGTGGCTTTTTTATCTGTCACGCTGACTTTTACGCCCTTTGACATATTCTTCTTACCGAGCAGTTCCGCAAATCCGCCCGAAATTGAGCTGACCATTCCCGAAACACCTTTAACGCTGCTCGCAGCAAGCGACGCCACGATGGACACTACGTCGTTTGAAATGTTAATGCTGCCCGTGTTCTCTGCAGCCTGCCCCTCAGGCACAACTTTTTCCGCCATAATAAATACCTCCTATATAATCTCGCTGTAACTTAATTATGTTTATTATACCACAACATTTTTAATATTACAACGTTTATTTTAGGCGATTTTATTATTTTTATTTATTGCTCTGAGCTGATTTTTATTTGTGACGCCGAAACACCCGTTTCACTTATGATTATATCTTTAATCTGTGCAACCGAAGCGCTGTCTAAATTTTCACCCTTTACTATAACGCTGACGCCGCTATCGCCCACTTGTGCGAAGCAGTCCTCAAAGCCCTTTGACTTAACGTTTGTCTCTATAGCATTTTCATTTTCGGAATACTTTGTAAGCTTTACAATATTCTCCTCAGCCTGTTTTTTGGCGGACTCGCTTGCGTCTTTATTCGAGGATATTTCCTTCCACTTATCCATTGTTTCGCCTCTGAGCTTATCCCTGTCCTGACGCGACTGGTTTATAACGTTTCCGCTCGACTGCTTATTTTCGGAATTGTTGTTTTCATCTTTATTCTCTTGATTGTCACCTTTGTCTTCATCTTTATTCTTATCGTCCGAATTACCGCCCCAGAATGTTTCCGCATCCTTAGAATTCTCATCACTGTCCGCACTCGGCGTTGCCGTACTCGACACGCTTACCGCGTCCGGTCTAAGCGAACCCATAGTCCATCTGTAATATCCCGCAGCAAGTACCAGCGCGATTAATCCCACCACAAAAAACTGCTTGCCTCTTACCTTAAATGACTTTCCTGATTTTGACTTTTTTGAACTCATAACTATGCTCCTTTAATAACAAATTTTTATTCTGTTAGCGGAGAGCCCGTAGAGCGCTCTTACCGCTTCATATATTTCACTCTGCACTCTGTTATCCCGCGCACCGTCAGCTACCACAATTATTCCGGTGGGATACGGCAGCTTGCGGCGCACAACGTATGGCGCTCCTTCACCGCTAAGCCCGCCGTCTTTAGCTATAACTGTATTTCTCTCGTCGCTGACCGACTCGTTTTTCTCGTTCGCTCCGTCGCTTCCACTATATTTTTCGCGCGTCTCACTCTCCTTTTTGCTGTCTTCTGCCAGAACATTTTCAGCGGTGCTGTCTATGTATATCCTCACACTGACGTTACCCGCACCTTGTATTTTACCGATTATCTCCTCAAGTGAGCTTTCCATTTGACGCACATATTCGGAATAATCAGTATCATATTCCGAAGGGGCAGGCTTAGCATTCTCCGCCGTTTCTCCGCCACCGAACATCTTCAGCGCAAACAGCACGATAATCGCCGCCGCACATATATACACAACAGAGCGGCTCAGCTTCTTTTTGCCTGCATCACCCGGCTTTTCTTCCCCGCTCTTATCCTTCGGGGAAAACAAATTCTCACCCAATTTTTCGGTCTTCATACGTATCTTTGATAAAAAACTTTCATTCTTCCCGCTATCAGCCATTTGCTATCTCCGTAAGTTACATTACAACCGCAACACTGTCTTTGGAAACTCCAATCATTTCAGCCGCCTTCTCCCGAAGTTCATCCGCGTCCACACCCGATTTGCTTTCAATAATAAGCGCAGCGTTTGTAATATGTCCAAACCCGCTCTCGCTTTCATCGGCAGTTATCTTAACGCTCAGACTGTCCTCAAGATTTGGATATATTTGAACGAGCTGTTTTTTCAGATTATTTTCAAGCGTCTTTATATATATATCAATTACATCCTTCTGCTGCCTATATCTGAGTTCCTCGCGGCTCATATCGCCGCTGTATTCCTCCGCGCCCCAATTTGAAATACCGAGCTTATCATAATCAAACCTAAGCCACGGACTTATTACGCTTATAATTAAGAGCACCGCAATAACTACGTGTATGTACTTGCGAAAGCTCCCGTCAGGTATCAGCGTCTCTAAAAGCGTGCCAAGCACAATTACCATTGAAAGTGCGATTGCCCAAGTTCTTATCTGTTCCATAAGTAATTCCTCACACAGCGATGTTAATCATAATCGTTATAATCATAATAAACATAACAGTCACAGCGGCAAGCATTGAAAACGCCGTCGATATTCCGTCACCCATAACCGTTATGCACTCCGCCGCGCCCTTGTTTCCAATTGGCTCACATACCGCCGCGACAAGTCTGAACACCAGCAGCGATGCTGTAAGCCTTAAAATCGGCATAACCGCAATAAAGAATATAATTATAACTCCAACAACGCCGAGAGCATTTTTTATAACCGCGCTGCAGTTCATAACCGTCTCAACCGCGTCGGATAAAATACCGCCGACAACCGGTATTAGATTTGACGATGCAAACTTTGTGAGCTTTAACGTAAGACCGTCTGTCCCAGCCGAGGCTATACTCTTAAGCCCCGCAAACGCCACAAATATTGTAAGCAGTACGCTGAGTCCGTACTTAACCGTCTTGTTAATTAGGGAAATCAGTCCTGTGGTCTTAAGCTCACTCGAGATTGAATTTACAATTCCAAGCGCTGTCCCTATCATAACAAGCGGCATAAAAACATACTGTATCAGCGAGAGCGCCGCCTCAGTTATTCCAAGTAAAAACGGTTCAAGGGCCGATGCCGACACAACTGCGCCGCTTGTTATAAGCGACGTAATCATTATCGGAACAATACACCGCATAAATAACGCTAAGTTTTCAATCGCGCTGCCCGCTGAGTTTATCACGTCGTAAAACACACGTGCCGCGAGTCCAACGACTGCAATAAAGCACACATACCGCGCTATACTGTAAGCGCCCTCCTTGCTGATACCGCCGCTTAAGCCTTCAAGCAGAGAACTCAGCACTGCAAGCGCAACAACCAACATCATTGACTTGAGCACGGATAAAACTTCGCCAAACAGCGACTCAAACAGCTCCGACAGTAGGCCTTTTGCACTGAGCGGTATCTCGCCGCGTGCGGCACGGCCTATGAGCTCATCAAGGCTAAACCCCTGACTGTACGGCGTAAGCGACTCATCTATGATATCACCCGAACCGTCTAAAAGATATCCCGAATATATTTCGGAATATTCGTCTATCAGTTCATTTGCTCCCAATTCGTCATTTTCTGCCGCCGCAGGTATACAAAAAAGTGCAAACACCGCCAAAAGGATAATTATTCTTCGCAAATTTATCATAAGCATCTACCCCGCCCAATCAGTCTATCTCATTATTATCTCCCTCACAATTCCGAGAAGCCTGTTAATAACCGGCAGGGACATAAAAACTATAATAAGCTTGCCCGCAAGCTCAATTTTCGCTCCTATTGCGTTTTCGCCTGCGTCCTTACACAGCTCTGCCGAAATTCCTGCAATATATGACACGCCGATTATCTTAAAGACGATGTTTATGTAACGATACTCTATACCCGCGCTGTCGGATATACTTCTTACCTCGTCTATTACTGCAGTAAGATAAGGCAGAATACAGAATATAACCGTAAATGTCACAACAAGCGGTATCATCATTGAAAGTTCTGGTCTGAGATGGCGCACAACAATTGATAAAACCGCGCCGGTAAGACCTATCCCGACAATTCTTATGATATCCATTGCATCACCTACAGTCCGAAAATATTCTTGATTGTCACAAACAAATCGCTTATCTCCTCAATTACCATAAGCAGCACGACTACAAGACCGGATATGGTTATCATCATCGCCTGATCGTCGCGCCCTGCGCGGCTTAAAAGCATATTGAGAACTGCGACGATTATCCCTATGGCTGCGACCTTGAAAATCAAATCAACGCCCGACATATGACCACCTCCGCCCAAGTAAAAATTTAAAGCAGCAGCACCGCTATAAGTATTCCCGCCGCAAAACCTAAGCTGCGGTACAGTCCGGCGTTCTTTTTCTTAATTTCTTCCGCTGCCTTTTCAGCATTTTGAAGCCTTAATACCGCAGAGCATATATTGGCCTTTTCAGCATCCCTGTTGCCGCCGCCGAGAGTGATACCAAACTCGCACAGCATTTTTATCGTGCTGTCGTCAAGACAAAGCTCCGAGTTCTTAACACAACTGCACCAAATTGAGTTCGCCGTCTCCCCCGCCGAATTTTCAATTTTATCTGCACAGCTCGCAAACAGTCCTCCGCTTACCGCACCGCCCGCTTCTCCGGCGCGTCTGAGCGCATCGGGCAGCACCGAATTATTCATACAGATTTCAAACTCCAGCGCCCGAAACGCGGTTATAAGCCCGCGAATTTGGTTTATGCGCACATCATAACGCGACGCATACACAATTCCCGCATAGCCGCACCCGGCAATGACCGCAAGCGAGCATAAAGCTTTAATCCACTCAGCGCTCACAGACACATCTCTCCTCACTCAAAGCTCAAGAACCTCGGTTAAAAGCCCCGCATCGTCTCTGTCCCTGATTAGTATCAGCATATCAAACACATTGCCTTCAAACAACGGACTGAGCGCATTTTTTTCTCTCACTTCATCAAAACCTGAACCGTGAACACTCGCTATTATCGAAATTCCGGTTCCCGCCGCACGGCAGAGCGCATCTACCTCCGCAGCCGTCACCACCTCGTCTGTCGCAATGACTGACGGCGACATCGTGCGCTGAAGTATCTGAACCGCATCCGCCTTATCTGCGTTTTCAACCACATCTGTATTAATCCCTATGTCATTCTGCGGAACTCCGTGATACATTGCCGAAATTTCGCTTCGGTCATCAGCAACGCCGACCTTTATGCCGCTGTCCGATATCTGCCTGACTATATCCCTAAGGAGCGTTGTTTTACCGCGCCCCGGCGGCGATATAATCAGTGCACTTTTCACTCCGCTGCCGCAGATTTTTTGGATTACTCCGTCTGCACAGCCCTTTACCTGACGCGCTATACGAATGTTTACCGAATTAATATCGCGAAAGTTTTCAACCCTTCCATCCGCACCGCAAACCGCCCTGCCGCAAAATCCGACCCTGTGACCGCCGCGGATTGTCACAAACCCCTGCCTTATTTCGTCAATGTACGCGTACACCGAATTTTCACACACAGAGCGAAATACACCTCTCACTTCCTTCGCACGAACCATATAAGCGTCTCCGACATCACATCTAGCGCCATCCGCGTCAAGATAAAAACACTCTGTGCCTTTGACATACGAAAGCGGTCTTTCACATCGAAGCCGTATCTCATCCGCACATATGCCGCCGCCAAACAGCCCTTCAATAATTCCGCGCGCACCGTCGGGCGGGAATAATCTTACAATGTCCTCCGCGGGACTGCGAATAATCACCAAATCACCTTCTGTTTACCGATTTGTAATATTCTATGACTCTTTGTCCGAATATAGAACAAATAAAGTGTACAAACCAAAAAAGGCGCCCCCGGCAAACACTGCCGGAGCACCTTTTCAGCATAACTTCATTACTTTCTATAATATCGCTGTCAAATTCTGATTTATAGAATGCCTGCTTTTTTATCATATATATACGCTTTAAATTTTCATCTACATAAATTGAATAGTTCAAAACCTTTTCCAAATCAACTATTGGAATATATGTTTTATCATTAATTAATTTTACAGGGGCGGATAAATATATTACTTCGCCATCACCAACCAAAATATTACTATCAATAGAAACAGAAATACTTCTATCCGGCATTACGGCGATAGCAGAATTTGTATTTTAATCCCATATATCTCTTAAACTAAACTCAGCACCTTCTCCTCGCAATTTAGCATATGAATATTCTGTATCTATTTCGTTTACTACACTTTCGTTGAATTTAATCCGAATTTATTAATAAATTCGTCTGCTCTATAAATACTATCAATATCACACTTGTTATTAAGACTTAGATAAATTGTTGCGAACCTTACACCATCCGCAGTTTTTATCCAAACAAAAAGCGGCATATTAAAACTCATTGGCATATTTGGCAGTTTAAAAAAACATATAATAACATAAATAATTAGAAAAAATTTAAACAACTCCCAACAGGTCATTTAACCATAAATAGTGTGTTTTTATCAAAACAAATATTATATTGCTGCGCTCCGCTTAAGATAATGACTGCATAAAAACAGCACAGCAGTCATAAAAACAGCACAGCAGTCACAAAGACTGCTGCGCTGTAAATATCACTAATTTAAGTCACATCAGAAATAATCGGAAGCTTTAATCAGTCTGCCAATTGTATTCCGGTAATTCCGCGCGAAAGCGGCATTGAGTATGTATCGCCGGTCAGCTTAATCATACCCGTGACTTTAACTTTAAGTCCGACAGGATTGTTATTCTCCGCACCGAGCTGCTGAGTCCAGAAATTCTCAACATCAGGTATATCGGTAAAGGTTATCATCTTGAACGGCTCATTTTCATCCTGAAGATAATAGTCATTGCCAATTTTAGAGATTATGCCGACTGTTGATATCAACGCGTCATTCTGAATTGAGTTTGTATCGTAAAGCTCGGCAATTGACACTACATTCTCTTTAGACTCATCATAGTCGTCCAAAATATAGATATTCATAGGTTTATCAATCGCCGATGACAACTCGTCAACAAATTTGGCATTAACGTCCGCGTCAAACGCTTCTGCAATAGCGCGAAGCGGAACAAATGTACGATAATCGCGGCTTTCATCACCTTGAATAGGTGGGGATTCAAGAACTATATCGTCAATCTTTTCCTGCTTCAAATCCTCGAACTTATAAACTGTCATATTTTTAATGCCAATTCTAAGAAGAAGCGTCTTGTCATAACGCACTATCTGAATTTTCTTGACCGGGTTTCCGTCCTTGTCCTTATCAAACCAATACACAGTCGCGCCGAGAGACTCTGAAATAGCGCGAAGCGGAACCATAGTTCTGCCGGCTTTTTCGTCAATATACGGACGCTCTGCATCACTGAAGCTCAGCGTTTTGCCGTTTACGTAAATATTCTCAATCGGCGAAGCAGCATACGCCGGAAGCGCTATGCACGAAAGTGAGCAGATAAACACTGCTGCGGATAATAATAAACTTACTAATTTTTTCATAATAATCACCTGAATTTATTTATTTGCGTCGCTGTCCCTTATCTCAACGCGGCGGATTTTGCCGCTGATTGTTTTGGGGAGCTCATCGACAAATTCTACTATTCTCGGATACTTATACGGTGCGGTGTGCTTCTTTACATAGTTTTGCACTTCCTTCTTAAGCTCCTCGCTGCCCTCTTTGCCTTTTATCAGCACGATTGTCGCCTTAACAACCTGACCGCGAACCGGGTCGGGAGCGGGTGTAATCGCGCACTCCAAGACGTACGGCAGCTCCATAATAACGCTTTCAATCTCAAACGGACCTATACGATAGCCTGATGACTTGATAACGTCATCGGTTCTGCCTACATAGTTATAGTACCCGTCCTCATCGCGCCACGCGGTATCACCTGTATGGTAATATCCGTCGTACCAAGCCTCTTTTGTCAATTCCTCATTGTTATAATAGCCCTTGAACAGTCCGCAAGGTACACCATTTTCGGTATTAATCACAATCTCGCCGACTTCGCCGACGCCTGCCTCTCTGCCGTCCGGCAATACAATCTTTACATCATAAAGCGGACTCGGTTTACCCATTGAGCCGGGCTTAGGCGTCATACCGATAAAGTTACCGGCAACAAGTGTCGTCTCGGTCTGACCAAAGCCCTCCATCAGCTTTATACCCGTATGCTTATAGAATTGCTGATAAACCTCCGGGTTGAGTGCTTCACCCGCGACAGTCGCATATTCAAGCGATGATAAATCGTACTTTGCAAGATCCTCTTTAATAAAGAACCTAAACATAGTCGGCGGCGCACAGAACGTCGTTATATTATACATCTTAAACAGCGGAAGTATATCGTCCGCGTGAAATCTGTCAAAGTCATAGGTAAATATTGCACCCTCACACATCCACTGACCGTAGAGCTTGCCCCAAAGAGCCTTTCCCCAGCCCGTATCCGAAATAGTAAAGTGTATTCCGTCAGGATTAACATTATGCCAGAATTTCGCTGTAATAAAGTGGCCGAGCGCGTATTTGTGGCTATGCATCGCAATCTTCGGATAGCCCGTAGTTCCCGACGTAAAGTACATCAGCATAGTTTCACTGCCGCAAGAGGTCTCGTCCGGATTTGTCGGGCGCGGGAACTCATCGCTCATCTCTTCCATCTCGGCGTCAAAATCGCGCCAGCCGTCACGCTTACCGCCAACCATAATCTTAAGTACGTCAAAATCGCAGTTCTTCTCGCCAAGCTCTGCCTGATGTGCGGTATCTCCGTCCACCGTACAGACGATAGCCTTGACGTTCGCCGCCTTAAATCTGTAGTCAAAATCGTGTTCAACCAAAAGATTTGTCGCCGGTATAACTATCGCGCCAATCTTATGCAGTGCGAGTATCGAGAACCAGAACTGATAGTGACGCTTGAGCACAAGCATTACCTTGTCACCCTTCTTGATACCGAGCGAGCGGAAATAGTTCGCCGTCTTATTTGAATACTTCTTCATATCGCCGAATGTGAAGCGGCGCTCAACCTTATCCCTCGATAAGTGAAGCATAGCAAGCTTATCTGGGTCTCTGTCCGCAAGTGCGTCAACTATGTCAAATGCGAAATTGAACTTTTCCTCATCAAAAAATTTTATCGAATTTACTATGCCGTTTTCATCAACAGTTGTCTTAACAAATTTATCATAAATTCTGTTTCCCGTCTCAACACGAACCGGCAAGGGCTTTTCTTTGATAACTTCAACATCTTCGATATAATCGCTTTCTTTACCGCCCTTTGTCAGAACAATGGCGTAGAACTTACAGCCCTCCTCGCTCATTGCAATCATTCCGTGAGGGGTCTTGCTGTCGTAATATATACTGTCACCCGCGTTTAAGACCTCAATATTCTTACCTATCTGAACCTTAAGACTGCCGCTTAAAACTATGTCCAGCTCCTGCCCCTCGTGCTGTGAGAGCTTAATCTCCTTGTGCTGTTCCGCCTCGGAAAACGGCGCCGTAACCAAAAACGGCTCGGCAATCCTATGTTTAAACAGCGACGCTAAGTTGTTATACTCAAACTCCTTGCGTCTTACAATCTTCATACCCTCACCAGAACGTGTGAGTTCATACCCCGAAAGAGTAGCGCTCTGCCCCTCCAAAAGGTCGGTCACATCAACGCTCAGCGCTCTTGCACAAAGACAGATAAACGAAAAGCTAAAGTCGGACTCACCGCTTTCAATCTGCTTGTACTTTTCAAGTGAAACCGAGGTCTTTTCAGCCGCCTCTTCCTCCGAAAGACCTACTATCTCACGCAATGTCTTAATACGCTCGGCAACTTCCTTTATTCTGCCGTCCAATAAATTATCCATTTGTCCTGTACTCCTTAAAATGTATAAATCCCAATATATATCAAAAATAAATCATATAATATTTATTAAAGTATAACATTATGCAATTTGTTTGTCAATATTGAATTATTTGTTTTGCTGTCGCTCATTTTGAGCGGTTTGTGCGGCCGCTTAATCCTTAGCCAAATACTTTTTAAGATACTGACCTGTGTACGAGTTTTTACACTTGGCGATTTTCTCCGGCGTACCTTGAGCTACTATTGTGCCGCCGCCATCGCCGCCCTCGGGGCCTAAGTCAATTATATAATCCGCGGTCTTGATTACGTCGAGGTTATGCTCAATTACCACCACCGTATTGCCGGCATCGACTAATTTTTGAAGTACATCAATCAGCATATGCACATCGGCTGTATGCAGTCCTGTTGTCGGCTCGTCTAAAATATAAATTGTTTTGCCAGTGCTGCGGCGGCTCAGTTCGGTCGCAAGCTTTACACGCTGCGCCTCGCCGCCCGAAAGTGTCGTTGACGGCTGACCTATCTTAATATAGCTAAGACCCACGTCGTAGAGCGTGTCCAGCTTGCGCTTTATTTTGGGCACGTTCTCAAAGAACGTGCAGCCCTCCTCCACCGTCATTTCAAGCACTTCGTGAATGTTCTTGCCCTTGTATCTGACTTCAAGCGTTTCGCGGTTATACCGTTTTCCGCCGCAAACCTCGCACGGAACATACACATCCGGCAGGAAGTGCATTTCTATCTTGATAATTCCATCGCCCGTACACGCTTCACAGCGTCCGCCTTTAACATTAAAGCTAAATCTGCCGGACTTATAGCCGCGCGACTTGGCGTCTTTTGTCTGCGCAAACAGCTCACGAATATCCGAAAACAGTCCGGTATATGTCGCAGGATTACTTCTCGGCGTCCTGCCGATAGGCGACTGGTCTATGTCAATCACCTTATCTAGGTTCTCCTCGCCGCTCATACTCTTAAACTTTCCCGGATGCTTCTTTGAGCGATTTAGCACGTTTGACAGGTGCTTGTACATAATTTCGTTGACAAATGAACTCTTTCCGCTGCCCGATACACCTGTTACACAGGTAAACGTGCCGAGAGGAATTTTCACATTAATATTTTTCAAATTATTCTCACAGCAGCCTTTAAACTCAAGCTTTGTACCATTGCCTTTTCTGCGTTTATTCGGCACAGGAATTTTTTTCTCACCCGACAAATACTGACCCGTAATTGATTCATTGCATGATATTATATCCTGCGGAGTGCCTTGCGCTACAACCTCGCCGCCATGAATACCCGCTCCGGGTCCTATATCAACAATATGGTCTGCCGCAAGCATTGTATCCTCGTCATGCTCTACAACAATCAGCGTATTGCCGAGATCGCGAAGCCGCTTTAATGTAGCAATCAGCTTATCATTATCCCTCTGGTGCAAACCGATACTCGGCTCGTCCAAAATATACACAACGCCCATAAGGCTTGAACCAATCTGTGTCGCAAGACGAATTCGCTGCGCCTCACCGCCCGAGAGCGTTCCCGCGCTGCGCGACAGCGTCAGGTATTCGAGCCCGACGTTCTTTAAAAACAAAAGCCTTTCGTTTATTTCCTTTAAAATATGCTCCGAAATAATCTTATTCTTTTCGGACAAGTCAAGTTTAAGCCCGGAGAAAAACTCAAGAGCCTTAACAATTGACATCTCGGTGACTTCGTTTATATTCAGTCCGCCGACCGTGACCGCAAGTGACTCGGGCTTAAGCCTTGCACCGTGACAGTCGGGGCACGGCATATTTACCATATAAGTCTCAATCTCTGCCTTGCGCCACTCTGAATTTGTCTCTGCGTGGCGGCGGTTTAAGTTATTTATAACGCCCTCAAAACGCGCGTACTGCTCGCCCTTTGCGAACTTTCTATCATACGTAAGACGTATCTTCTGCGAACCCGTACCGTATAGAATTATATCTATTATTTTATCCGGCAGCTCGCCCACCGGCGTATCAAGACTGAAGCCGTAATGCTCGGCAAGACCCTTGTAATACATATACGAAATTGAATTATCGTCCGTTCCGCTCCAGCCGCTTGCGGTAATCGCGCCTTCGTTTATTGAAAGGCTCTTGTCAGGAATAATCAAATCCGGGTCAATCTTTACGATATTTCCAAGACCGCTGCAGGACGGACACGCGCCGTACGGAGTGTTAAACGAGAACATTCTCGGCGTCAGCTCCTCAAGGCTTATGCCACAGTCATCGCAAGCGTAGTTCTGTGAGAACATAATCTCCTCGCCGTCTATTATATCAATCGTCACAAGTCCGTGCGCCATAGCAAGCGCGGTTTCGACAGAGTCCGCGAGACGCTTCTCCATACCCTCTTTAACTACAAGTCTGTCTACTATAATATCTATTGTGTGCTTCTTCTGCTTGTCAAGACGTATTTCCATATCGGAAATCTCAACCGTCTTGCCGTCAATCCTCGCGCGGACAAAACCGTTCTTTCTCGCGTCCTCAAATGTCTTGACGTACTCTCCCTTTCTTCCGCGCGCAACCGGAGCCATAATCTGTATCTTACTGCGCTCGGGCAGAGCCTTTACCTTGTCCACAATCTGGTCAATCGACTGCGGCACAATCTCCTTACCGCATTTCGGACAATGAGGTATACCTATCCGCGCGTAGAGCAGACGGATATAGTCATATACTTCTGTAACCGTTCCGACAGTTGAACGCGGATTTCTGCCGGTCGTTTTCTGATCTATTGATATTGCCGGAGACAAGCCTTCTATAGATTCCACGTCCGGCTTGTCCATCTGACCTAAAAACATTCTCGCATACGCCGACAACGACTCCACATACCTGCGCTGACCCTCGGCGTAAATCGTCTGAAACGCAAGCGACGACTTTCCCGAACCGCTAAGTCCTGTGAAAACTATAAGTTCATCACGCGGTATCTCAAGACTGATGTTCTTGAGGTTGTTCTCCTTAGCTCCCTTAATAACTATATTCTTGTTCATAAAATCTCCTTTTAATCAGCTTCAATTCTACGTATTTCATCACGAATTTGAGCGGCAAGCTCAAACTGCAAAAGCTCTGCCGCTTTCTTCATATCTATAGTAAGTTCCGCAATTACGCGCTCCTTATCCTGTATCTTGTCGGCGCGCTTCTTGGCTCTTCTACCGCTCTCCGACTTACTGAGCTCGGTCGTCGCCTCGATTACCTCGTGTACCTGCTTGCTTATCGTTTTGGGCGTTATACCGTGCTTCTCGTTAAACGCCTGCTGGATACTGCGTCTGCGGTTTGTCTCATCTATCGCGTACCGCATTGAGCCGGTTATCGCGTCAGCGTACATTATAACCTTGCCTTCGGCATTTCTCGCAGCTCTGCCTATCGTCTGTACGAGAGATGTTTCACTGCGTAAAAATCCCTCTTTGTCCGCGTCCAAAATCGCGACGAGTGAAACCTCCGGGATATCAAGTCCTTCACGCAGCAGGTTTATTCCGACAAGCACGTCAAACTCGCCGAGCCGCAAATCCCTAATAATCTCCATACGCTCAATCGTCTTTACGTCTGAGTGCAGATAACGCACCCTAACGCCCAAATCCTCGAAATACTCAGTGAGACGCTCCGCCATTTTTTTGGTCAGCGTTGTCACGAGCACACGTTCGTCACGCTTTGCACGCTCAACTATTTCCGCATAGAGGTCATCGACCTGACCATCTATCGGACGCACCTCAACCTCAGGGTCCAAAAGTCCTGTCGGCCTGATTACCTGCTCAACAATCTTTGCCGAACAATCCTTCTCAAGCTCAGCCGGGGTTGCCGATACGAAAATTGCCTGATTTAGCTTACCCCAAAACTCGTCAAAGTTAAGCGGTCTGTTGTCAAACGCCGACGGCAGGCGAAAACCGTACTTGACTAAATTCTCTTTACGTGCTCTGTCGCCCGCATACATCGCCCTCACCTGCGGCAGCGTAACGTGACTCTCATCAACAAACAACAGAAAATCCTTTGGCAGATAGTCAATCAGTGTAAAAGGCGGACTACCCGGCGCTCTGCCGCTTATATGCCGCGAATAATTTTCGATACCGCTGCAAAAACCCGTTTCGCGCAGCATCTCTATATCGTACTTCGTACGCTGTTCAAGCCTCTGCGCCTCGACGAGCTTATCATTGTCGCGAAGCTCCTTAAGCCTCTCCTCAAGCTCCTTTTCTATAGTGCCGATTGCCCTCTCTCGTTTTTCGGCAGTTGTGACATAGTGGGAAGCGGGATAGATTGCGATATGCTTACGCTCACCAATAACCTCGCCCGTCACTGCGTTTATTTCAAGTATTCTGTCAACCTCGTCGCCGAAAAACTCAACACGAATCGCAGTATTGTACGCATCCGACGGAAATATATCCATCACATCGCCGCGCACACGGAACTTGTTTCTTGAAAAGTCTATATCGTTTCTCTCGTACTGAATTTCGATTAGTTTTGAAACAACCTCGTCTCTGTCCTTAATCATTCCCGGACGAAGCGACACAACCATATTGTTATAGTCAATCGGGTCACCGAGACCGTATATACACGACACACTAGCCACAATTATTACGTCTCTGCGCTCAAAAAGAGCCGCCGTTGCGCTGTGGCGGAGCTTGTCTATCTCCTCGTTGGTGCTTGCGTCCTTCTCTATATAAATATCCGACTGCGGTATATATGCCTCCGGCTGATAATAGTCATAATACGACACAAAATATTCTACCGCATTATTCGGGAAAATCTCTTTGAACTCACTGCAAAGCTGAGCCGCAAGCGTCTTGTTATGCGCAAGCACAAGCGTCGGCTTCTGCACCCGTTCTATCACGTTAGCCATAGTAAAGGTTTTACCGCTTCCCGTAACGCCGAGCAGTGTCTGAAACTTCTCACCGCTTAATATGCCCTTAGTCAGCTCGTCAATCGCCTTAGGCTGATCCCCTGCGGGTGAATACTTTGAAACAACTTTAAAATCCATAAATCTACCTCCGATTTAAAGCTATTTTCATAAATAACGTTAAATATGATTATACCACAACTTACTTGCATATTACAACATATTTTTAAAAAATTTTGCAGTAATAAAAAGGCACCGCATAAAAAAAAGCGCCAGGGCGGGCGCGCAGGATATCGATAGGCGGTCTGATGGTGTTAATTGTGTACGGTATATGATTATAATTTGGCACATAACAATCTGACATCGCCAAACCCTTTGTAGGGAACGACGACCCCCGCGTTCCGTACTGTGTAATGATTTTGCGTGAGTCCATATACTTTTTTGCGGCAATTGTTAATATGCGCGGAGCGCCGAGCCGACGCTCCCTACGGACGTTAAAATTTACGTTCGCTGAGCTTTACGAGTTCGGCATAGGTACCGGGCTTTGACTTTAATTCTTCGTGCGTTCCCTTTTGAACAACCTTGCCGTGCTCAATTACGTAAATTACGTCCGCATTTTCTATTGTAGAAAGTCTGTGGGCTATTACTATAACCGTGCGGTTTTTCATCAGCTCCTCTATACTGCTCTGAACGATTATCTCATTTTCATTATCAAGCGCACTCGTCGCCTCGTCAAGCAAAAGTATAGGTGCATTTTTAAGGAACGCCCGCGCTATAGCTATTCTCTGACGCTGACCGCCCGAGAGCATCTCGCCGCGCTCACCAACTATTGTGTTGTATCCGTCTGTAAGTCCGGTTATAAATTCGTGTGCGTTTGCCGCCTTTGCCGCCTCAACTATTTCCTCATCCGTCGCATCAGGGTTACCGAAGCCGATGTTCTCCCTAACGCTTGCATCAAACAAATACGCATCCTGCGGAACATAAGATATCATTGAGCGCAGCTTAGCGGCAGATATTGAATTAATATTTATGCCGTCTACAAATATACTGCCTGAATCCGCACAGTAAAATTCGGGAATAAGCTTAATAACCGTACTTTTTCCTCCGCCGCTCGGACCTACAAGCGCCGCTGTCGTACCCTTCTTTACCGTAAAGCTGAGCCCGTCAAGGACCGCATCTTCACCGTCGGCATACGAGAATTTAACGTTTTTGAACTCTATGTAATCGTCACTTGCCTCACTCTGATGTTCGTCACTTGACTTACGCTCTTCAGGCTTTACATCCCATACCTCGTGAATAATATCAGCAGCCGCGACGGATTCCTGCATCATTCCCCAGGAGCTTCCGAAATTCAGCAGCATACCGCTGATGTTACTCTGAACTGTGAGTATAGCTAATACAGTACCGAAATCGGTCATTCCCATAGCCGCCATAACCGCGCCTATCGTTATAAGCACGAAATTATTGATAAAGTTCAAAAAGTTACTGATACTGTCGAGAGTTCCGACTCTTGCAATACGCTTTATTCTGAGTGCGGCTGTAGCCCTGTTCGTATCCTCATATCTGCCGAGCGCGTGATGACCTGAGTCAAATAATTTTATAACTCGAAAACCCGCAATAAGGTCAGACAGACAGCTTAAAAGCTTTGACTCGCTGCGCTGTATTCTGCCGCCGAGAGCTCGGAGCGACTTTGCGTACTTAACATTGATAAATACGGTAAGTCCACAGGTTAAAAGCGACAGAATTCCTATTCTCACATCCATTATCAAAATAAATGCGCACGATGCTACACCGCCGAAAATCGCGGTCATAAAGTTCGGGCAATGATTTGTGTACGCCCTCTTCATATTCTCAACATTGCTGTTGAGCCTGAATATACTGTCTCCGCTGTGGTTCTTGTCGTAATACTCAACCGGCAGGCTCGCCATATGCCGAAACAGGTCACGGCGCATATCATACATAATATATCGGATTGAGCGCATATTGATAAAGCGGTCAAGCACAGTGAACAGATACACCGCTATAGCCGCAAAACCTAACCATATAGTTGCCTCGAAAACCGAAAAATCCATACAAGCGACCGAATCAACAACACCTTTATTAACCAGCGCAATAAGTACATCGCCGGAGAACGAGAATACAAGCTCTATTATTAGCGTTATCCAGTACATATATTTATATCTGCCCATAAGCGAAAAGCAGCTTCTGAGCCCTTCGATTACTCCCATATTCGGTCACCTCCCTTATACTTAAAGACTTGACAGTTCACAAAGCTTTGCGTATGTTCCGCCTGCCTCAGTCAGTTCCTCGTGTGTTCCGCACTCGGAAACTACACCGTTTTCTATAACCGCTATTCTGTCTGAATTTCGTATAGTCGAAAGCCTGTGCGCAACGACTAATACCGTTCTGCCGCTGCTCAGGTTATCAAGCGCCTGCTGCACCTCGGCCTCAGCCTTTACGTCAAGCGCGCTTGTCGCCTCGTCAAGCAGCAGTATAGGCGCATTTTTAAGCATCGCGCGGGCGATTGAAATTCTCTGTATCTGCCCGCCTGACAGCCTGTTTCCGCGCTCACCGACTATCGTGTCATAACCGTTTTCGGTTTCCATAATAAAGTCGTGCGCGTACGCCGCCTTTGCTGCGGTGATTATTTCGTCTCGCGTTGCATTAGGCTTGCCCATCGCAATGTTATCATAGATTGATATCGGGAACAGATATGCCTCCTGCGAAACGTACGAAATCAAATTTCGTGTTGACTTTAAATTATTCCCATTGAGCTGTATGCCCCCGACAGTGATTATACCCGATGACGGCGGATAGAAGCCGCAGACCAATCCGAGCAAAGTACTCTTGCCGCAGCCGCTCGGTCCCGCAAATCCGATTGTTTCTCCGACTGCAACATCAAGGTTTATGCCGCGCAAAACCGGTTTTCCCTTTTCGTACTCAAAACAAACATCGCGGAAACTGACAGCAGGAATATCCTTCGGGAGCTCCTTTAGCGTCTCACCGCCGTCCGGCTCTGACGGCTCGTTTATCATAGAAAATACTCTGTCAGCCGCAGCCGACGCATATCT
>UQOT01000015.1 GCA_900542675.1 uncultured Eubacteriales bacterium | reverse complement strand
GAAATGACCTGGAATACATACAGCCACCTATACCCCCGAGAAGAAGAAAGAGCAATATCAATTCTAAACAAAATCGTGTAAAAATCGTGTAAGAAAAAACAAAACCGCCGATTTTCGGCGGTTTTTGATTATTTGGTGCAGGTAGCAGGACTTGAACCTGTACTTGGGAACCCAAACAAGCACCTGAAGCTTGCGCGTCTGCCAATTCCGCCATACCTGCATACAACTATTTTATTTTATACTATTTTCTTAAAATTGTCAAGACCTATTTTTGCTTTTTTAACGCCTTTTACGCAGAAAGACCCGAAGTTTTACCTCGGGTCTTTGCTCTTGCACTTAGTCTCCCAAGTGTCTTTCTTTTCTTAGTAATTCATCGCATTTGATTTTTACTACGTCCGGGGCGTCGTCTCTTACGCCGACTACAAATCCGTTTCCGCCGATAATCAAATAACGCGTATATTCGGATATTGGTTGACTTACGTCCATTTTTATCACCCCTGTTTTTTTTGCTTCTTAAAAATTAAGAACATCGTTATTATGTCACAGGGTGTCGAAAAATATTCGGAAAATATAAATTTATTTTTTATCAAAAAATTCAGGGATATAACACGTATCGGCGCTTGTGCTCTCCTGAACATAGACCCGGGTCATTCCCCGATTTGCGCAGTAGTCAACAAGCGCGGAATACTGCTTATCGGGCACGCGTCTGTTAAGGCGCGGATTGCCGCTCACCTGCGGCATAGGCGTATATTGGCTCATCAGACTGAGCCATATATTATCGCCGTAAGTTTCATAGAGGTAATCAACCGCCTTTTTGGACTCAAACAAAAGCCCGGGCAGCAGGAGGTGACGCACTATAACGCCCGACTTTATTATGCCGTTTTCATCAAAGACGCATTTCCCCGTCTGACGGTACATCTCGACTATCGCCGTTTTTGCGAAAGATACATAATCTGCGGCGCGTGAATACCCTAAGGCATATTTATCGGAAAAATACTTAAAGTCCGGCAGATACACGTCAATATAGCCCTCAAGCATTTTAAGCGTTTCAGTCTTTTCATACCCTCCGCAGTTATAGACAATCGGTATATTAAGCCCGCGGCTTTTTGCTGTATCAAGCGCCGAAATAATTCCGGGCAGATATTGAGTGGGAGTGACCAAATTTATATTATTCGCGCCCTCACTCTGAAGGCGCAGGAACTCATCGGCAAGCTCCTCCTCCGTTATTTCATAGCCTTTAAGACCTGCGCTTATCTCATAATTCTGACAAAACACACAGCCGAGAGTACAGCCCGAGAAAAATACGGCTCCCGAACCGCTTCTGCCCGATATACAGGGCTCCTCCCAACGATGGAGTGCGGCGCGGGCAATCTTTATTTCGCTGCCGCAGCCGCAAAAGCCGAGTCTGCCGCTTGTCCTGTCCGCCCCGCATTCTCTCGGGCAAAGACGGCAGTTCTTATACAAATCCATAAATATCCCCCAAAGATTACGGCAGCAGCGCACTCAGCGAGTATTTATAGCCCACGCTCTCAACCGAGCCGGGATAATTTACGAATACCAAATCGTCAAAGTGCGTAAGCTCCCAAAACTTGTCAATCTTGAGCTCTCCGCTGTTCTTATAGCCGTACTGACCGTTGTTGTACCTCGGGTCAATCATATATACTTCGCTGTAATTATTAATCGCCCACGTCGTGAACGCGTCGCCGTAGGAGTCCTTTATAATACAAATCTTTCTGCCCGTACCCGCGCCTGTCACAAACACGGTCAAGGTATTATCCCCGCCCGCAAATGTGCGGTATGCGGTGATATCAGGGTCAACCGCCTGTGCGGTACGATAGAAATTCTTCATATATCCGTCGCTGTAAACCACGCCCTCGCTATACACCTTCGGCATAAACCGCTCAAGCATATCGGGATTGTTCTTAAGCCGATTAAGCATTCCCCTCTGAGACGGCAATGCCGAAAGATAGCTTCCCCAATACCCGACAAAGCCATACGAGTCATTCTTTGTAAAGCTGTCAAGCGGGTCTATGCTTCCGCCCGCCTGCTTTAAATACGCTTCATACGCATAGTACGCGGCACGCTGTGTCCAGTGGTGGTCGGTACAGAAATACAGCTTCTCGTACGAGTGCTCATACAGCGGGCGATACGCGTCAATCGGCGTTACGTTGTCGTCTAAATTATCATACATCAGAGCAATTCCGGCAAGCTGGTCACGATAGAGCTCGCGCGGGGCATAAAACTCGGTCGATGACGGAACGAGAATACTGTACGTCCGCGCGTTAGGCACTGCGTCCGCTATGTTGTTTATGCAGGCGGCAAACTCCTTCGCGCTCGTTTCGTCAATCTGTATATCCTCAAACGCGGTGCTGCCGACCATAAACAGCGTATCCCACTGCACAACGTCATTAAACGGAACGCGCGTGCCGTCGCCTACGACTATAGGGTCGCCGTGGCGCAGCGGATTATACGCCTTTCCGAACTGCTTCCACTCCTCAAGCGCAATATCGCCGTACTTCTCAAGAATTTTCACATCGCTCAGCTTCTGACTTCCGTCGGTCACACGGGCAATGTTATACGCGTCAAAAAAGTCCACGGTGTAGCCGAACGTCTCGGCAATAAACCTATAAGGCAGCATAAGACGCTCATTTTTAAAATAAAATTCATTCCCCTGAACTGCGATGCCGTTTACTCTGACCGCCTCGGACGCATTTGGCGACACTGTTATTACTGTACCGTCCTTTTTAAGCGTTGCGGTGTATGTGTCGTTATCCCAATCCACCTCGGCGCCGAGACTGTTTGAAAATGACCGTATCGGCGCGTAGGTTCTGTAATTTATAATCTCCGGTTCGGTATCGCCGAAGTCTATACGCTCGTCGCCGACAACAATCATTACATAGTCGGTGTCCGCCGCAAAAGCCGCAGACGTAAGCGTTATTGCCGCAATCGCGGCAGCGATAAGCAATTTTAATATTAAGTTTTTCATAATAAACATCACATTCCTTTCTGTATGCGCTGCCTATTCGCAGGGAGCGCCAACCGTGGCCGTACACGAAGTGTGCGACGGCAAGAATGAGTAGTTGTACGCCTTATTATGCAATGCCTTTCATATGAATACTCATCCTCGGCGCTCCGTGTTACGTAAGGATTTGCAGCAATCCCGCATTATATAGCGCAAACCGTTAATTTGCACGGAACGCCGAGGTCGTCGTTCCCTACACACGGGGTAGTGCACGCCCGTTGTTGGGTCGCCTTTATGAGGCGGTGAAGAATATTCTTTCGGATTTTTCGTTCGGCGGAGCCATAGTCAGGTCTGAGTATACTTCAACCTCTTTAAAGCCCGTGCTTTTTAGAGCGGCGGTTATTTCTTCTATTGAATACGCTCGCTCCTCCTGATACTCATAATACCTGTCAAACCTTCCGTCACTGCCGCGCACAAAAAAGTTAAGGTCAAAGCTGCAGATTTTGTCCTCGTCAAAATACGCGCAGTCCCAAACACAGTAAGCGTCCTCGTCCTCATAGACAAACGTATTGCTGCCCAAAATATTTTTAAGCTTGTACTTAGAATTGATATCGAAGATAAATACACCGCCGGGGTTTAGTGAATTATAGACGCATTCAAACGCGGCTTTAACTTCGCTTATATCCGTTAAGTAATTCACGCAGTCAAGCGATGATATAACCGCGTCAGCTCCGCTCCCATACACAAACTCGGTCATATCGCCTTTTATAAACATAATATTCTTATCCGCAAAAGACGCCTTGTCCTGCGCCGCAGTGAGCATTTCCTCGGATATATCAACGCCTATTACGTTATGCCCGCACCCCGCAAGACGATAAGTAATCTCGCCCGTGCCGCAGCCGAGGTCTATTATTGTCATAGCGCCCTTACCGAGAATTTTGTTATAAAACTTGATAAACTCATCGTAATCAATTTCCTGAAACCTATCGTATATAAGTGCAAAGTCGTTATACATAATTAATCCGCCTTTACGAAATTGGCATAAGCCGCCATCATCTTTTTCTGTCCAACGTCAGTGTCGTCAAAATCAACAACGACAAGACAGTCTCTGCCCATATTCTGCGCCGAGACAACCGTACCTGTGCCGAACTTTCTGTGCTTAATCCTGTCACCGGGGCTGTAGCTGAACTCCTCGGCGCTCTTTTGCGGTTCGGGCGCCCGCTTTATATTCTCCGCAAACAGGCGGCTGCCGTACCTTCTGCCGGCAGCAATATGCTCTGAGCCTGCGCCTTGTGCTGTGCGGCGCGGAGGAGTCTCCTCTGTCCTTTCGACCAAATCGTCGGGTATTTCTTCAAGAAATCTCGATGGCAGGTTATACTTTGTCTGTCCGAACAGAGTACGGCTCTTTGCCGCCGTTAGGAAAAGCCGCTTTTTGGCGCGCGTTATTCCGACATAGCACAGTCTGCGCTCCTCCTCCAGCTCCTCCCGGACGCCGAACGAGCGCACGCTCGGGAACACGCTCTCCTCCATACCGATTAAGAAAACGTTGGGAAATTCAAGCCCCTTTGCGCTGTGCAGCGTCATAAGCGTCACGGTATCGCTCGCATCGTCATAGTTATCTATATCCGCGACAAGCGATATATTTTCAAGCAGCTCATCGAGCGTGATATCCTCGTCCTCCCGTACCGACTCCTGAACCATACTTATAAACTCGTTTAAGTTTTCAAGTCTTGTTTGGTTTTCAACCGTCTTTTCTTTTTCGAGCGCGTCAATCATACCCGAGCCCTTCATAACGGTCTTAACAAACAATTCAAGACCCATTCCTTCTTGAATCTCACGCTGAAAATCCTTTATCATCTCGGTGAACTTTTTTATTTTCTGCGCTGTCGCCGAGCTGAACTCACTGTAATCCTCCGCCTTTTCACATACCTCAAACATACTTATGCCGCCCGCCGCACTGAGCGCTGCGGTTTTTTCAAGCGTAGTCTGACCTATTCCGCGCTTCGGCTCATTGATAACGCGTCTTAGCGCTATATTATCGTTCGGATTTACAACAAGTCTTAAATATGAGCCGATATCCTTTATTTCTTTTCTGTCATAGAACCTAAGCCCGCCCATAACCTTATACGGGATTGCGTTTCTAAGCAGCGTATCCTCCATAATACGCGACATAGCGTTGACACGGTACAGTATAACCGTATCGTTAAGGCTTCCGCCGAGCTCTTTAATATGCTCAACCACCGACTGAGCCTCGGTGTGCTCATTGTCCGCGATATAGAGATTTATTTTTTCGCCCTCGCCGTTTGACGTCCAAAGCTCCTTGCCCTTTCTGCCGTCATTATTCTTAATCACCGCGTTTGCAGCGTCCAAAATGTACTGCGTTGAGCGATAGTTTTCCTCAAGCCTTATAACGCGGCAGTCCTCAAACTCGTCCTCAAAGCCCAAAATATTCCTTATATCCGCGCCGCGAAACTTATATATACTCTGGTCATCGTCGCCGACAACACATAAGTTTCTGCGCTTTTTCGCCATAAGGCTTACAAGCTTATACTGCGCGTGATTGGTGTCCTGATACTCGTCTACCAGAATATACTTAAAACGGTTTCTGTAATACTCAAGCACATCGGGGCATTCCTCAAACAAGCGCACCGTCAGCACTATCAAATCATCAAAGTCAAGAGCGTTGTTTTCTTTAAGCTTTCGCTGATAAAGCCGATAAATGCGCGCGACATTGTTTAAGTAAAAATCGCTCTTTGCGCTGCTTTCAAATTCGTCCGCCGAAACAAGCTTATCCTTTGCTGAGCTTATAATGCTCAGCGCCTTACGCGGCGGATACTTTTTGTCGTCTAAGTCAAGCTCCTTTAAGCAGTCCTTTAAAACCGTCTGCTGGTCGGCGGTATCGTATATTGTAAAGCTCTTTTCGTAGCCTATCTTGTCAATATCACGGCGCAGGAACTTCACGCACATTGAATGAAACGTGCTCGCGAACACATCATTCCCCTTTTCGCCGAGGTCACGCACAAGCCGCGATTTTAGCTCCCCTGCGGCCTTGTTTGTAAACGTAATCGCAAGGATTTCCCAAGGATTTACCGTATCCTCGCTGAGGTAACCTTCCACCTCGGGCGACAGCTCGTCAAGCTCACCCGATAAATACCAGCTTAAAAACTCGGTCTCCTGCTCGGTTATTCCTTCGGGGATATGCGTGCTGCTGTACGCCCTGCCGTACTTAATGAGATGAGCAATCTTATGTATAATAACGGTCGTCTTTCCGCTGCCCGCTCCCGCGAGCACAAGAATAGGCCCTTCGGTTGTGAAAACCGCTTCCTTCTGCTGCGGATTAAGATGCGCATAATCCTTTTCAATTATCTTTTTCCTAAGCTCAATAAAATCCAATTGTGCCTCCTCCTATTACGACGTCAAAATTCAAATCATAAAATACAACCGCCTGCCCCGGGGTTACCGCCCGCTGCGGATTGTCAAATTCAACATACGCTCTTCCGCCGCCGACAGGCGTTACGGTGCAAGGCGCGGGCTTCGCGCTGTAACGCACCTTAGAGAGAACTCTCATCGGCTCTTTCAGCTCGTCAAACGGAATGAAATTTAAGTTTTCGGCAGTCAGACAGCTTGAAAACTCCGACCCCTTTTCGCCGAGCGTAATCTCGCGCGTTTCGGGATTGATTTTTGTCACAAACATCGGTTTCCCAAAGGCAATACCCAGCCCCTTGCGCTGACCTATAGTATAGTTGATTATCCCCTTGTGCTCTCCGAGCACGTTTCCTTCCGTATCGATAAAATTGCCCGGTCTTGGGCTTATACCGGCCTGACGCTCGATAAACGCGGCATAGTCGTTATCCGGCACAAAGCATATCTCCTGGCTGTCGGGTTTTGACGCCGTCGGCAAACACAGCCTGTCCGCAATTTTGCGAACCTCGTCCTTTCCCGAAAGCTCACCGAGCGGCATACGAATTGCACTGAGCTGCTCCTGCGTCAGCGAGTACAGCGCGTAGGTCTGGTCTTTTAAATCCGACTCCGCGTGCCTTAAAATATATCGGCCGTCCGCACGCCTTTCTATCTTGGCATAATGCCCTGTCGCGATTAAATCAGCGCCGAGAAGCTGCGCCTTTTTAAGCATCGCATCGAACTTTAAATGCTTATTGCACGCAATGCACGGATTTGGCGTCTCAGCTTTCAAATACGAATTTATAAAGTAGTCTATAACATACTGCTTGAATTCACGTCTGAAGTCAAGCACATAATATTCTATCCCGAGCTTATTTGCCACGCGGCGCGCATCCTCTACAGCCGACAGCGAGCAGCACGTCCCCTCGGAAAATCCGCTTTCGTTCTCTTCGCCGTCCCAGAGGCGCATTGTAAGACCTATAACCTCATAGCCCTGCTCTTTAAGCAGCGCCGCGGCGACGCTGCTGTCAACGCCGCCTGACATTCCGATAACTATTTTATTACTCATCTATTATTCCCGATATCAACCCTCAAACGGCATATGCTCAATTCCGCAGGATGAGCAGCAGCCGTCGCAGTGCGGAATTTCCGATGAGTCCATACCGTGGGTGTCATAGTAATTTTTAAGCGCCTCGTGTACCGCTTCCTCGGCAAGATTGGAGCAGTGCATCTTAATCGGCGGCAGACCGTCAAGCGCCTCCGCAACGGCGTCGTTTGTGAGTTTAAGCGCCTCATCAATCGTTTTGCCTTTAACCATTTCCGTTGCCATACTCGACGTGGCAATTGCCGCGCCGCAGCCGAACGTCTTAAACTTTACATCCTCTATAACTTTTGTATCGTCGTTTATCTTCATATATATTTTCATTATATCGCCGCACTTGGGGTTACCAACCTGTCCTACGGCGTTTGCATCCTCAATTTCACCCACATTGCGCGGGTTTGAAAAATGGTCCATAACTTTATCGCTGTACATTATTTGCATCCTCCTTTAACAAAATCCTCATATAGCGGCGACATATTTCTTAGCAATTCAACAATTTCCTTAAGTGACTCCGCTATATAATCCGCCTGCTCCTTTGTATTGCTTTCATCAAACGTCACTCTCAGCGAGCCGTGCGCCTCCTCGTGCCTGAGCCCTATCGCCAAAAGCACGTGCGACGGGTCGAGAGAGCCGGATGTGCACGCGCTGCCGCTTGAAGCTGAAATCCCCTTCATATCAAGACGAAGGAGCATACCCTCGCCTTCAATGAACTGAAAGCTGATATTGGCGTTGCCCGCCAATCTCTCGGTCGGGTGACCGTTAAGCCGCGCATACGGAATTGTGTCCAAAACCTTCTTAATATAATAATCTCTTAATTCAGAGAGATACTTCTGCTTTTTCGGTATATCGGCTGCCGCGAGCTTAATCGCCTCACCCATACCGACTATCGCCGCAACATTTTCGGTTGCCGCACGTTTTCCGCGCTCCTGAGCTCCGCCTGTGACATATGGCTTAATATTTACGCCCTTTCTCACATACAATGCGCCTACGCCCTTCGGCCCGTGAAACTTATGCGCAGTAAGCGACAACAAATCAATATTTAATTTGTTCACATCAATCTCTGTCATACCTATTGCCTGAACCGCATCGGTATGAAAAATAACTCCGCGCTCACGGCACAGCTTGCCTATCTGCTCTATCGGCATTATTGTTCCGATTTCGTTATTGGCAAACATAACAGACACCAATATCGTGTCATCGTCTATCGCCGAAGCGAGGTCATTTGCCGACACCCTGCCGTATTCATCAACCGGCAGATATGTCACCTTAAAGCCCTCCTTCTCAAGCTCTTTGCAGGTATGCAGCACAGCGTGGTGCTCAACCGCGCTGGTGATAATATGCTTGCCCTTGTGTGCATACGCCTTTGCGATACCCCGAAGCGCCCAATTGTCCGCTTCGGTGCCGCTGCCCGTGAAATAAATTTCGCTCGGGTCTGCACCTATTACGGACGCAACCTGCTCACGCGCATTCTCAATTGCGCGTTTTGCCTCTCTTCCCTCAGCATAAATGCTCGAAGGGTTTCCGTAATGCTCCGTCAAATACGGCAGCATTGATTCGACCACACGCTTGTCCGGCTTAGTGGTGGCCGCATTGTCAACATAAATTCTCATTATGCTATCCTACCTTTCAATATAATTTTAGTTACGTGAAGTCTATGAAAAGTAGACACGCGTACTTGCAAAATTAATGCAGGAAGGGATTATTTTATGAACTTGTGCGACTGCTCAACTGCCATACGGTCGCATTCCTCGTTTTCGGGATGACCGTTGTGACCCTTGACCCAGTGCAGAGTGACCTCGTGCCCCGCCAAAAGCTCAAGCACCCTTTCCCATAAATCGGGATTAAGCGCCTTGTCCTTCTTCGTCCGCATCCAGCCGTTCGACCGCCACTTTTCCGCCCAGCCCTTATCGACAGCGTCAATAAAATACTTAGAGTCGCTGTAAATATCGATAATACACGGCTGATTGAGCGCCTCAAGCCCCTTTATCACCGCTGTAAGCTCCATACGGTTGTTGGTGGTCTCTTTTTCTCCGCCGCTGATTTTCTTCTCAAATTCACCGTAGCGCAGTATCGTACCGTAACCTCCCGGACCGGGGTTACCGCTGCACGCGCCGTCGGTAAACATAAGCACCCGCTTAAGCTCTGCCATAATACACCTCGCTGTTTAATTTCACATAAATGTATTATAACACAACTTATCAAATATGCAAAGTATTTATTTTGAAATAGGCGCTATACAATCAGCTTGCACCACCCCTGTGTGCAGGGAGCGGCGAGGATGCGTATTCATATGAAAGACATTGCATAATAAGGCGTACAACTACTCATTCTTGCCGTCGCACACTTCGTGTACGGCCACAGTCGGCGCTCCCTGCGAAATAGGATAGTGCATATTGTTTTTGAAGCGCCATATTATGCGTGATTGGCGCATTCTGAACCCCCTCAGTCACGCTGACGCGCGACTGCTCCCCGTCGGGGGCGGCTTCTTACTGCAATGCATTCTTCACATAATCCAAATACTCTTCTTTGGTGCAATATTTAAGAAGGCCGATATCATCGGTAAGATGCGTTAAAATCTGCTTGGTGTCGTCGGTTGAGCCGCAGTCGACCATTATTATCGAAGTCGGCTTTATGCTGCAGGTTGTCGAGCTTACGGTTCGCTCAAGTGAGCGGGCAACTCCCTCTATGTCGTTTTCTCTGTCCTTTACAAACATCACGAGTTCAGCCTCGCTATGTGCGCCGCTGCTTTTAGGCAGCGCGTCCAAAACGCTGTACACTACAGTGATAAATCCTATTACCGCAAAAATACATACGAATGCTATAAGTATATGTTCCATCACAGCTGTCAACTCCCATACAGTTTTGAATATTAATTTCACTACTGTATTATATGCCGTGCTAAAATATTGGTGCGGCTTAAAGAATTATTACTGTAGGCTCGGGTGCAAACACGTCTTTATCGCTGCAGCACGCAAGCTTGTAGCCCGGAACATTATATTCTTTAAAATAATACTTCCTGTTATCCTTAACGCAAGTCACAGCCTGGCGCTCGAAATCTATTTCCGCCTCGGTGAACGTGCGGCTCAGCCCTTCGCCCGTCGCCTTAATCAAGCTCTCTTTAAGCGTCCATATTCTGAAAAACCTTTCCGCCTGCTCGTTTACGCCCTGCGCCTTAATATATTCCCGCTCCCTTTTGGAATAAAACCTTTCGGCAATACTTAAATCGGCTTTTTTAATCTCCTCAATATCACATCCGACCTCGGCGTCCGAAAATGCGCAAACCGCCATACAGCCGCTGTGGGATATGCTGAAAAATATTTCGGGATAATTTTCAAAATACGGCTTGCCGCAGTCAGTGAATTTATAGCTCATATGCTTTTCACTGAGCCCAAGCTTTTTAAGCCCCTCTCCGATTAAAATTCCCGCTCCGAGGCTGAGCGCCCTATCCTCCGCAAACCTGAACGCAGCAGCCTTTTCCGCCCTCTGCCGCGATACGGTTTTAAGATATCCGTTAAAGGTCTCTCTGTCACACAGCGGAGTTGTATCAATAATATACAGCTCTGTCAAGCGCAAATCCTCCTCTGCCTATAATGATTGCCGCCTAAATCTTAGCGGCACTTAGAATTATTCTATCACAACAAGCCTTAAATTTGCAACAAAATTCAGCGTTTTATGCGCTCACCGTTAGACTACTGTCCATTATATCCAATTTTCGACTTGAACTTTGAAAAAAATTATATAAAATTTTAAGAAAATAGACAAAATCTATATACAAATCTATTATTCTGTGTTATACTAGTAAATAATATAAATGGGTAAAATTACATATGCACCCCGAGGAGGAGAGAAATTTGAACCCAAAATACTATCCGCTTGCGCCCGCACAAGCGACGCAGCACCAGCTTGCAAAGGAATTCGGCACATCACAGGTACTGAATATATGCGTATACTCGACGCTCAAAGCCGAAATTAACTTCGGACTGCTCAAACAGTGTGTTCAGGAGGAATTTCGCCGCAGCGAATGCCTCAGAATTCGCCTGACCAAGCCGGATGAAAACGGTGATGTTATGCAGTACATCGCGCCCGACGACCCGCGCGATATTGAACTTGTCGACTTAAGCGGCAAATCCGAGGACGAAATTCAAAAGATACTTGACGAATGGTCATTCAAGCCGTTTTCCGAGCCCGACGCGCCGATGGCAACGATTAAGATGATAAAGATGCCCGACGGCTATCAGGGGCTTTATATCTCCATCGACCACCGCCTGACCGACTCGAGCGGCATAATCGTTATAATTAACGATATTATGGAGCTTTACTGCCACTATGTCTTTGACTCGCCGTATCCTCAGCCTCTGCCGCTCTACACCGACGCGCTTATAAAAGACCTTGAAAAAGAAAAAAATCAGAAAAAGATTGACCGTGACGGAGCGTTTTGGGACGAGGTTCTCGAGCTTGGCGAACCGCTCTATGCGGACGTAACAGGGCCGTGGAAGCTTGAGGATGAGCGCCAAAAGTATAAAAACCCAAATCAGCGATATGTTCACAGAAACATCGAGGACACACGCGTCGGATTTGCGTCGTTTAACTTAGAGCCTGCGCCGACGTTCAGGCTGCTCGGCTACTGCCTTAACAACAACGTGTCTATGACAAATCTGCTGCTTATGGGGCTTCGCACATATCTTTCAAAGATGAACGGCGGCCAGACCGATATAAGCATACGTAACTTTGTATCGCGCCGCTCTACCAAGCTTGAGCGTTTCAGCGGCGGCAGCCGTACCGAATGGTATCCCTGCCGCACGGTTATTGAACCGGACACCGAGTTCTTAGACGGTATATATATTATTCAGGAGCTTCAAAACAAGGTATACCGCCACTCGAACTACGACCAGGCAAGGCTTCAAAAGAAATTTGCCGAAAAATTCGGTCAGCCGGAGCACACAACCTATGAGGGAATGCTGCTCACCTATCAGCCGCTGCCTGTACGCCTGCAAAACCCGAACCTTAAAGATATCCCGTACAAGTCGCGCTGGCTGAGCAACGGAACCGCGGTACAGAAGCTGTATCTTACGGTTATGCACGACCCAAAGGGCGGGCTTGAATTTTTCTTTAAGTTCCAACAGGCAGAGCTGTCGTATCAAGACGTCGAAAAGGTATACTACTACTTAATGCGTATAATTTTTGCGGGTGTGGAGCACCCCGACCTGACCGTCGGTGAGATTATTGATATGGTGTAAATTATAATAAACTAAATATTTCAGGAGGAGATAAAAATGTTTGAAGATTTAAAAGAAAAACTCGGCGAGTACGTTGATACCCCGCTTGGCGAAATTACGGAGGAGTCCAGATTTATTGAGGACTTGGGGCTGAATTCTTTTGAATTTATGTCGCTGCTCGGATATCTTGAGGACGAATATGATATCGAAGTCGATGAGGACGAAATTATGAACATAAAAACCGTAGGCGAGGCTGTAAAGTACATTGAAGGACTTAAAGAGCAGTAAACCCGAATTCGGAGGTGTTTCATTTGGGATTTAATACAATAAAAAACATAGTTGACTACAGCGCAAAATCATTTGCCGATATGACGGCGTTTAAGTATATCGAAGGCAAAGAGATTATCGAAAAAAAGTACAGTGATGTAAAAAACGACAGTGAGGCAGTAAGCCGCGTGCTTGACAGCCTCGGACTTGTCAAAAAACATATTGCGATTATCGGTACAAGCTCGTACGAATGGGTAATAAGCTACCTTGGAATTGTGAACTCGGGCAGCGTTGCCGTTCCGCTCGACGCTTCACTTCCCGTATCTGATCTGTGCGACCTTGTAAACCGCTCGGATGCAGCCGCTGTATTCTATGGCGAGTCGCACAAAGCCACCATAGACAGTATCCGCGAAAACTGCCCCGCGGTCGAACATACGATATGCCTTGGCGAAGCGGAAAGCGGCAGTCTATCGCTGCCAAAGCTCACCTACAAAAACCGCGGCGAATACAGCGCGGACATCGACCCCGATAAGCTGTGTACGCTTATGTTCACCTCGGGTACGACCGGAAAGAGCAAGGGTGTTATGCTGAGCCACAGAAATCTCGCGTCAAACGTTGAAAACTGCGTCGTTCAGATTGAGCCCGGCACGGTTTCGATGTCGGTTCTGCCGATACACCACGCATACTGCCTGACAAGCGATATCTTAAAGAGTATGTCGCTCGGCAGCTGCATATGCCTAAATGACTCAATGCTTCACTTCTCGAAAAATTTAAGAAAGTTCAAGCCGAAGGTAATGCTGCTTGTGCCGCTTGTGATTGAGACGATTTATCATCAGCTCCGCGACTCGTCTGTGAAGTCGGTTGTACCGAAAAAGATGCTAGCAAAAGCCGCGTTCGGCGGAAATCTTGAAATAATTTTCAGCGGCGGCGCATACCTCAACCCGGATTTGGTTGACTTCTTTGCAGAATACGGCATAAGCGTGCTTCAAGGCTACGGTATGACCGAGTGCTCTCCGGTTATCAGCAACAACAACCAGATTAATTCCAAAAACGGTTCAATAGGAAAGCCCCTTGCAAACTGTGAGGTTAAGTTTGTTCAGGAGGAAATCTGCGTAAAAGGCTCAAGCGTAATGATGGGCTACTATAATATGCCAAAAGAGACCGCCGAAGCTCTTGACGAGGACGGCTGGCTGCACACCGGGGATTTGGGATACCTTGACGAGGACGGATACCTGTATATCACGGGCCGAAAGAAAAATCTGATAATTCTGTCAAACGGAGAAAATATTTCACCCGAAGAGCTCGAAAATATGCTCGGCAAGAACGATTTGATTATGGAGGTACTGGTTCGCGGCGTAGACCAAAATATCGAGGCAGAAATCTTCCCGGACTACGAATACGCCGAGAAGCGCAAAATAAAGGATATCCCCGCCGCACTTCAAGAAATAATCGACGAATTCAACAAGGATATGCCGCTCTACAAACGCGTAACCTCCCTAAAACTCCGCGACACCGAATTTGAGAAAAACACAACAAAGAAAATCAAAAGATTTTAATAATCCCAATTAAAAATCAAGAGAGGCGGGAACGCCTCTCTTTAGATTGCCTAAAAAGATATATTTTGCGACAAAATATTCACAAATCACTTTTCCTAATCTCTGAAATCAAACAAATATTTAATCTCGGAAGTTGCACATAATAAAAAATTGTGATAGAATAAATAAAATAATTAAAAATTTAAACTAATCGGCAGGGATGAATATGGTAACTTCGAATATAACAGCTGTTTTTAAAAGCGATATTAATAAGGTGTGGGAAACGGTTACGGAGGTTGAAAAGTACACTTGGCGCAGTGATTTAAGCAGAACCGAAATTTTGAGCAAAAATCGGTTTGTTGAATATACAAAATCAGGGTATCCAACAACCTTTACAACCACTGTTATAAACCCATATGAACGTTGGGAATTTGATATGGAAAACAGCAACATAAAAGGACACTGGGTCGGCATTTTTACTAAAAAAGGCAATGAAACGGAAGTAAGCTTCACCGAAGAAGTCACTGCAAAAAAATTCTTTATGAAACCGTTTTTAAAATCTTTTCTTAAAAAACAACAGCTTAAGTTTATTTCAGACCTAAAAAACGCGTTATTAAAATAAGCCAAAAGGCGCCCCGCCCGGGGCGCCTCTCTATTCGCTATATTAGTACATTCCGCCGCCGGCTCCTGCCATTGCGGCTGCGGCTGCTGCGTCTGCCTGCGGGTCCGGCTTATCGGCAACAACGCTTTCTGTTGTGAGAATCATTGATGCGATACTCGATGCGTTCTCAAGCGCGCTTCTTGTAACCTTTGTCGGGTCAACTACGCCGTTTTTAAGCATATCCATATATTCGCCTGTGAGTGCGTTATATCCTACGCCCGTATCGCTGTCCTTTATCTTGTTAACGATTACGCTGCCCTCAACGCCTGCGTTGAATGCAATCTGTCTAACCGGCTCTTCAAGCGCATTTAAAACAATCTGTGCGCCTGTCTTTTCGTCACCGTCTAAGCTGTCCATCATTTCCTTAACTGCCGGGAGAGCGTTAATATATGCCGTACCGCCGCCTGCAACGATACCCTCTTCTACTGCTGCGCGTGTAGCTGCGAGCGCGTCCTCGATGCGGAGCTTCTTCTCCTTCATCTCAACCTCGGTTGCTGCGCCGACCTTAATTACCGCAACGCCGCCCGAGAGCTTAGCGAGACGTTCCTGAAGCTTCTCCTTATCAAACTCCGAAGTTGTTTCTTCGATTTGAGCCTTAATCTGATGAACTCTTGCCGCAATCTCGTTCTTGTCGCCCATACCGTCAACAATAATGGTCTCCTCTTTTGTAACCTTAACCTGACGTGCACGGCCGAGCTGCTCAACCTGTGTTTCTTTAAGGTCAAGACCAAGCTCCTCAGAGATAACCTGACCGCCTGTAAGTATAGCGATATCCTGAAGCATATCCTTTCTTCTGTCGCCAAAGCCCGGAGCCTTAACCGCAACGCAGGTAAATGTACCTCTCAGCTTGTTAACGATAAGTGTCGAAAGCGCTTCGCCCTCGATGTCCTCAGCAACAATGACAAGCTTTTTGCCCGCCTGAACAATCTGCTCAAGGAGCGGAAGAATTTCCTGAATATTTGAAATCTTCTTGTCTGTGATAAGGATGTAAGCATCGTCGATAACCGCTTCCATCTTCTCTGTATCGGTAACCATATAAGGTGTGATGTATCCTCTGTCAAACTGCATACCTTCAACAACTTCACTGTATGTCTCGGCTGTCTTTGACTCTTCAACGGTAATTACGCCGTTGCTTGTAACCTTTTCCATAGCCTCGGCGATAAGCTCACCGACTGTTTCATCGGCAGCCGAAACCGAAGCGACTCTTGCGATATCGTTTTTGCCGTCAATTACCTTGCTGTTTTCTATAATCTTGCCTACAGCCGCGTCAACAGCCTTTGCCATACCCTTTCTGACAATCATCGGATTAGCTCCCGCCGTAACGTTTTTAAGTCCCTCGCGTACAAGAGCCTGAGCCAGAACGGTAGCTGTTGTTGTGCCGTCGCCCGCAACATCGTTTGTCTTTGTAGCAACTTCCTTTACAAGCTGAGCGCCCATATTCTCAAACGGGTCGTCAAGCTCAACTTCCTTTGCAATTGTAACACCGTCGTTTGTAATAAGCGGAGCGCCGTACTTCTTGTCAAGCACTACGTTTCTGCCCTTGGGACCGAGTGTAACCTTAACAGTATTCGCAAGCTGGTCAACGCCGCTCTGCAGCGCCTTTCTTGCGTCCTCGCCGAATTTAATATCCTTTGCCATAATTAATTACCTCCTGAAATTCTGAGTTTTGAGACTGAATTATTCAACAACTGCCAGAACGTCCTTCTGACTGATGATAACATACTCCTCGCCGTCGAGCTTAACCTCAGTGCCTGCGTACTTGCTCATAATAACCTTGTCGCCCGCCTTAAGCTCCATCTTAACTTCCTTGCCGTCAACCGTGCCTCCGGGGCCGACCGCGATAACCTCGGCAAACTGCGGTTTTTCTTTAGCTGAACCAGCAAGAATAATACCGCTCTGCGTCGTCTCCTCCGCTTCCGCCATCTTTGTAACAACTCTGTCTCCTAATGGTTTAATCGTCATTTTATATGCCTCCTTAAAATTATTATCGAAATTCTGTTTGTTAGCACTCCCTTTTCTTGAGTGCTAACGCTATTTTAGCCCTTTACACCACATAAATCAACCGTGATTATTTAGGATTATATGCGATTATTTGGAATTATATTCAAATTCTTTAGTTTTTCTTGGAATATTATGCATTTTTTAGCAAGGGCAGTAATTTTTCATTTATCTTTTTCAGTGTATCGCAAAATATATATTTTGCAAGAAATTTAAGCGCAAAAAAGTTCGTAGGGAGCGTCGCGATGAGCGTATACAAATAAAATGTATTGCTAAATCCAAACTTTTTCGACACGCTGTTAATCTTCTGACGCTATGCTGCAGACAGCTTGTGCGGATATGCCTTCCTTCCTGCCCTCAAAGCCTAAATGTTCGGTGGTTGTAGCTTTAACGCTGACACGGTTTATATTGATATTAAGCGCGTCTGATATGCGCTCACGCATTCTATCTATATACGGTGCAATCTTCGGCGCTTGGGCTATGACTGTTGCATCAATATTTACTATATTATAGCCGTTAGCTTTAAGCAGCGCACCGACGCGGCGAAGCAGCATAATACTATCCGCACCGCTGAATTCTTCATCGGTATCGGGGAAGTGTTTGCCTATATCGCCGAGAGCCGCCGCACCCAAAAGTGCGTCCATCACAGCGTGAACGAGCACATCTGCATCGCTGTGTCCGAGCAGACCCTTGTCGTGTGTGATTTCAACACCGCCGAGAATTAATTTACGACCCTCCGCCAGAACGTGTACGTCATAGCCTATTCCGTTTCTGTACTCCATAAAACTATCCTCTCACTCTCAATCAATCAAACCAAATTCGAGTATGCTTTCGCCGCGCGGTATGTCCTCGGGGGTTGTAATTTTTATATTGTTATAGCTCCCGGGCGTCACCTTGATTTTCTCATCGGTCAAAACCTCAACAAGGGCACAGTCGTCCGTGGCGTTTATGCCGTAATCTCTTGCTTTTTTATGTACATTAAATATAAGCTCCGCATCAAATCCCTGCGGCGTCTGTATCGCAATCAAGCTGTCGCGGTCAACCGTGTTTTTTATCGTTCCATAGGCATCAATCTGCTTAATCGTATCTATAACCTCAACGCCCGCCGCGGCAGCCTTAAATGTATTGAGCGCGTCAAGCACGCCGCGAACGCAGCTTTCTGTCACAAACGGACGCGCACCGTCGTGAATTAGTATTTTTCTTATACCACTAAACCGCTCAAACGCCGCACTTATACCGCAGAAAACCGACTCCTGCCTTGTCGCGCCGCCCTCTGTAACATAGTTAACCTTGCCTATTGAAAACTCATCAATCAGTTCATTCACCCTGTCAATATCGCATCTGCGGGTGACAACGACTATACCGTCAATTTCGGAAACACACGAAAACACACGCAGCGTGCGGATTAAAACCGGCACGCCGCCAAGGCATATGAATTGCTTGCTGATATTTTGATTTAAGTCCCTGTTCATTCTTGTGCCGTTTCCGCCGGCAACTATTATCGCAGCGTTCATAAAAATCCTCCGTAATCTCTGCGTTACGATATCTTATCCATAAGCATTGTTTCAATAGCGTCGTATGTTGAATGCTTTGACATAACAAGCTCTGAAATAAGCACGGTTTTTGCGTTCGTGAGCATCTTGCGCTCCGCGTTGGACAAGCTCTTTTTCCTGTCACGCAATATAAGCGACTTTGTTATTTTTGCGATTTCGTAAAGATTGCCGCTCTTTAGCGTCTCAAGATTATCGCGGTAACGCTTGTTCCAATTCTCCTCCTCAGACAAATCGCACGAGACGAAGCCGTTTATAACCTCGTCCGCCTCGTCCTCGGACACAATATAACGAACGCCCAGCTTATCAATTCTGCTGACCGGAACCTTAATTTTTATATGTCCGACGCACGGTTCAAGCACAAAATATCTGTGTTCCTCCCCGTGTTCGGTCTCCTCTTCAACACCCTTTATCACAGCCGCGCCGTGCATAGGATATGCGACCTTATCTCCGACCTTAAACATATATAATTGCTCCTCCTTCCAAAAAACGTTTACGTTTCCCTGAATTCCGTTTAAAACAAATCCTGCAAAACCGAGTATATATTTGAGTATTGACACACCTCGATATCTTTAAACTTTTTGAGCCCTTTAAGGCTTGCACGGGGAACTATGAATTTCTTAAATCCAAGTTTCTCCGCCTCCGCTATGCGGTTTTCAAGAAAACTGCACGAGCGTATCTCGCCGGTCAGTCCAACCTCGCCGACTGCCACAACGCTCTCGTCAATCGGATTATTCTTAAATCCCGAAGCCACCGCAAGGATAACTCCGAGGTCAATTGCCGGCTCAACCATTCTAAGTCCGCCGACCACGTTTATATATGTGTCATATGACGATATATGAAGCCCTGCACGCTTTTCAAGTATGGCAAGAAGCATCAGCGAACGGTTAAAATCAACGCCCGTCGCCATTCGCCTCGGGTTTCCGAACGCGGTCGGCGTCGCAAGAGCCTGAATTTCCGCAAGCACCGGACGCGTACCCTCCATTGTGCAGACAATGCACGAGCCGGGCACGCCCACCGGTCTGCCCGACAGCATAGCCAACGAAGGATTTTTAATCTCGGTCAGTCCGTAGCTGCCCATCTCAAACACACCTATCTCATTTGTGGAACCGAACCTGTTCTTTATCGCGCGGATAATTCTGTACGCACGGTGTTGTTCGCCCTCAAAGTACAAAACGGAATCAACTATATGCTCAAGTACCTTCGGACCTGCAATCGAGCCTTCCTTTGTTACGTGACCGACTAAGAATGTCGCAATTGAATACGTCTTAGCCACCCTCATAAGCATCGCCGCCACGTCACGGATTTGAGCAACACTGCCGGGCGCGGAGTTTAGGTTCGGATTAAACATCGTTTGAACCGAATCCACAATAAGCAAATCGGGCTTTTCATCAGATATCTTATAAATTATGTTTTCGGTATTCGTCTCTGAATAGATTTTAAGGTTATCTGTATCAACGCCGAGCCTATCCGCTCTAAGCTTAATCTGTCTGAGCGACTCCTCGCCCGAGACATACAAAATCTTTTTTGTTTTACCTATATGCTGGCAAATCTGGAGCAATATTGTAGACTTACCTATACCGGGGTCACCGCCGAGCAGTATAAGAGAGCCTGCGACTATTCCGCCTCCCAAAACCCTGTCAAACTCGCCCAGACCGGTACTTATGCGGATTTCGTTGGTTGTGGAAATATCACGCAGCACAGTCGGCACAGCGCTGTCGCTCATATTCTCAAGCGAATGAACCGCGCGCGACTTAAGCCCGCTCTTCGGCGACTGCGTCTGCTTGCCCGTGATAACCTCTTCCTCAACAAGAGAATTCCACGCGCCGCACGCCGTACAGCGTCCCATCCACTTTGGGAACTCATTCCCGCATTCCCCGCACACAAATACCGTCTTAGTCTTCATAAATGCTCCCTGCTTTTTCTTTATTCAATACCTATATAATACCACAAATTCAAAATTTTGTCCAATGGATTTTTTGCTTTTCTATAAATTATGCGTAACAAAAAGTATATATTGTATGTATGGAACGACGTCCCCGGCGTTCCGTGACCAATTAACGGTTTGCAACATATAATGAGTGTTTGCCGCCCATTGTTTTAGCACGGAGCGCCGAGCGTGGCCGCACACTTTGTGTGCGGCGGCAAGCATTAATGAATTTACGCTATAGTATGCAATGCCTTTCATTTGAATACGCGCATCAACGCTCCCTACATACAATTATGCTATATTCAAGCCTTTTTGACACGCTGAAATTGTTTATTTATATTTCAGGTTATAATTGTTAGAAAAATTTAATATTATAACTCTTGATATTTAGTCTATGTTGTTATATAATGCGTATTATATATAAAAGGGGTGAGGCATATGCCGGCAGCTGTTTGTGAAATCATTATCGATTTCCTTGAGCTTATCCTCTTTTTTGTTGGTATGTATTACGTCCTATCGGGCGTTTTCGCGTTTGTCAGAAAGCCCGACATACCGAGCGTAGATAAACCGCCGAGGCGTTTTGCGGTAATTATACCGGCGCACAATGAAGGCGCTGTTATATCGCAGCTGCTAAAAAGCCTTAAAGCGCAGGATTATCCGGGCGGGCTGCTTGATATCTTCGTAGCAGCGGACAACTGCACCGACAACACGGCGGAGATTGCTGCGGCGCACGGCGCGAAAGTAATTTCCCCGCGCGGGAAAAGCCGCGGCAAGGCGGAAGCAATACGCTTTGCAATAGAGCATATTCAAGCGATTTACGGCGGCATTGATAAAGCATACGACTGCATCGCGGTATTTGATGCGGACAACGTCTTAAAGCCCGACTGCATATCAAAAATGAACGATATGCTAAACTGTGGATACGGTGCGGTTCAGTGCCGTGTTGAGGCGAAAAACCCGCACGACAACTGGCTGACCGCGGCGTACTCATTTTGGAACAGGCTTGAAACCCGCTTCGGCAAGATGGGAAGCCACAACTTAGGTATCGGCTGCAAGCTGTCGGGCACAGGATTTGCGGTTGACACAGCGGTGCTCAGCGAGTGTCCGTGGAATTGCAGCTCAATTGCCGAGGACCTTGAATACACGATGGAGCTTTGTCTCATCGGCATAAAGCCCGGCTTTGCATCAAAGGCGATTGTGTATGACGAAAAGCCGTCGGGCTTTAAAACATCGGTTATGCAGCGGCTGCGCTGGGCGCAGGGCATCGTAAATGTTCAGGGTAATTACGGCAAAACGCTTTTAAAACGCGGCAAGCTTACGCTGTGGCTAAGCTTATACGGCGACTTTCTCGGCCCGTTTACATATGCGGCGCTGCTTGTACTGAGCGTATTTTCGGGGCTTTCGATTATGCACGGCTACGACATTATGCTTTGCAGATTTTGGGTTAATCCCGTGACATACGCTGCGCTCAATATATATTTACTGCTCGGCGCGTTATGTGCTTTTGCAGGCTTTGTAATTGATAAGGATTTAACCGGGCACACCGTACTGGGGCTGTTCGGTTTTATAGTATATATAGTCACCTGGATACCTATAGGAATATTCGGGATAATAAGGCGCAACAAAAAAGAATGGTATCATACCGAGCACACAGGCTGATTTCTGCTGTGCGCTCAGTAATTTTTGATTTATACCGGAGGTAAAAATTATGTGTGGAATAGTTGGATATGTCGGCACAAATCAGGCAGCTCCGATTTTACTCGACGGACTGTCTAAGCTGGAATACAGAGGCTACGACTCAGCCGGTGTTGCCGTTATGACGGAAAACGGCATCGAGGTCAAGAAAAAGAAGGGCCGCCTTCAAATGCTGAGCGATTTAATCGACGGCGGCAGCGCAATAAAAGGCACAATAGGCATAGGTCACACCCGCTGGGCTACGCACGGCGAGCCATCGGACACGAACTCGCATCCGCACCTGAGTAAGAGCGGCAGGTTTGCCGTTGTACATAACGGAATTATAGAAAACTACCTAAAGCTGCGTGAATATCTAATTAAAAAGGGCTTTGAGTTCATCTCCGAAACCGACACGGAGGTTATTGCCCATCTGTTTGAGCATTATTATAACGGTGATATTATAGACACAATGATTAAGGTTATCGGCAAGGTTGACGGCTCGTATGCTCTCGGAGTTTTGTGCGCCGACAATCCCGACTCGTTCATCGCGGTCAGAAAGGAAAGCCCGCTTATCGTCGGACTCGGTGAGAACGAAAACTTCATCGCGTCAGACATCCCGGCTATATTAAAGCATACGAGAAACGTTTACTTCCTTGAGAATAACGAAATTGTCGTATTAAACAAGGACGAGGTCAAGGTATTCAGCACCGACCGCGAGGAAATCACCAAAGAACCGTTCACGGTAGACTGGGATATCTCTGCGGCTGAAAAAGGCGGATATGAGCACTTTATGTTTAAAGAGATTATGGAGCAGCCGCGTGCGATTGCAGAAACGGTAAGCCCCAGAATTAAAGACGGCAGAGTCGTTTTGGACGACATCTCGCTGACCGCCGACTATATCCGCGATATAAACAAGATTTATATTGTAGCCTGTGGAAGCGCATACCACGTCGGTGTTGTCGGCAAGTATATAATAGAGCAGATGGTCAGAAAACCGGTTGAGGTAATCGTCGCATCGGAGTTCAGGTACTGCAATCCGATTGTTGATGAAAAAACTCTCGTCGTGCTTATATCACAGTCCGGTGAGACCGCCGACACAATTGCGGCAATGCGCGAGGCGAAAAAGCTCGGCGCAAGGACGTTTGCAATAGTAAACGCAGTCGGCAGCTGTATCGCGCGCGAGGCGGACGACGTCCTCTACACTTGGGCGGGCCCCGAAATTGCGGTCGCAACCACAAAGGCTTACAGCACGCAGCTTACCGCGATCTACCTTATGTCAATCTATATGGCTCAGGAGCTCGGAATGCTGACGCCCGAGGTTTTGTCGCGTTATATACGCGCACTTGAGACTTTGCCCGAAAATATCGAAAAAATTCTTGAGAACGAAGCAGATATACAATATATCGCATCGAAGTATTTCAGCAGCAAGAGCGTATTCTTCCTTGGCAGAACGCTCGATTATGCAGTTGCTCTGGAAGGCTCGCTTAAACTCAAAGAAATTTCGTATATCCACTCCGAAGCATACGCGGCGGGCGAACTCAAGCACGGCACAATCGCACTTATCGAAGAAGGCACGGTTGTTGTTGCACTCTGCACGGTAAGGAGCCTGTTTGATAAAATGCTCAGCAATATCAAAGAAGTCAAGGCAAGAGGCGCGGTTGTAATCGCAATTGCCGAAGAAGGCCACACCGAGATTGAGAAAGAAGCGAATTTTGTAATCTACGTACCCAAATGCGACGAGCTTGTACTCCCGAGCGAGGTTGTGGTTCCGCTTCAATTATTCTCATACTATGTAGCATCGCTCAAAGGCCTCGACATCGACAAACCGCGAAACCTCGCAAAATCAGTTACCGTTGAATAAAAAGTAATGCCCCGCCGCAAAAATGCGGCGGGGCATATTTTTTGTGATTTTGAAATTACTTGAAATTATTCGTTGTACTTTCTGGAAAGCTCGTCGATTTCGCCGCTTTCCTTCATCTCTTTTAAGACCTTGTTGATTTGGTCTAACAGTTCTTTGTTGCCCTTGTTTACGGCAATCGCGTATTCCTCAGCCTCGAAAACCTCGGGGTCCTCAACAAATCTCAAGCCCTCTTTTTCAGCGAGAGCCACGCCTGTTGCCTTATCGATAACAACTGCGTCAAGCTTACCGTTCTTAACGTCCTGAACGATATCGATACCTCTGTTTGCTCTTGTAATCTTGCTGTCCTCAACACCGAGATCCTCTGTCACGATGCTGTCGCCCGTGTAACCCAGAACAACGCCTACGGTCTTGCCGTTCTTTAAATCCTCAGCGCTGTTGATATCGGTATTGTCCGGCTGAGTGATAATAACCTGCGATGCCGTATAGTACGTATCTGAGAAATCAACGTTCTGCTTTCTCTCCTCGGTAACGGTCATACCGGCAGCAGCCATATCAACCTTACCCGATTTAACCGCCGCAACAAGTCCGTCAAACTCCATATCCTCAACCTGAAGCTCCTTGCCCATACTCTCGGCGATTTTCTTACTGATGCAGATATCAATACCGTCAAAGTTGCCTACAACACCGTTCGTTGTGGTAAACTCAAACGGCGGGAACGCTGCGTTTGTGCCAAGTATAAGGGTTTTAGGCTCACTGCCGCAGCCCGACAAAACACCGATTGTAAGTACTGCTGAAGCGGCAAGCGCGATTGTTCTCTTTAAAAATTTCTTCATTTTGTTTCCTCCTGTATTTTAATTTTTAATATTATTCAATGTCATCTACAGCACCTTGCTCAAAAATTCTTTGGTGCGCTGGTTCTGCGGATGATTAAAAAGCTGCTCGGGCGTGCCCTCCTCCAACACTTTACCGTCATCCATAAACAAAACTCTCGATGCAACTTCGCGGGCAAAACCCATCTCGTGTGATACAACAACCATAGTCATACCTGCTTCCGCAAGGCGCGTCATAACGTCGAGCACCTCACCGACCATCTCCGGGTCAAGCGCGGAGGTGGGCTCGTCAAACAGCATTATATCCGGCTCCATCGCAAGAGCGCGGGCAATCGCTATCCTCTGCTTCTGACCGCCCGAGAGCTGACCGGGATACGCGTTCGCCTTATCATAAAGACCGACTGTTTTAAGAAGCTCCATTCCCTTTTCGCGCGCCGCAGCTGCACTCATCTTTTTTACCTTAATCGGCGCAAGAGTTATGTTATCCATAACGCTGAGATGCGGAAAAAGATTAAAATGCTGAAACACCATTCCCATCTTCTCGCGCAGGCGGTTGACATCGGTTTTGGGGTCGGTTATGCACTCGCCCTCTATTAATATCTCGCCCGCAGTCGGCTTCTCAAGCAGGTTGAGACAGCGCAGAAAAGTCGACTTACCCGAGCCTGAAGGACCGATAAGCACAATCTTTTCGCCCTTTTCTATATGCTGGTCTATGCCTTTTAAGACTTCAAGATGACCGAAGTTCTTTCTAAGACCGCTAACCTTAATCATGCTATCTCCTCCCTCTATCTTGCGTCAGACTTTCTCATTCTGTTTTCAAGCGCTTTAAGCAGCGAGCTTACGATTTTGATTACCGCATAATATATTACGGCAATTGAAATCATCGGAACAACATAATCATATGTAAGACTCTGAACCTTTCTCGCAGCTCCCACAAGGTCAATATTTGCAATCATACCTATAACCGCAGTCTCCTTGATGAGTACGACAAACTCGTTGCCGAGCGCGGGAAGTATGTTCTTCATAGCCTGAGGTATAACAATATATGTCATTGTCTGCCTGCCGTTTAAGCCAAGCGAACGTCCGGCTTCCGCCTGACCTGCATGAACCGACAAAATACCGCCTCTGACAATTTCTGCAATATACGCACCGCTGTTAATACCGAACGCGATAACGCCGACAAGCCATCTTTGGATATTGACATTCGCAAAAATTATAAAGTAAATTATAAGCAGCTGTACCATAGTCGGCGTGCCGCGGATAACGTCAATATAAAGTCCCGAGATACCTCGCAGCAGCTTATTCTTCGACAGTCTGCCAAACGCCATAATGACGCCGATAACGAGGCCTAAAAGCACCGCGAGCAGCGAAATAAGCAGCGTATAGCCGAGACCGCTCACAAACCACTCCCAGCGATTATCCAAAATAAAAGTGGAATACAGAGAGTTTTTTAAATTATAAATCCAGTCCATAACTCTCCTCCTTTCGGGCGTATAGATTACTTTATGCAATCATTTATTAATTCCTCTTTACATATTACCAAACTTTCGGAAAAATAGCAATATAAATTTTGAAAAACTTCAAATTTTTTATAAATACGGTATTATATGCCGTATTATCACACATACTATTAAAAATTGTTTTTTGCGCGGAGGGAGTCATATGATAATATTTGATAAGAACGCAATTGTGAACTCAGAAAATCCCGAAGAAATCGAAAAATCCGAGGAGCTAAATCCCGCAGTTTTGACGTGCGGACTCTCGCTTAAGTCCACAATAACCGCGTCAAGTATTAACGACAGCGGCTTTCAGTACTGTATACAGCGCGGATTTTTCAAGCACGACGGCGGTCTTGTGCTGCCGCAGGAATTCAGTATCCGCTGGACAAAAAAGCCGGAAAACATTTATCCGTATCTCGCAGCGGTAACACTGCTGATTTTAAACGGTATTTCACCCAATGATATTTCAAATAATCTTAAGTTCTGCAACTGAATTTTGTTAATCAATCTATATAAGCCATAATTTTCTTCATTCTGTGGTTTACGCCCGATTTTGTAAGGGGCGGGTTTTACAATCCGCCCAGCTCGCTCAGGCTTAAATCCTTATTTTCAAGCCGAAGCAAAGCAATTTCGCGCAAATCGTCGGGCAAACTTTCAAGACCTATCATTTTGTCAATCTTCTGTATCGCCTGAATTTGCTCAACCGACGCGTTTATCGTCTTTATAAGATTTGACGTTTCACTGTTCGCTGCACGGTTTACATCGTTGCGGATTTCCTTTTCAATCTTTATATTTATAAGCTCCATCTGCGACTTGTACGCACCTAAAAACGACAATAAATCCGCAATTTGCTCACTGTTCTTTAAGTAAAGCACATACTTATTCCTGCGGAAAACCTTTTTAAACTCAAAGTCAAGGCTTTTAAGAAGCCCCAAAAGCTCATCGCAAAGCTGCTCGCAATGCGTCACAATTTCAAGATTATAATTCTTATTCGGGTCACTCAGGACTCCCGCACCGAGAAACGCACCGCGGAGAAACGCGCGGCGGCAGCACAGTTTTTGAAGCGTCTGAGCGCTCAAACGGCAGCATACCTCTCCCGTACCCTCGTCAAGCAGATTAAGGTCATATAAAATCTGCGCAACCAAAACGGTGTCGCTTATCTTTGCGGTGTACTTTATGCTTTTTTCGGTATTTTGATGAACCTCAAACTCAAGCCCGAGCGAACGCGCAAGAGATACAAACGCGCCGAGCACGCTTGGATTTTCGGTAATCAGGCTAATGCCGTCCTTTTTTATTTTCTGGGCTCCAAACAGCAAAATCCCGGAAAATTCAGCCTTGATGCAGCACATATTCTCTTCATCAATGCGGAATATTTCCTCCTTGACCATACGCGAAAATGATTTAACCTCTTCTGAAATTCCGGTATTATTCATACTTACCTCCCAGTAACTCGGCTTATCAGCGTCTCGGCTTGTAGAGTACAACGCCCTCCGAGCTTACCTCAAGTCCCTGTTCGTTTCTGTTTATGCTGAGTATATCAAGCAAGGCATCGGTCAGCACGTCAAAATTGTGCCTAACGTGCCCCTCTTTATCAACTGCCGCAAGCGGGCGTTCAATTGTTACAATTCCCGCCGACATAAATCTGTTTTTATCAAACACCACCGGCTCCGCTCCGTCTGACTTATACTTTTTAAGCAGCTCCCCGCCGATTTCGCTCACATTAACTATACAATAATCAATAAGCCTGTCGCAGGTATGGTCGAGTATCGCAAGAGCGTGGTCAAACGCGGTATAATTATCGGTCTCGCCCGGCTGAGTCATAATATTGTTTATATACACCACCGGAGCTTTTGATGCCTTGACCGCCTTCCACAAATCTGTAATTACAAGATTTGGCATTACACTGGTATAAAGACTGCCTGGACCGAGCGTGATTAAATCCGCTTCGGATATCTCGTCCAAAATCTCACGCAGCGGCTCGATAGGCATTAAATTATTATCCTTAGCGCGCAGACGCACCTTTTTAATCGGGCTGTTATGCTCACTGACCGACATTCCGATGCGCGATTCGCCTATAACCGTTTCGCCGTTTTCAAGCGTTGCAATAAGCTCAACGTCCGATGCAGTAACGGGAAAGACCTTTCCCGTAATGTTAAGTACACGACACACATTCCTAACCGCGGTCACAAAGTCGCCGTCGAATATGCCCGTCATTGCTGCGAGAAACAGATTTCCGAAGCTCTGCCCGCCAAGCACGCCGCTGTCAAACCGATAATTCAAAAGACTGCCCATAACGGGCTCGACCTGCGACAGCGCCAATATACAATTTCGTATATCGCCCGGCGGCGGCATCTTTAAGTCCTCACGCAGCAATCCGCTGCCGCCGCCGTCATCTGCAACCGTCACGACAGCCGTGATATCCGATGTGTACTTCTTAATCCCGCGCAGCATAGTGGAAAGCCCGGTTCCGCCGCCAATTGATACAATCTTCGGTCTGAACCCGCTTTGGTTTTTTAAATTTTCGTAATTTGACATTGATTATACACCCTTATTTATGTCACGGTGCGTGATTGTTACGTTATGTTCATTCTTTTTGAGGAATTTGTAAAGCTCCTCGGCAAGAGTCACGCTCCTGTGATGGCCGCCCGTACAGCCTATTGCAATAACCAATTGGTTCTTGCCCTCTTTTATGTATTCCGGTATTAAGAACTCAACCATATCGGTGAGCATTTTAAGAAACTTACGGCTCTCGTCAAACTCCATTACATAGTCGTGTACGCAGGTCTGTAGCCCCGTGTATTCCTTAAGCTCCGGGATATAAAACGGATTGGGCAGAAATCTCACATCAAACACAAGGTCGCCGTCGAGCGGTATACCGTACTTAAAGCCGAACGACATCACGTTTATCATAAGCCCGTCGCTGAGCTGAGTACCGTAGAGCGCCTTTATCGAGGCTCTGAGCATCGACGCAGACATATTGCTTGTGTCGATTATATGGTCCGCCTTGTTTTTCGCGCCGCTTAAAAGCTCGCGCTCTTTCATAATTCCGTCCGTTATGCGTCCGCCGTCCGCGCTCGGATGCAGGCGGCGAGTCTCTTTGTATCGCTTAATAAGCGTCTCGTCCGACGCCTCCAAGAATAGTATCTCGGTCTCGTAGCCGAGCTCCTCAAGCTCGTCAAGCGCCGCCGCAAGCTCTCCGAACATATCTCCGCCGCGTATATCGGTCACGACAGCTATCTTCTCCATTTTCTCCGAAGCGCGGTGACAGATTTCCGCAAACTTCGGCATCAGCTCAGGCGGCATATTATCCACGCAAAAATAGCCTATATCCTCAAGCGCCTTTATAACCTGCGTCTTTCCCGCTCCGCTGAGCCCCGTAACAATTAAAATCTTCATCTGCCGTACCTCCGCCGTCTTTACTTAAACTTACCTATCAGCTTAACCTCGAGAACGAGGTCTACGCCCTTTTTCTCCTTAACAACCTTCTGAACCTGTCTTATTACGTCCAGCACATCCTCAGCGGTCGCGCCGCCGTTATTTACCACAAACCCGGAATGCTTCTCCGACACCGACGCACCGCCTGCAGAAAACCCCTTAAGTCCGCATTCCTCAATAAGAGCCGCCGCAAAGTAGCCCTCGGGTCTCTTAAACGTACTGCCCGCGCTTGCCTTGTCAACCGGCTGCTTTGTCACGCGCTTTTCGGTCAGCTCGCTTATCCGCGCCCTAATATCATCGGGATTATCGGGCGTCAGCGTTAAAGCTGCCGATAAAATAATCTTTTCACTGCCGGAAAATATGCTTTTTCTGTAACCAAATCCGCACATATCTCCGCTAATCGTTTTTACTTCACCGTTTTCATCAAGGTATTTAACCTCGGTCACAACATCCTTCATCTCGCCGCCGTACGCGCCCGCATTCATATATACCGCACCGCCGAGCGAGCCCGGGATGCCCGATGCGAACTCAAGCCCCGCAAGACCGTTTCGCGCCGCGGACGCCGCAAGCTTCGACAAAAGCACTCCCGCCTCGGCAGTTACCGTGTTTCCGTCAATAACGATTTCTCCGATTGCCTTTCCAATCTCAATAACCGCGCCGTCTATACCCTTATCGCCGACTAAGATATTCGACCCGTTGCCGATAATCATATACGGTACGCCGAGCTGCCTGAACAATTTTATAAGCGCCGCAAGCTGACTTACGCTCTCGGGCGTCAAATAAAGCTCGGCAGGTCCGCCTACTCTGAATGTGGTATGAAGGCTCATCGGCTCGTTTATCTTCGCGTTATTATCGCCCACAACTCCCCTTGCAAGAGTGATTGCTGTACTGTTCATATATCCTCCTATGACGCTATACTTTTTTGCCCGTCTGTCTCAGATAATTCAAGAATTTCTCAGGATTTGCATTCATAATAAGCTCTTCGGGAAAGTCAATCTCTTCAAGCATTTGAGCCGCCTTGTCGAACTTTCCCACGTCAAACGGCGTATGCGCGTCTGAGCCTACAACAATCGGACATCCGATTTCCTTACATTTTAGCGCAATTTCACGGCAGTTCTCGCGGCTGCCTTCGCGAACCGAATACGAATGATTGTTAATCTCAATACACTTATTATTCTCTTTTGCCGCGCGTATAACCGTATCTTTATCATACGGGAACAGCGGGTTTCCGCTGTGACCCAAGATATTAACATACGGATTTTTGATTACGCCGAGCCACGTTTCGGTAAAGTCGGTCCTTCCGCCCGTGTCAAAGCAAGGTCTGTGTATCGACGCGACAACAACCTGCATAGCCGCCA
>UQOT01000014.1 GCA_900542675.1 uncultured Eubacteriales bacterium | reverse complement strand
GACGTGAGCGATGCGGCTTCCGAGTCAATCCGGGCAGTCGAGACTTTTGCGGCTGCCGCTGCTGCGGAAACCTTGCCGTATCAGGACATGAGCCTTTCGTTTGAGGAACGTGCAGCCGACTTGGTGGCACGTATGACGCTTGAAGAAAAAGCGGCGCAGACGAGAGCAAAGGGCGGTAACGCAGTCAGCAGACTGGGCGTTAAAAACTATTATTATTGGCGCGAGGGCATTCACGGAGTTGCACGTCAGGGCGGCGCAACCAGCTTCCCGTCGAGCCTTGCAATGTCAAACACGTGGGACAGAAACCTGGTGTTTGATATTATGGATATCACATCGACCGAGGCGAGAGGAAAAAACAACCGCTATGACCTCAACTACTGGAACCCGACAATAAATTTGGCGCGTGACCCGAGATGGGGAAGAAACGAGGAAACCTACGGCGAGGACCCGTATCTGACCGGTGAAATCGGCGGAAATGCCGTAAAGGGTATGCAAGGTACGGACGAAAAATACTGGAAAACGATAACAACACTCAAGCACTACGCTGCAAATAACTGCGAGGGCGAGAGACAGTTCGGTACGTCAGTTATGAACGAGCGGACAATGCGCGAGTATTACACACGTGCGTTCCGCGATATCAGCGAAAACTTTAATCCGGGCGCGGTTATGAGCTCGTACAATGGTACTACGGTCTATAATAACGGAAAAATCTTAGAGTCTTCAACCGGTCAGAAGATAGACTATGTTGCATCGAGTGCAAATTCATACTTAATCAATGACCTTTTAAGACGTACATACGGCTTTGACGGCTTTGTTGTCGGCGACTGCGGTGCGTGGGATAACGCGTACGGCCGTGCGCCTCTTAGAAAAAAGCTTTACCCCGATACTCCGCTTGATGATATCAGCGCGCCTATGACGGTCTCAAAGATTATTGAGGCGGGCTCAAGCCTTGACTGTAACAGCGACGCAAACGGCACCGACCAGGTTATAAACGCTGTAAACGAGGGCTTAATCACGGAAGACGAGCTTGATATAGTTGTGTACGAATTATTCCTTGCGCGTATGAGAACGGGTGAATTTGACAGCGGCGCAAAGTATCAGGACATAACGTCAGCCGCGATAGAGACCGAGGAGTCAAATCTAAAGGCAGAGGAAGCGGCTGAAAAGACGTGGGTTATGCTTGAAAATAAGAATAACGCACTGCCGCTTGCAAGCAGCGTACAGAAGGTTGCCGTTGTCGGCGGATATGCAAATGAGGTTATACTCGGCGATTATTCGGCGGAAATGGATAAGATGAAGCAGGCGCACCTTGTAAAGCCTATAGACGGTATCACATCGGAGATTAAGAAGATTAATCCAAATGCCGAGGTAAATCTCATAGGCAGCGTAAGCGAGAGCACTCCGCTGTTTAATATGAAGAGCTTAAAGCTTATAAAGGGCAGTAAGGAAGAAGCGGTTGACCTCACAAAGGCAACTACGGTGCTCGGCGCTCAAAAGGACGGCACGGGCTTTAAGAATATGACGTCCTCCGCAACAATTATTATACCGAGCGTGAACTTTAAAGACGTGACCGACATCAGCATTGAGGCTGCGTCATTCACCGGTATGCCGAACGTGACGGTTCAGATAGGCTACGGCAGCGCATCGCAAAACGCGGCGAATGTGAAAATCAATCCGACAGCCGATGAGAATACATATGCCGTAAACAAGGATACATACAACGGCGCAACGGGCGGCTATACCGATACAAAGGATATGTATATCACTGTATCGGCGAGCACCGAATTTACGGTTGAGAATTATAAGGACTCGCTTGATGCGGCAGATGTAATTATCGCGTACGCGGGCACAACCACGGCGGATTCGAGTGAGTCAAACGACAGAAAGTCGATAGACCTTCCGTCATCTCAGGGACACGTACAGAAGATATGCGATGTTTATCCCGATAAGACAATCGTTGCACTACAGACAGTGGGACAGGTTAACGTAGAGGGCTTTAAGGATAAATGCGCGGCTATGCTGTGGACGTCTTACAACGGTCAGCAGCAGGGTACTGCGCTCGGTAAAATTCTGACCGGCGCGGCAAACCCTTCGGGTAAGCTTTCAACCACGTGGTACACACAGGCAGACTTAAACAAGATGCCCATAGGCTCGGCAAAGACCAAGATTGACGGTATTGACTATTACTTCACAAACTACGAGCTCGATAAGGATATCAACAATCCCGACGCGGACTACCCGGGCAGAACATATCAGTATTACACAGGCACGCCCGTATATCCGTTTGGCTACGGCAAGAGCTACACAAGCTTCGCATATTCAAATGTAAAGGCAAGCAAGAACGCAGCGGATGCGAATGACGTAATACAAATTTCGGCGGACATCACCAACACGGGCAGCAAGGCGGGCGAAGAGGTTGTTCAGCTATACATTGCGGCTCCCGGTGCGGGAACAAACGGACTGCCGATAAAGCAGCTTAAGAATTTTGATAAGATTAAGCTTGATGCGGGCGCGAAGCAGACGGTAACGTTTGACCTTGACATATCGGACGTATATTTCTATGACGAAGCAAAGCAGCAGAATTATGTTATCCCGGGCGAGTACACCGCATATGTCGGCGCAAGCTCAGCGGACACGGCAAATTCGGTTAAGTTCACGGTAAGCGGCGATATAGACGAGAGCCTCAAGAACGTATACGTAATTCCGTCGGGAATTACACTGTACATAGCGACAGACAAGACAGGCGCACATCCGAATGAGCCCGGCAATTATATAGACGCGGGCGTCAGCGTTGCACTTAAAAACGACAAGGTAGTTACCGACTTTGCATCAAGCGGCATAACCGTTACGTACAAGAGCGGCAATACTGATGTTGCGACCGTTGACGAAAACGGCATAGTAAAGGCAGGAACAAAGACAGGCGTTACAACAATCACAGTTATCGCGGCAAAGAGCGGCAGCGAGAGCGTGACGACCACCTTCCCGGTTGTTACCGAGACGAAGGAGAGAATGTCGGATGATAAAAAGAACGCTTACTTAAAGCAGCTTGACGATGCATACAGCAATTGCTTGCAAATCACGTATTTGAGCGAGGATTGGGCAAAGCTCGACGGAATATACAAGACGGCGAGTGAGTTTGTCGCAAACGCGGTTTTGGAAGATAATGTTGAGAGCACAGTCAATACAGCTATTGCAGAAATTCGGGCAATACCGAAAATCGAGCTTGAAGAAAAGTACACGGTGGTATCTGTAAATCCCATCGATATACAGGACGGCGTTATAGACTACGATCCGAGCGGTATCGGCTCATACACTGCAAAAGAGACGGCAATCAGCGGTACGATAACCGAAAGCAATCCGTGTGTAATTGACCTTAAGGCGCTCGAAAACGGCAATGCGGCAGACGGCAGTCTTTTATGGTATGTCGAAAGAATTGACGGTTCATCAAGAAAAGACGCAAGCATTGACTTATATTCGGGTAAGCTCACAATTTACGAAAACGGTGTTTATAAGATTTTGGCGGCTAATTATCCCGGCAAAAAGGGCGGTACGCTTATCGTAAACGCCAACCTTCAGATTGAGGGTGAAAGCGCGGACGAGGCAAACGGCGCTAAGCTTGATGATAAAAAGGACGGCGCAAGCGGCGGTCTCTGCGCGGGCAGCACGGCTGCGCAGTGGCTGCGTTTTGACGGCGTTAAGCTTGACGGACTTGCGGATATTACTATGAGAGTTTCCAATAAGGACGCCGAGAGTAAGCTCAAGGTATCAATGACGCCGAGTGATAATTGGATTATTGCCGAGGCAACAGCTCCCAAGACGGGTGCGTGGACAACGTGGGCTGACGTTAAAATGGCGGTAAACGACAAAGTTTTGGATATGCTGACGCTTGATGATAACGGATGCACTTCAATATATGTACAGACAAACGCGGCAAATCTTGACTATATAAGATTTGCCTACAATACGGGCGAGCTTGAAGTAACCAACGCAGACGGCGGAAAGATGAGCGTAAGCACTCCTGCAAATCTTACTGGAAGCACGCTTATCGGTGCGGTATACAATGACGACGGAACTATCAATAAGGTTGCAACAGGTCAGATAACGGGCGAAACCACGGTTCTTGAAGGACTTGAGGAACACGACAAGACAACAATCTATGCGTGGAGCGGACTTGACACAATAAAGCCTATGGCAGGCAAGACAACCAAGGTGTATAACAAGGCTCAGGAAGCTAAAAAGACGGTTATGTATAACTTCAGCGACCCGAACTTTGATTCGTTCTTTAACACTGCCGAAAATACGCTTCAGCGCAGTAATCTCGGTATGGATAACTATGGCGGCTGGGGCACGGGCGGCGGCGGAAGCTGCACCTTTAATGGTGTTAAATATACATTTACAAGAAGCTTAAAGGGCGGCGCGAGCGACACGATGGCGCGCAAAGTATTCTTTACACCGCAGTTTGACGGAGTTGTCACCGCATTCTTTATGGCAAGCACCAATCGCGTTATGAATATTGAGCAGGACGGTAATGTCCTCAATACAGCTCCCGGTACGGGCGATAAGAACGTTGCTACCGTTCAGGCAAACGTTAAGGCGGGCGTTCCCGTGTATGTATACGGCGGCGGCGCAAATAAGACGCTTTGCGGAGTATTGTTTGAGGGCGGCAAGACGGCGGAAATTACCACTCCGTCACCGTCGCCGTCAGCAACACCGGTTACGACGCTTGACCCGATACCTGAGGACCAGATACTGGCAAAGCAGACAATTCAGTTTGAAAACTATGCCAAGGCTCTCGACAGCGGCTTTAAGGCAGAGGATTTGGCCGACGGAAACAAGTGCATCGGCACAACAGGCGACGGCTATACATTCTACTTCGGCGAGCAGTCTATGGATAACCTCGGTGAGATAAGCTTGCTTTCTTGCCAGCGTGATGACGGCGGAAATGTTACGGTAACCTTCTACGCGGTCGATATGACAGGGATTGATGATGCGGCAATTACGAAGTCGCTTCTGACCGACGCGAATAAGCTCGGTACGGTATCTATCATAGGCGGCAAGGATTGGAAAACATATTATGAAAATCGGCTTAGATTTACGGACAGCAGCAAGCTGAGCGGCAAAAAGGGCTTATTTGTAAAGCTTAATACCGACGGCAGATATGCCGGCAACCACGACAAGATAACGCTGACCTATTTAAAGCCTTCCGCGTCTTCTGCGGCGCAGGAGCTTACCGCTGAGAATGACAATACGGCAGTAAGTATTTCGGGCGATGTAATCACATCGGTTGATAAGTATACCGGCGAAATAAACACGATAAGCTACAGCAAGGAATACGGCAGTGAGGTTGTGTTTAACAAGCTTGTAAACACAAACGGTATGCTGACCGCTGTTGTAACGGATACCGAGAGCGGCAAAACCCGTCTTATCACAAGCCCGGCGGGTACGGTTTGGATGGATATAACACCGACAGAGTTCGCAGAGAGCGATTTGGATAACGCAGATTACAAGATAAACGATGTTATCTCTGTCGGCGGTCAGACGTATCTTGCGTGTGATGACGGAGTTTTAATCACAATGCCGCCGTGTGCTAAGTGCGTGACGCTTAAAAAGGTATGTGATTTTGATATTAAAGCCTTTGACTATGCAAGCGGCGAAGACGTGATAACGCTTGTCGGTGAAAGCGAGAGCACGGAAATAAGCATCATAGAGGCGCGTCAGAGCAATATTCAGAAAGAAGCGTCGTATGAGCTTGTAAACGGAGGCGCACAGCTTGTCGATGTGAGAAGCGCAGACGAATTTGCGTCTGGCAGCATTGACGGAGCGGTAAACGTCCCGGTTGACGATTTTGCTGACTGGATTGCGTCTCAGCCGGGCGAGAGCACAATAATCGTGTTCTGCGGTTCAGGCGCGAGAGCGGAAAAGGCGGTAGAAATTGCCGAAGCACAGGGCTTCACAAACATCTACTCAGCCGGAAGCATTGATAACTTAAGATAAGTTATATATAGATTTCTTTCCAATTAACAAGAGCCGTGGCATCCGCCGCGGCTCTTCTCTACTGTAATTGGGGAGGCATCCTAATTTTTAAACTTAAGAGAAAGCATTGACAAAATCAGAAAGCTGTTATATAATGACATTAGAAAAAAGGCAAGACTTCAAACGGTTATGCCAAATAATGTGTTGTAAGTAACCCTATCACTTGGCTGTGGGGGTTACTTTTTTATGGTTATGATTAGTATAATCATAGTAATAATATACATCATTATGTACATATATTCCATAAGCCACACCTCCTTTCATTGGAGATGATGGCATAACCGCCCAGCTTTTACACTGTTTTCAGTCTTACCCCGTCAGAAAATCCGACAAAGCTTTTATACACGAAACGACATACAAAAACAATATTTGTTACAATAATTTAATAATCATAAAGGCGCATGGGCGGGGCGCCTTTTGACCTTCATTATCAATATGAATTTCACACGTTTATTTTATAAATTCTCCAATGTTTTAATTATTGCTTTTGTGTTTTCGGTCACGGTTTTGAGGATGAGCGTTTCGTTCGGGGTGTGGATATTATGAATTGTCGGACCGATTGATATCATATCAAGCTTCGGGTTCTTTCTTGCAAAGCAGCCGCATTCAAGTCCCGCGTGTATCGGCGCGGATTTTATATTTCTGCCTGTTACGGCTTTAAACGCCTTTGCGTATTTTTCGTCAAGGGAGTTATCGGGATTAAGCTCCCATCCGGGCGAGTACGCAGCTTTGTCGTATTCAAATCCCGCAAGGCGCGCGGCGGTTTTAACCGCGAGCGACAGTTTTTGTGATTTCCATTCGGTTGAGCTTCTGGTGGTTACCGTAAGCTTGATTTTGCCGTCCTCCATACCTATAATACCGATATTTGCCGAGCTTTCAACCAAGCCGTCAATAAGCGGGCTCATTGAGTTTACTCCGCATGGCAGGACGCTTATTAAATCTGCGGCAGCGGCAGTGGCTTCGGCAGGAGCAACGGGAGTGGGAACGGAGCTAAGCTCCGTCAGTTCAAGCTTCATATTAGGCTCGCTATGGCGGTACTCGTGCTTTATAAGGCTAAAGACCGAATTTAAGCAGTTTTTAAAGCTTGCGGCTTTTTCGCTGTCCGTAATTACAACGGCGTTTGCCGACTTAGGTATCGAATTGCCCGCTTCGCCGCCCGATAAGGCGGAAAGCTCAACAGAAATTCCGCGGCTTATAGCTTCTTTTAATGCTGTACCCAGTATTTGGGCAGCGTTTGCGCGGCCGAGGTTGATATCTGTGCCGGAATGACCTCCGCTCAGACCCGAGATGTTTATCTCAAACGCACAGTCGCCGATGGGTTCGCGGGCGGTGAACGGCTTTGTCAGGATATGCGACGCGCTGTCTGCGCAGGAATTGCACAGGCTGTCTATATCCTCATTGTCAATATTTATAAGGTAGTTTGCGTCCAGATATGTGTCGCTCAGTCCGATTGCACCGTCCATACCGGTCTCCTCACAGACGGTAAAAATCGCCCGCAGCGGCGGATGCTTTAGATTTCGCTTTTTTAAGATATAAAGAATTTCGGCAACGCCTATACCGTCGTCTGCGCCTAGGCTTGTTCCGTCCGCTGTAAGAGTGCCACGCTGCACGTCAAGTACAGTTTGAATTCCGTTTTTCAAAAAGTCGTAGTCTTTATCGTCTTTAGCAGCGCATACCATATCCATATGCGCCTGAAGAATTACGCGACCGTGGGTCTCATAGCCGCGGCTTGCAGGTTTGTCTATTATAACATTACCGTTTTTATCCCTTACGCAAATGAGACCGCAGTCGCCCGACCACTTTATAAGATAGTCTCCGATTTTTTCCTCATACCCCGACTTACGCGGTATTTCGGCAATATTTAAGAATTCATCTGTTACCTCGGACACATTAAAGTCATCGGCAGCAGGAACGGGTGTGTTTATGGTGATGCTGCCGTTTTTATTTCTGCGTGATATGACCGCCGCGGCGACTGCTGTTCCCGCCAGTGCGCCTAACCCCAATAATTTTTTGCCTTTCATAATTATTTTCCTCTCTTAAATTGTTTATTAATATGATTATACCACAAATTATCAAGTTTTTTCAAAGAAATTTGTAAAAAGTTCTTGACATTGACGTATTTTACAGCTATAATACTAATAGAGACGAACGGGAACGGCATAGATGCTATGTGCTGATGTCAAGTTTTCGTTTGTTCCTTACTACATAGTTAATACCTTTATGGTATTAAAGTTTTTCATATAATCCATTCACCTATGGGGGAGCTCGGCAATTATGCCGGGCTTTCTCTTTTTTAAAAATATTTTAAATTATTTATAAAATACTTGTAATATTGGCAGAATAATGCTATTATTATTTTTAAGAATTTAAAACGCGGGGTTTTAGCAATATGAAGATACTGGGAATTGATTTCGGAGACAGCAGGACAGGTTTTGCCGTGTCGGACGAGCTTGGTTTCGGTGCGAATACGCTTGATAATTTTAAGTCTCACAGCTTAATTAAGGTTGCGGATTACGCGGCGGAGCTTGCGGGCTCGCTCGGAGCCGAAAAAATTATACTCGGCTTTCCGAAGAATATGAACGGCACTGTCGGTGAGCGCGGCGAAAAGACAAAGAAATTAAAATCAGAGCTTGAAAAGCGCACCGAAATACCGGTTATACTTTGGGATGAAAGGCTGACGACCGTCTCGGCGCACAACCTGATGAACACAACGAATGTCCGCGGCAAAAAGCGCAAGGACTCGGTTGACAGTATTTCAGCCGCGTTTATACTTCAATCATACTTAGACAGTATAAAATAACAGGAGGATTTTTATTATGGCACAAAATAACAACAAAAATCATAATGATGATATTCAGGAGAACAATAATATCTTAGAACTCATTGACGAGGACGGAAAAACCGTACCGTTTGAGCATCTCGATACAGTAAGAATAGGCGGCAGCGACTATATAATATGCATTCCCTACGATGACAGCGAGGAGGAGGTAACCGAAATCGCAATGTTTAAGATAGACAAGGACGCCGAGAGCGAGGACTGCCTGTCGCAGGTAGTGGACGAAAGCCTCGCCGAAAAGATTTACGACGAATTCAAAAAACGCAACGCCGACAAGTTCGACTTTGAAGATTAATATTAAGCCAAAAATCGGCATCCGCGCGATGCCGATTTTAAATTGCTTAGATGTTTTTTATTCATATACAAATTCTGATACGACTTTTTCAGATAACGGCTTCATACCGTTTAGGCTGTCCCAAACGTAGACTTCAACTTTATCGACCAAGTTTTTTTCTAACTCTGTAATCTTGCAGTTTGTGTTATCTTCAATATTAATTGCGTCTTTGGGCGGTATTGATATGTTTTGTCTGTTTAGCTTAATAAGTGTTCCGTCGCTGCGGCTGTATGCAAATATTATTTCTGCGTTGATAGCACTGACTGAATTATTACAGATATTGGCGTTGACAATATTTTTTAAATTCATATTTTCTGTTACTGCATATGAATTTAGGTCAAGTATTATGGGATGTATCGGCTCGCTTTCAATTTCACATACAAATCCGATATGACATATATCATTTTCCGGAAAGTACGCGTTATTAAAGCCCACACATTTTTTTGAAAACTTATATATCATCAAATAATTACCCTTCCAGTTATCAGCATCATCTGCCCAAGTTATATCATTAAACTTGTTTCCATCAATCCATTTCCAACTGCCGCTTGTTCTGTCGGCGCCTATGTAATACCAGTTGCGTTCGCCGTTCTGCAGAAATTCTTTTAAGAATTCGTTTTCTTGGCTGTTGTTTATTGAGACCAAATGACCGCCGAGCATTTCACAATGATGTTCAGCTTCTGACCATGTTGTATTTTTGTCAAATATCATATAAGTATTTCCGTTAAATGTTTCTGTTGCAGCAGGCTTTATATCATGGGTTTCTATTTCAAGTATAAAACCTTTGCTCGCCTTATTTATATTGTGCGTATCGTTCCATTTGTTTCCGTAAGATTTTCGTATTTCCGCAAAATGCTCTTTGGTGCCGTCAACACCATTGCTGCTTGGTTCTCCGTCTGCCCAATGGCTGTATGAAAATTCTTCATCGGTGACCCAAGCATAATCTTTTTCATCACGACCGTAATCCGAAGCGCCAAGCCAATATGCGTCCATATTTCCATATCCTATCAAATCAGTAATAACATCATTTTCTTTTTGATTTGTAACGGTCACAAGATGTCCGCCTAAATCTGTGCATAAGTCTCTTGCAAAAGACCATGACATTTCATAGTCATATAAAGCATAAATGCGATTGTCGTGAGATATGATTTTTGTGGGTATGTAATCTTTAGCATACACATCAAATTTTACCCAATTACTTTGAGGACCCCATTTGCCTTGAGGTGTAATTGCATGTACAAAAAATTCATAATGTCCGCTTTTTAAGTCTGTAAATGTCACATTGGTGTTTTGTATGTTTTCATGTTTGGTATAAGTTCCATATGCATAACCTACCGGAAATTCTGTTAAATAATACTCATAATATTTTGCATTGGGTACAGCGTTCCATGAAACCTTTACAGAGTTTCCCTCAATTGTTTTATCTGTATTTAATGTAACAGATGCTGCAGCAGGAACTGTATAATTTACATCAACTCTATACCAGTTTGAATGTGAACTTGTTCCTGCTGAATTGTGTGCGCATACATATGCAAAATACTGACCTTCCGGTACACCATAAAAATTATAATACCAATCATTTATATCTGCTTTAACAACTAATTCGCGAGTGTTGACCTCTATCAAGCCGCACTCATAATAATCTGCATTGTCAACCCTGTCCCACTGAATTTGAACCCGGTCATCCCAAGATCCCGCCAAACAGTTTGTTGGTGCTGACGGTGGTGAGACACTTGATAATTCAACGCCGCCAAACCAACCCCAACCTAAATAATTATTCCACCAATACTGTGATATAGCTTCTTCACGTACAGTACTTACAGCATGAATCATATTCCCATTTCCGACATAAATTCCAATATGTCCATATTGAGGATACGATGGTGAATTAAAAAACACAACAGCTCCAACAGGTATATTATTGCTACTGGTAGATTTTCTCCATTTTGAACAAGCATCTAATGCACTTGTTGCGTGACCAACGATACCGTATGCACCATAACATTCCCCTACAAATTTGGTACACAATCCATTATATGATGTAGAACCAAGTTTTCCACGTGCATATGAAATTACATCGCTAGCTGTTGCCGCATTTACATTTATACAATAAATTAATACAACAATTGATAATAATGTTCCCACTAATAAATTTTTCTTCACTTAAGTTTTTCATCCTTTCATTTTAATTTCTCGTTATTAATGCTTGCAATTTTTTGTTCATAAAGAATATCTCTAATCTTTGGATATAAATATTATACTCAATCTTTGAGTAATTGTCAATACTCAGATATTGAGTATGATATTCTTTTCAGAGTATTTAATAAAGTAAGAAGGAATATATTATGGATTACAGAACAAGATTGAAAAATTTGCGTGAAGACCATGATTATACACAAACATATATTGGAGAAGTATTACAGAAATCACAGCAAGGATATAATCATATTGAAACGGGAAGAGCTGAATTAAAAATAGAGGATTTAGCAATTTTGTGTAAATTATATAATGTTTCTTCTGATTACATTATAGGATTAATTGATGACGTGAAACCATATAAGAGATGATTTGAGGAGTATTTATGGCGTTACCAAAACGAAAACCTTATGATAATGTTTAATTCACATTTTGGTAGGTAAGAATATTAATAACTCTGCGCTCTTTGTCGAGGGCGTATTTTGCGGTGTAGCCTGTTCCGCTTGAGGCGTTATGGATATATACGATTACTGTGTTTGAGTTGTCAACCATAAATCTGTTGCGCTTTTGCATACAGCCGGGCAGGTAGGCATCGGAGATATATATGACTTCATCGGCGGAATTTAAGACCTCCGCGTATTGTTGTTTCTGTGAATAATTCCATTTTGCCGTTTGGTTTTTGCACGGCAGCGCAAGGATGAGTCTTACGTCGTTATGCGCAGATTTAAACTTAATGACTTCAAGTGCGGCTATTGTATCAAAGCCCAATGCTCCGCCGGCGATAAAAGTGTTTATACCGCCCTTATAAAGCTCCTTGAGCAGGATAGGGAGGTTATGATTAATAGCGCTTACGTCTTCGCTGCGTATTATTCTGTGACCCGTAAAGCAGCACGACTTTTGCGGGTCGATGTATAAGTTTTTATTTTCACTGTTTAAGTTTGTCGTATTTATTTTTGAGTTCATTTTTATCACCCGATACAGTATATCATTGTTTGGATTTTAAAGCAAGTGTTTACAAAAAATTTTTTAAGGTGTATAATTCTAATAACCATTATTGAAGGTTGGTGAACTTTTTTGAAGATATTAAAACAGGCGGCGATAATCTTCGGCGTATGCCTTATCGGTGAGATTGTCTCTGAGCTCATTCCCGTTCCGTTTCCGGGCAGTGTTATAAGTATGGTGTTTTTGTTTATATTATTCATATTAAATTGGTTTAAGCCCGGAAAGCTTAAAGAGGTTAACGGATTTTTGCTCGACAATATGGGGTTCTTTTTTATCCCGCCGGGAGTCGGGATAATGACCCAGTTTGAGATATTAAAGAGCAGCGCGGTACAGATACTGATTGTATGTATAGTCTCGACGGTGGTAACGTTTGCCGCGACTGCGTACACGGTCAAGTTTGTTATGCTGCTTCAGAATAAATTCAGACAGAGGAAGGAGGCAAAAAGCGGTGCGGGAATTGATTGATACAATAAGCATAAATCCGCTGTTCGGCGTGACTGTAAGCGTATTTGCGTATATTTTCGGCGTGTGGGTTAACAGAAAGCTCAAAACGCCGCTGGCGAACCCGATACTTATAGCGGACGTTTTGGTTATCGCGTTTTTGCTGATTTTGGGAATTCCGTATGAAAGCTATGAAAAGGGCGGAGCGTTTATTGAACTGTTTTTGGCTCCCGCGACTGCTGCGCTTGCGGTTAAAATCCATCAGCAGATAAAGTCGCTTAAAGAAAACTGGCTTCCGCTTTTGGTCGGCACCGCTGTCGGGTCGCTCGCGTCTATAGTGTGCGTGCTGCTTATGTGCCGTATGTTCGGTTTTGACAGAGAGGTGACGGTTGCGTTGTTCCCCAAATCGGTAACGACCGCCATAGCCGTACCGATATGTCAAAGCTACGGCGGCATTCCGTCTATAACGGTAATCGCACTCACGATAACGGGCATATTCGGAGCGATGTTCTCGCCGATTTTGATTAAGATATTCAGAATTAACAACTCTGTTGCGGCAGGTACCGCGATAGGCACGGCGTCGCACGCGCTCGGCACAACCAAGGCGCTTGAAATCGGCGATGTGGAGGGCGCGATGAGCGGTATTGCCATAGGAATGGCAGGGCTTGTGACCACTATTTACTCAATTTTAATTTTATAGAAATATCAGGGAACTTTTTGGCAGTATTAACCGTCAAATAACGTAGGAACGTAGCGATTAGGAATTAGCGAATAGCGAATACGCGGGAATACGAGAGTTTATCATATTGCCCGCGAACCGCAGGGGCGGATATTATCCGCCCGTACGTGAATATTGGATGGATAATATATAAAATATAAGGAGTGGTAGTTATGAAAAAACTTAGGAGGCTGCTTTCGGTAATACTGGCAGTGGCTATGATTATGCCGTGCGTTTATGCCGGGGCGGCAGAGGCGGAGCCGAGAAACGGATATACGTTAACTCCGCTTCTGGAGAGTGCGGACGGAGTTGACGCGGAAAGCGCGTTTAAATTCACGTCCGAGTCGGACATTACGGCGGATGAGCTTACGGAGGCGCTCACTTTGGATGATGAACCGCCTCTTACGGTTGAGCAGGGCGGAGAGCGTGAGTTTTTGATTACGCCGGCTGTTAAGCTGCCGTCTAATTCAATTATCAAGTTCAGGTTAAACCGTGAGGGAGAGGACGAGGTCACGTGGGCGTTTCAGACTTCCGCGGAGTTTCAAATTGTGTCCGCTCTGCCTTACAATTCGGCAACCAATGTGCCGATAAACAGCGGTATCGAAATTACGTTCAGCGATGCGGCATACAGCGATATAGCTGAATACTTTTCGATAGAGCCGAGCATTCAAGGTAAATTTGAGCGTCATGATAAAACCGTGTCGTTTGTTCCTCTGCAGCCGCTTCAAAAAGAGACGCTTTATATGGTCACGGTTAAGGCGGGAGTTAAGAACATACTGACCCAAGCGGTAATAGACGAGGACTTTACGTTCAGCTTTGAAACCGAGGGCGATACAGAGGAGCAGTCCGATGTATGGATGGGCTTTTACGAGGGAATGAGGACCTTCTCAAGCGATGAAGAGCAGCGGGTTCGGTTCTATATAAATGATAAGGAAAATAAAGAAGTAAATCCCGATATTTTTGTATACCAAATGGGTCTAAGCGAGCAAGCGGTCAAAGATGTAAAACGCTCACTTTTGGACGAAGATAAATATTGGTGTACATATAACCGACCTGAGGGCATAGACGCGTCAGGCTACAGCCGAATTGCCGAATTTAAGCTAAAAGACGCATATGACACCGAAGATAACAGCATTACACTTCCGCAGAAATACGGCGAGGGGCTTTATCTGATTGAGGCGGTATACGGTGATGAGAAGAGGCAGACGGTTGTTCAGGTAAGCGACCTAGCGGTTCAGACAATCGGCGACTACGACGGCACGGTTATGGTTTGGGTTAACGATATAAAGACTCAAAAAAGCTGCGACGGCGCTGTTATTACCGACCTTAAAACAGGTGCGGAATTTAAAACCGGCAAAGACGGAGTTGCGCAGATAGAAAACGCAGCATTCCCCGAAGGCTTTATTGTGAGCGCAAACGGCAGACGGTGTTTAATGCCGATTAATGCGGGGAGTGACGGCGTAACTTCCGCAAGTCGAGAGTTTTGGTCGGTATTTCAGCTTGACCGAACCCTGTTTAAGACCGAGGACACCGTGAAGTTCTGGGGCGCAATTAAGGCGAGAAACGGCGCGGAGCCGATTGACTACGTAACCGTTACGCTTGATAATGTCTACAGTAATGATATTTTGAGCAGACAGCCGGTCAAAGTCGAAGGCGGCGTGTACAGCGGTGAAATTGAGCTGCCCGCTCTTGAGGCGGGATGGTACAGTATTACCGTTTATGCCGGTTCGGGTGAGTTTGACCGTAGAAACCCCATAAGCTCGGAATACATAGACGTATATGACTATGTAAAACCGCCGTATAAGCTTGAGATTACCTCTGATAAGAAAGCCGTTTTTGCGGGTGATGAGATAAACTATACCATAAAATCAAGCTTTTTCGAGGGAACGCCCGTTGCCGATACCCAGGTGACGTACAATGCCTACGCTTCGGGCGGAAAATATAATAGCTCCGGACCTACAGAGGCGAGGACGGATATAAACGGTGAAATAAATCTGACTAAAAAGGCTAATGTAAGCGGACAGGGAACGGCTCGTTTTATACTTCAGGCTGAGGCGACCCTTCCCGAAATAGGACTTGTTTCGGCGAGGGAAGATGTAACTGTGTTCTTAAACGATATAGATGTCGATATCGATGCGAAAAGAGACGGTGACAGAGGCAGCATATCGGCTGAGGTAAACACGATTACGCTTGACAGAATAAACAGCGGAACGGCGAAAGACCGCAGTGATTATAAAGACGCGCCGCTCGGCGGCAAGGATATTACCGCCGATATCTACCGCGTTTACTATACAGCGGAGCAGATTGACACAGCTTATGATTATATCGAGAAAAAGTCGTACCCTATATATAAATATACAAGAAACGAAGAAAAAATCGATACTGTGAGTATGACGACAGGCTCAGACGGCAAGGCAAAGACCGAGTTTAATTTACGCGGCGGTAATAACGACAGCTTTTATGCAAAGATAAGCTGCACCGACCAAAGCGGCAAAACGATGAATTTTGAAAGATATTTGGGCAGAGATTGGTCGGAATATTACTATAACGCGGAAAGAGGCTCGTATTACATTGACGGAGAGCAGGAGGGCTATCACATTGGCGACGAGGTAAAGCTGTCGCTCAAACAAGGTGAGCGCGATGTTACAAAGGGTGGTTTTCTTTATGTCACAAAGAATGATAAAATATTGGATTATTCCACAGACGCCGTATACAGCCGCAGCTTTGATGAGAGTTTTGCGCCGAATGTGGATGTATACTGCTTCTATTTCACCGGCAGAGATTGCAAGTCAGGATACGGTATGTGTGCGGATATTAAATATGCGTATGACGAAAAAGAACTTAGTATCGGGCTTGAAACAGATAAGGAAAGCTATCTTCCCGGTGAAGAATGTACGGTCAGGGTTAAAACCGCCGATGAAAACGGCGCACCAAAGAGTGCGGCAGTGAATTTGAGCGTAGTAGACGAGGCATTGTTTGCAATTAAAGAATACACCGTTAATACGATTGAAAAATTGTACTATACAAGGTATTACGCCCTGAGATTTAACTATTTCAGCCACTCATCAAGTTTGGGGTATTACACAAGAAGCGCAGGAGCCGCAGTAATCTCCGGCGGGGGCGGGTCAAAGTCAGTAATGTCGAGCGGTGCAGCAGCTGATACAGCTGAATCCGCCTCTGTTTTCAATAATGAGAATAGTGGCGGCATTCGTGCCGAGTTTAAAGATACGGCTGCGTTTGCGTCAATTAAAACGGACGAAAACGGCACGGCGGAATACCGCTTTACGCTGCCCGATAACATCACCTCGTGGCGGCTTACGGCTTCGGCGGTGACCGATGATTTATACGCGGGCAATAATAAAATAAGTATAAACGCCTCAAAGCCGATGTTTATAAACTACACGTTAAACGATGAGTTTTTAATCGGCGATATGCCGTCTGTCGGCGTGAGCGTTTACGGTTCCGCGCTTAAAGGCGGTGAGGACGTAAGTGTTTCTCTGTGGCGTGAGGATATGCCCGATAATGTTCTCTATGGCTCGGGCAAGGCATTTGAGAGGATAAATATCCCGCTTCCCGAGATGAACGAGGCGGGCGAATATACGCTTGTGATTAAGGCGGACTGCGCAGGAATGTCCGACGCGTTAAAGCACGTTTATAACGTGTACGAAACATACCGTAGTATGAATAAGGCGGTATATTCCGAGGCGTATCCCGGTATGAACTTTGAAACGGCTGACAAGGGGATGAGCGATATTGTATTTACCGATAACGGAAGGGGTAAATATTTGTCAACCCTCTTTAGCCTGAGATATGCAAGCGGCGCAAGGCTCGAAAAGCTTGTCTCGGCAGAAGAAGCCGATGAATTGATTGAAACGTACTTCCCGGACATATACAGGTCGGGAATAAACAAAGACTATAAACTGACCGACTATCAGCAAGAGGACGGCGGTATGGGAATTCTGCCATACGCGCAGAGCGACCTCAGTCTCACGGTTAAGCTTTTGCCGTATATCAGTGATAAGGTTAACGCCGAGTCGCTTAAGAATTATTTAAGAGAAGCATATAACGGCGACAACGCGGAGAACAAGTATGCGGCGCTCTATGGGCTTGCGGTTTTGGGTGATACGGTGCTCAGTGACATCAATAAATACGCTGAGGCGGAAAACCGCACGGTGCTTAATTCAATCTACCTTGCGCTAGCGTTTGAAGCGTTCGGCGAGAGCGGTAGGGCGGCAGAAATCTACAGCAGCGATATTGTGCCGAATATAGCAATTGCAGAGCCGTACGCATATATAAATATCGGCGATGATAAAGATGATATCTTAGAGGCATCATCGCTTGCAATGTGCCTTGCGTCAAAGCTTGATATGCCCGAGAAGCAGGGACTTTACGAATATTGCGTATCAAACCGCACCGACGATATACTGATTAACCTCGAAAAACTCGCCTTTACCGAAGAGGCAATCAAAAACGCTGACCCGCAGGACGCGTCTATAAAATATGATTACTTCGGCGGCGAGCATACGATTGACTTAAAGAACGGCAGGAGCTTTGCGCTGAGAATACCGAATAAGTATATGCAGTATTTCAATCTTAAAGAAGTAAACGGAGCGGTCTCTACAGTATCGGTTGTTCCTGTTCCGATTGATACGTCATTGGCGGATCCTCAGATTACGGTGCGCCGCAGGTATTATAATGCAAATAATACTGAAACCGAAAACAGCACAACCGAGTTTAAGCAGGGCGATTTGGTAAGGGTCAACCTCTGGATTGACTATACCAATAAGGCGGCGGACGGTTCGTACCAAGTGACGGATTACCTTCCGTCCGGGCTTGAGTATGTAAGCAGCTCGGCAAAGATTGAAATTAGTCCGAATAATTCGAGCGCATCGCCCTACCGATGCACTTGGGGCAGCGTGGACGGACAAAAAGTCACATTCTACGATTACAACGGATTATTTAACGTCGGGGTGCTGTATTACTACTACGCACGCGTAGTATCCCCGGGTGTGTTTACCGCCGAAGCTCCGCTCGTGCAGAACGCATACGCAAAAGACATATTCACCGTCGGCGAAAGTACAGGAATAACAATAACAGAATAGAAAAAGGGGCTTTTTACAGCCCCTTTTTTGCGTTATTTCACAAAATTCTTATACGTTTTTATAAGCTGAGTTAACAACTCAATCTCACTGTCACTGCATTGATTTAAGGTGTGATACAAAATATCCGAATGATTTATATTGTTCTCCGGTCTTTCTTTATCTTTAGTATTAAGTCCCAAAACCCAATCACTGCTTACATTGTAAAATTTGCACAGCTTGATGAGAAGCTCAATCGGGAGCGGACGAATTCCGAGTTCATATCTTGAATAAACCTGCTGGTTAATTCCCAATATTTTTGCAATATCCTTTTGCTTTAAGTCATTATCCTCTCTAAGCTCTCGGAGCTTGTCGTTGTAATTCTTCACATCAGCACCTCTTTAAGTTTTTTATACCTATATTATATCTACAACCAAAAAAATGTATTGACATTTCGACTATTTGGGTGTATAATCAATTTATACAACTAAACGGTTGTGAGAAGGGAGCGATTAAATTACTAATAGCAATATAAACACTGTAATTTGAGAAGTATAATTATTATGTTAGAAAGGGATGAAGATTATGAGATTAAAAAAGGCAATTAAAAAACTTGTTTGTGCGGCAGCCGCAATACTTGTGGCGGCAACAGGTATGAGTGTTACGGCGGATAATGGGTCATCAAGGGATTATGCAGGATATGGAGCGGTTATTTACAGTGACATAGGAGCGTATGTAAATCACTACCCGATAGCGTCATATTCCTGCGGAGGAAAAACGGTTGTCGTTGCAGAGGATTTGAGAAATTATGGTTTCGATGTTGATTGGAACGGTGACGCGAGAACGCTTAATATCCTTCCGAATTACACGAAGGAAATCAGCGGCTGCGGAACTGTTTACAGTGGTGCCGGCAGACAGGGAAAAGTGTTTACATATACGTGTGACAGCGATATCAAAGTATATATTGGCGGTATTGAGATATCTGCGTATTGCATTGACGGATATATGATGGTTTCGCTTGAAGATTTGGCAAATCTATTAGATAGTATAGAGTTTACTTGGGATTCTTCGACACGCTCCGCAAAGCTTTGGATCAGCTGGTGCGCAATAACCGTATGGCAGCCGTTGCCTGTGGAAGTAACGGTAAATAATTATCCGACTTATTCGGAAACAACATATTCGGCGGGCATTTCCGAAGTTGAGCCGTATCAGGGTATATTTAAAATGGGCGATAAATATATTGCTGTAAGTCTATACCCAGGGGTTGTTCCCGGCGAAGTTGAAATCGGAGTTGTTGCGCATGTTACAAAGCCCGAATTAGTAACTATAGATGGTTATCCTGTTCCTCAATTTGAATTGATTGGCGATCAAGGCTTCTTGTATGATGAGGGTAACAATACATACAGTATTATGCTTAATAATATCAAGTATGGGATAGTATTCAAAAATGGAGGAATTGTATTAAACAGCTATACAGGAGAAGGCTCTGATTTTGACGGTGAATATTTACAGGTGTCAAATAACGGAGCAAATATGATGCCTAAAGATATATGGTATAATGAAGCGGTCGCATCAACAAATACTGTAGATACCCCGCCAAGCAGTACAGTTTCACACAGCGGTACATACCTTGGGGGAGATCCGGGCAACTATATCACTAATGTATATTGTTGTGCCGGTTATGATGTAAATCATGACAAGTCTTTATTAAAACAGTATATGAATAATGAAATTACAATTGCTGAAATTGCTGATTTCAGTCAAAAAAATCATAGTACTATTAATACAGCTGACGGCCTTATGATACAAAAAGCATTAGATCTGATAAAAAGCGCATACGGCGTTGAAATTACAGGTACAGCAAAAATATATACAAAGTGTGTTACTACTAGTTCTTATGGTACAAGCTACGGCGTAACATATGATTCAGAAAGAGACGTATATTATGTTTCATCTTCAAGCGCTGATGATATTTTAGATGGCGATGACACAAACACATCAGTAAAAATTTTAAAGTCAAACGGTGAAATTGTCGGAATAGCGAATTAAGTTTTTTGCGTATAAGGTATAAAAGTGTTAAATACAGCATCTTATCATATGGTTTGATTATCATAACCGATTGTATGCAAACAATTTATTTGAAGGTAAACGCGCTTATTTAGGATTTAAAGTAACAGATGAGTTTACAAGGAAGATGAAAATGTATTGTACAAAATGCGGGAGAGAAGTTCAAGACGAAAAGTTTTGTGTTAATTGCGGACAACCTATAGAAAATAATTCAGAAACTATATATAATTGCCGCACTGTTGTGTATAAAGCAGTAAATGCATATAAAGAGATGTTTTGTAAGTGCCTTCAGTTTGACGGACGAAGCAGCAGAAGTGAGTTTTGGTATGCGATGGCTGTAAACGAGATTATAAGGATTTTGTTTTTTATACTTCTAAGATTGAGTGGATCAGACAATCCTGTTGCATATATAGTCATTGTAATTGTATATCTATATAATTGGTCAGTATCTATTCCGGAAATAGCATTGCAAGTCCGACGCCTCCATGATTTAGGTGTAAGCGGCAAATGTATATGGCTATGTTTAATACCGATTTTTGGCTTGATTGAGGCTTGTTATATTTTATACTTATTTTTTCTTGACGGTCAACCGGGAGAAAATCAGTACGGGGATAACCCAAAAGAAAGTTATTAAAGAAAAAAGTATTTGTAATTTTTAATTTGAAGGAGGATAAAAATGTATTGCAGAAATTGCGGTAATGAAATGGGGGAGGGATTTGCTGCTTGTCCAAACTGCGGAACTTTGGTAAATTCGAATAAAAAAGAAAAACCCGTTTTTTCACAAAACAATCAACAGCGTAATATACCGGGTACACCGTTTGGCAATTTTTTCGGTAATCCAAAGTCATCATTCGGTATAAAAAATGCACATGTAAAAAGTGCGCAGGGGTGGATTAGTTTTTTGAAAGTTGTAAGCGTCATATTTTTTATAGGAAGCTCAATATCCGGAATGACTATCGGGGTCTGCTTGGGAACTCTGGTGGATGCAATAACAGGTGATGAAATTTATATAGCTGTGGGTGGTTTGATAGGGTTATTATTGGGTTTAATATTAGGCGCATCGGCGATTTGTAAAAATATGATTTACGCAAATATAGCCGAGAATGTAAACGTTGTAGCAAAAAACACCAGAAGTTAGCCGAAGGATAGCAATATAAAAATGTTTTGATAAAAATAATGTTTGTTATTTCAAAAGCCGTCGGATTATTACCGGCGGCTTTTTGATTTTACATAAAACTTAGTATAAGCGCCGAGATGCAGACGACGGCGATTGCGGAGCCAAACCATAGCAGGGTGCTCATAATTACGCCTTTTCTTGATTTCGGCGTGTTTTGCTGTACTGCTGCGGCGCCGCAGCCGATAAAGCTGTTGATTATGCGTTCTGCTTCAAGTACAATATCGCTTCTTTGTTCATTATTTTTATCGCGCAGAATAAATATTGCCTGTTCTATACTGTCAGACTTAATATCATTAATTATTACAACCTGCCTTTTGTTTTTGAAAATCATAAATATCACCGCCAAATAAATTATTTATATTGGCAGTATTTACACAAATGTGATATTTTATACAAAAATAAATTTCCCAAAAAGGTATTGACCGTAGGTTTATTTTATGTTACAATAATTCAGTCATGTTAAATCGGGGCTTTAGCGGTGCCTTATAACCCTCAATCCGCTATAGAGGGGATGAAAACTTGTCGTGAGGGATAAACTTGTTTGGTCTGCCTTGCATAAGTGGTGTTGACGGCTTGGTCTTACGCAATCGGAACCTGTGAACCTCGTCAGGGCGGGAACGCAGCAGCGATAAGCAGTTATTTCGATGTGCCGTGAGGGTGCTAAGTCTGAGCTAACTGTGCGAGTAACGCTTGTAGGTTTGTTTCGAAGGCAAGCACATGGCTTTTTTATTTATAGATTTAGGAAGTGGAGAAATGCCTGAATACAAGGCTCTGTACAGAAAGTGGCGGCCTGTGACATTTGACGATGTTGTAGGGCAGCAGCACATTACCGATACCCTAAAGCACGAGCTGGCGGGCGGGAGAATAGGTCACGCCTATCTGTTCTGCGGTACGCGCGGTACCGGTAAGACGACGACCGCAAAAATCTTTGCGCGGGCGGTTAACTGTGAAAATCCAAACGGCGGCGAGCCGTGCAACAAGTGCGATACCTGCCGCGGGATTTTGGACGGGAATATTTTGGACGTATACGAGATGGACGCTGCCAGCAACAACGGTGTTGACAACATTCGTGATTTGCGCGATGAGGTGGCGTATTCGCCCGTTGGATGTAAATACAAGGTCTACATAATCGACGAGGCGCATATGCTGACGACGGCTGCGTTTAATGCGCTCCTTAAAACTCTTGAGGAGCCGCCAGAGCACGCGCTCTTCATTATGGCTACGACCGAACCGCAAAAGATACCGCAGACTATTTTGTCGCGCTGTCAGAGATATGATTTTAAGCGAATAAGCACGGACGACATCGCGGCAAGGCTTAAGAAAGTCGCGGCGGCGGAGGAGATAAACGCAACGGAGGATGCTCTTGAGCTTATTGCCGAGCTGGGCGACGGTTCATTGCGTGATGCGCTCAGCGTGCTTGAGCGGTGCGCATCGTTTGGCGGCACGGAGCTTAAATGTGAAAACGTTGCGGAGATTGTCGGAATTGTAGACTCGTCGACTATGTTCGGCATATCCGACTGTATCGCGGGCGGAGACGTCGGCGGAGCGGTAGCGCAGCTTGATACGCTCTTAAACAAGGGCAAGGACGTACTTAACTTTTTTGAAGAGTTTATAGGGCACTTCCGCGCGATGCTTTTGACCAAGGAGTGCGAAAATCCCGAAAATGTGCTTGAAAAGAGCACTGAGGCGATAGAGAAGTATAAAGAGAGCGCTAAGGCATACACGGCGGAGAGATTGATTTATTCGATTAATACACTCAGCGAGTATCAGGGGCGTGCGAAGTCGATGACGGCGCAGAATATTGCGGCTGAGGTCGCGGTGATAAAACTGTGCAATCCGACATACAGTACAGACGTAGATGCGCTGATTGCAAGGATAGAGAGGCTTGAGCGGAAGCTTAGCGGTGTATCGGCTGTCAAAGCCGCTGCGCCCGATGCGAAGCCTGAGCAGAGCGAAGAAAAACCCGCAGCGGCAGATACGCCGCCCTGGGATACCGAGCCTGAAAATGAAGCCGAGGAAAAACCAAAGCCCAAGCCTCAAGAGACAAACCAAGCGGCGGGCGAATGGGATTTATGGCCTGAAGTTCTTGATAATATAAAAAGCAGCAGTAAAATGCTTTATATGTATCTTTATACCGGAAGAACAGTGGCTGACGGCGATAACGTAAACATCGAGGTTGCGTCCAAGGTCGCGTATGACAGGGTTGCGACGGCAAACGGGCTTAAATATCTTTCGGACTTGTTTTCCGAGATGGCGGGAAAGCCGCTTACCGCGCGTGTCTATATGAAGGGCGAGATGCCTTTCGGCGCAGAGGAGAGCGAAAGCACGGAGCAAGCGTCTATAATGGATATAGTTAATAAAAAGAACGAATACGGCGATATTATCAATATTAAAGGAGAGTAATAAAATGGCAAAAGGATTTCCCAAAGGTATGGGCGGCGGAATGGGTAATATGAACCAGATGATTAAGCAGGCTCAAAAGATGCAGGAACAGATGGTAAAGATGCAGGAGGAAATGGAGGCTAAATGCTTCACAGCCGAGGTCGGCGGCGGAGCGGTGTCTGCAACTGTAAGCGGAAAGAAGGAGCTTATGGAAATTAACCTCAAAGAAGAGGTCGTAGACCCCGATGATATAGAAATGCTTCAGGACTTAATTGTTGCGGCGGTTAACGAAGCGCTGCGCAAGGCGGATAAGGACAGCGAAGCGCAGATGGGCGCTTTAACCGGCGGACTTAACATCCCCGGATTGTTTTAGGAGCGTTTAATAATTTTTAAGAAGGTGTTTTAGTGAGTGACGAAATAAAAAATTCCGCGGCTGAGGCGTGCGTGATTAAAAAGACGTCAATCGGCGGACAGGCTGTTATCGAGGGCGTAATGATGCGCGGCCCCGAGAAAATCGCAGTCGCTGTCAGAAAGCCCGACGGAGATATTATAGTTGACGAGCAGGAGCTCGGCAAGGGCAGAAAGAGCAGGTTTGTTAAACTGCCGATTATCCGCGGCTGCGTGAGCTTCTTTGACTCGATGATTATCGGTGTTAAATCACTGATGTTTTCGGCAAAGTTTTTTGATGTTGACGAGGACGGCAACGAGATAGAGCAAGAGCCGGGCAGATTTGAAAAGTGGCTTGAAGAGAAGCTTGATTCCGAAAAGGCAATGAATGTGATTATTTATTGCTCGGTGGTTCTGTCGCTTATTATGTCGGTCGGATTATTTATTTTGCTGCCAACGCTTGTTGCGGGATTTTTAACCGACTTTCTTCACGTTACGGGTAATACTCTGCTCACTCTCATTGAGGGCATAGTCAGAATTGCGATTTTTATTGTGTACTTATCTCTGGTGTCTCAGATGAAGGATATAAAGCGTGTGTTTATGTATCACGGCGCGGAACATAAGTCGATATTCTGCTATGAAAAGGGCTTGCCGCTGACGGTCGAAAACGTGCGTGTGCAGTCAAGGCTTCACCCGCGCTGCGGCACGAGCTTTCTTTTGATTGTTATGGTTATAAGTATATTGGTATTTTCGATTATACCGTGGCAGCAGGAGGCTTTCACGCACATTCCGTATATCGGCGGAATTTTTGCGGTAATGCCGTGGGCTGTTTGGCGTCTTATTCTGAGACTTATCCTGCTTCCGATTGTTGCGGGTATTTCGTATGAGATTATTAAGTTTGCGGGTCGCCACGATAATATGTTCACACGCGCAATAAGCGCTCCGGGAATGTGGTTCCAGCATATAACGACAAACGAGCCTGAGGATGACCAGATCGAGGTCGCAATAGCATCGCTCAAAGCCGTTATCCCAGAAGATAAAAATTCCGATAAATGGTAACGCAGAGAATAGAGAATACGCAGAAAAACACGGCGAAACATTTTCGCCGCGCACGTAAGTAAGCTTTTTAAGGCAAATCAATGTTTCTATACACGTTTATGCTATTGTTTTTTAAAGTTAAACTTTTTCGACACGCTGTGACGAAGGGATTTATGGTATATGGATTTAAAAAAGCTGCGCCGTACTGCGCACGAAAGGCTGCGTGAAGACCCGGGCATAGACTCGCCCGAGGCAGACGCGGATTTAATTATTATGCACGTGCTCGGCATAGACAAGAGTACGCTTATCACGTCGGATATGAATGTTCCCGACGCGATTGCCGTTGAGGTTAACGCGTATTTAAACCGCCGCAGGAGCGGTATGCCGGTGCAGTATATAATAGGCAAATGCGAGTTTATGTCGCTTGAGTTTGAGGTAAATAAGAATGTGCTTATTCCGCGCGCCGACACCGAGACGCTTGTAGAGGCAGTAATTGAAAAGTATAAGTCGGTGCCTGCGCCGCCGAAAATTTTGGATATAGGCTGCGGCAGCGGTTGCATAGGCATAAGCCTTGCAAAGTATATCATCGGCGCGTCGGTGTGTGAGCTTGACGTATCAGCTGCGGCTTTAAGGCTCTCGGAGAGCAATGCCGAAAAGCACCGTGTTACAAAGCAGATGAGTTTTATTGAAGGCGACATACTTAAAAGACTGCCCGATATAGGGTTTGTGCCCGACTGTATTGTTTCAAATCCGCCTTATATAAGGACGGACGATCTCTTAGAGCTTCAGACCGAGGTCATAGAATTTGAGCCGATTATCGCGCTTGACGGCGGCGATGACGGGCTTATGTTCTACCGCGCCATAATCAAAAATGCACAGCCAAAAAAAGGCGGAATACTTGCATTTGAAGTCGGATACGACCAAGCAGACGACGTAGCCGACCTGATGCACAAAAGCGGATATATAAATATTGAAATCCTGCCCGACCTTTCAGGCATAGACCGTGTTGTAACGGGATTTAGAAGTTAGGGTAAAAAGGGTATATTTTGGTATAATATGCACTGTTTGCACTATGAAAGGCGCCCGGGCGGGGAGCCTTGTCTTTGCGGCGGAAATTATGCGCGGAGCAAAATTGAGTATTTCCTAATTCTTATTCGCCAATATCGCTTCGGCGCTTTTTTTGTTGCTTCTCAGGCGGCGGCACAGGCAGTATAGGCAGTCGGGGTTGCCGCGTGTTATATAGTTCGTTTTTTCAAGGCACGACAGCGACGCGCGAAAGCCGAGTTCTTTTATTACGGCTTCGGACGTTTTGCTCATTTCGCCGTAGGGATAGGTGAACACAATCGGCGTTATGCCGCAGTTATCACTCAGCAGAGTTTGGTTTTTGTTGAGGTCCTCGCTCAGACGGGATTTGTAGGTGGCTGAGTCCTCGCCTTTAATCTGCGCCGCGCCCTTGCGGTTTAAGTCGTTTCCCTTATCTCCCGGCAGCATATGCATATTGTAGGTATGACTGTCAATTTCTACTCGTCCGCTTTCGTTTAATTCATTGATATCGTTCCAGTCGAGGTATGCGTAGTCCGGGTTTTTATCGTCGAGAGCCGAAAACTTTTCGCTGTAGCTTCCGACAATCGAAATTACTGCCTTCATATCGTACTTTTCAAGCAGCGGAAGAGCTATGGTCAGGTTATTCCTGAAGCCGTCGTCAAACGTTATTACAATCGGCTTTTCGGGCAGGTCGCCATTGCCGTCGACATAGTCTATTACCTCATTCAGAAAAACGGCGGTGTAGCCGTGTTCTTTTAAATACTTTAAATCCGCCTCGAAAGCGTCTTTCGATACGGTATAGGTGTTGACTTTTGCCGCTTTATCGGTCAGTGAGTGGTACATAAGTATCGGAAGCTCAATTGACATATCACCGTCTACAGCGGCCGCAGGCTCGGTATTCGAATGAAAAACCGCGTATGTCACGGCTGTGCAGATTATGAGCATAATAATTACCGTCCATATAATAAGCGTCTTAAGGCGCACTACAATCATTTTATCTCACCCTTTCGGTATAGTATATTGATTTAAAGCGTTAAATATACGAGCTTTTGTAAAGCACAATTGACAAAACTGCCGCCGTAAGCTATAATTAAATCAATAAATATTTGAACGGAGATGTAGTATGGGAATTTTTATGCGGAACTATAACAAGCCCGGCAAGGGCGTTGATGAGCTTGCACCGAAAAGTGAAGGCGCAACGCTGTTTTTCGAGATTTTCCTCAGAAAGTTCTGGAAGTTCATTCAGGTAAATCTTTTGTATGTTTTAGCGCTTATACCGACTTTTGCAATCGTGTACTTTCTCGCAGGTGCGATATCGAACGCGGTGCTTACGACCTATGCAAATCAGGTTGCGTCAATTGTCGGTCTCTCTGCGCCGGATTTGAGCAATCCCGATTACTCGATGATTTATATTCTTGTTGACAACGGCATACGGATATTTGCGGCAATAGTATTCACGGTATTTTGGGGTGCAGGTCCTGCCACCGCGGGAATGCACTATATTATGCGCAACTACGCTCGCGAGGAGAATGCCTTTATACTCAGCGACTTTTGGGACGCAGTCAAGGATAACTTTAAGCAGTCGATTATCGTGTTCATAGTCGATGTTATTATGATGTTTGTGTTCTTCTATGCGATTATATTTTACGGCTCACAGGAGAGTTTTATGCGGTTTTTAAAGTATCCGATGTACTGTATGTTTCTGTTCTACGCAATGGTGCATCTGTTTATTTATCCGCTTATGGTGCGCTATAAGCTAAGCTTAGGCAAGCTTTACAAAAACGCGGCGCTGTTTTCTATGGTAAGTCTGCCGTTCAGCGTGCTTGTGCTGATTTTGCTTGCGCTGCTTACGTTCGGTGCGGTGTATCTGTGGCTGTTTGTGATGTCGGGCTCAATGACGTTTATATGTATATATTTACTCGCGGTAATACTTCTTTTGCTCGCGTTCTGCGGCTTTATAGTGAGCTACAACGCCGAGTGCCAGATTGCAAAGCATATTGATGAGAACGCTTATGTTGAAGAAAAGGTGCGTGAAGAAAATTAGTACGGACATTTCGGTAAGAGAATATATACCCGAAGATATTGAAAAAATGGCTGAAATATGGAATGAAGTCGTTCGCAGCGGAGTTGCATTCCCGCAGGAAAACGAGCTGAGCGCGGCAGAGGCGGCGGAGTTTTTCGGCGCTCAGACCTTGTGCGGCACTGCGGTTTTGGACGGAGAAATAGCGGGAATGTACATACTTCACCCGAACAACGTCGGCCGCTGCGGTCACATATGCAACGCGAGCTATGCCGTTATGTCTAAATGCCGCGGCAGAGGCGTTGGTGAAGCGCTTGTACGCGACTGCTTAAAACGCGCAAAGGACGCGGGCTTTGAAATACTGCAATTTAACGCGGTGGTCGCAACGAACCTTGCCGCTTTAAAACTATATAATAAATTAGGCTTTAAGCAGCTCGGCAAAATCGAAGACGGTTTTCGCCTGCCCGACGGAACCCGCGCCGATATAATACCGCACGTTATTGCACTGAGATAATACATATATTTAAGGCGCCTCTACGGGGAGCTGGCTGTGGCCGCACACACTGCGTGTGCGGCCACGCCCGTCGGGGCGCCTTTCTTTTTATATCTTCACTCTATTTTGCCAATGGAAATGACGCCATACAATCGGTTTGCTCCTGGGCCGGACTCGAGCTAAGCGTTTTTCTTTGGAGGTCTCGGACGTGGCCGGACACGAAGTGTGCGACGGCAGGCATTAACAGTTGTACGCCTCGTTATGCAATGCCTTTCATATGAATGCGCACACCCGTTTCTTTTGACAAGGACAAAAGAAATGGTTCTGAGAATACTACGCGGTATTATTTTCTCATCGGCGCATATAATTGTATGAATGAATATGAGAGGATGATACGATGAACGGAGGAAGAGGCAGCAGGCAGAAACGTGCTTTAGAGCGCGATGACAATTCTACTCTGCGTGAAAAGTTCGCGGATACCGTTGATATATCTAAGGATAAAATCCTCGGTGTGCCGCTTATCTCTATGATTGGCGACCGTGAAATGACGATTGAAAACTATGTCGGTATTCTTGAGTACAGCGATAATGTTCTGCGTATAAAGTGCAAGGCGCTTGTCGTCAGAATAGACGGCAGAAAGCTTGAGATTAAGACAATGACGCGTGAATTTTTGTACATAACGGGGAGGATTAAATGCTTTTCATACGAATACTGAACTATATAAAGGGCTACCTCGTTATAACTGTCAGCGGACGGTTCACCGAGCGGTTTATCAATATTTGCGTTCACCGCGGTTTGGCGGTTTGGGACGTTAAATATGACGGAGGAGTAATCACCGCAAAGATTACGACAGGTGATTTTTTAAAGCTGCGCGATGCTGCAAGGATAACCGGGGTTAAAATAAAAATTAAGCGGCGGTGCGGTATCGGGTTTGCGCTGAAACGTTACCGCCGCCGCTGGCCTTTGGTTTTTGCGGTTATACTGTTTATAGTGATTATGCGTTATACTGCGACGCACGTTATGTCTGTTGAAGTCACGGGAAACGACAGAATTCCGACAGAACGGATTGTAGAGGAGCTGGAGGGTTCGGGCGTGAAGGTCGGCGTCAGGTCTGACAGCATATCGACCGATACCGTAAGAAACGAAATGATGCTGAAAGATGAGGATATATCGTGGCTCGGCGTGAATATAAGAGGCAGCCGCGTTTATATCGAGGTTGCCGAGCGCATAGATAACACAAAGGTTCCGCGCGAGGGCGACGAGCCGTGTAACGTTGTTGCGGCAAAGGACGGTGTTATAGATGAGCTTGAAGTCAAGCAGGGTCAGACGATGGTGCGGCGCGGCGACGGTGTGCGCGAGGGTGATTTGCTTATCAGCGGGATTATGGACAGCGTATACGGCGGCTTCCGCGAGGTCCACGCATACGGCGAGGTGTGGGCAAGAACCGAATACAGCGCCGAGCGCGACTATGCCTTAAAATACACCGAGCGCGAGTACACCGATAATAAAAAGACGTTTTTTTCAATAGACCTGTTCGGCAAAAATATAGAGATGTTTTCAAGAGCGCACGTGGACTCGTCACGCTTTGAGGAGAGAAAGGAGGATTGCGTGCTGCGTCCGAGCATTATGGGGCGTGATATTGAAGTCGGCGGCGCGATGCATACCTTTGTAGGATACAACGAGACCCAGCGGACGCGGACGGTAAAGGAGGCGGTGAGCCTCGGCGGTGAGGAATTGACACGCGAGGTGGAAGGCAAGATCCCCGAGGGTGCAAAGGTGATTTCAAAGACGACGGAGCACAACATAATCTCGGGCGATACCGTGCGCGTGACCGTTACGTGGTATTGCAGCGAAAATATTGCAGTCGAGACACCCATAAACGCCGAGATTGAGGCAGAGGAGTCTTGACAAATTTTGCATTTTGAATTATGATATAGAGGTAAATAAATTTGGAATTTCGGATAAACTACTAAAGAAAATCACGCAAAGTATGAGGTAAGGTTATATATGGAACGACACATTGAAGTTGAGCGTATGGAACTTGTCGTAAACCTGTTCGGCAGTTATGATGAGAATGTGAAAATCATAGAAAAAGAGCTTGACGTTGCGGTAATCAACCGCGGCAGTGAGATAAAAATAGGCGGCGAGCCGGATAAGGTTGCTCTCGCCGTCGCTGCGATAAATCAGCTGCTTACAATGGCGGCAAACGGCGATAATATTGGCGAGCAGGAAGTCAGATACGTAATGGGTCAGGTCGAAGCGGGCAATGAGGAACAGCTCGGCGAGCTCGGTAAGGACGTTATCTGCATTACTTCAAGCGGTGCGCCGCTTAAGGCAAAGACTCTCGGTCAGAAGCAGTATGTGGATAAGATAAAGAATAACTCTATTGTGTTTGGCATCGGCCCCGCCGGAACGGGTAAGACTTATCTTGCGGTTGCAATGGCTGTAAGGGCGTTTAAGAATAAAGAGGTTAAGCGCATCGTTTTGACCCGTCCTGCGATAGAGGCGGGCGAAAGCCTCGGCTTCCTCCCCGGAGATATGCAGGAGAAGGTTGATCCGTATTTAAGACCGCTCTATGACGCGCTCGGCGAGATGCTCGGGTATGAGAATTTTCACAAAAACATTGAGCGCGGGCAGATAGAGGTTGCGCCGCTCGCATATATGCGCGGCAGGACGCTGGACGACGCGTTTATCATTCTCGACGAGGCGCAGAATACCACGCGTGAGCAGATGAAGATGTTTTTGACGCGTATGGGCTTTGCGTCGAAAATCGTCGTGACGGGCGATATAACTCAGATTGATTTGCCGAAGGACAAGCAGTCCGGACTGCGCGACGCTGAGATAGTCCTTAAAAATATCGAGGGGATTGAGTTTATGTATCTGTCGGAGACCGATGTGGTGCGTCACCCGCTGGTACAGAAAATAGTAAAGGCGTACGAGCGCAAGACAATGGAGCGCGAACGCATAGCAAGACAGAAGAGAAACAACAGGAATTAATTATGAAAGTTTCAATTTTAAATCAACAAAAAGCAATAAAGGTAAACAAGCAGCTGCGTGATTTAATTAAGGCTGCGGCGGCTCAAACGCTTGAGTTTTTCAATCTGCGCACCGACGTTGAAATCAGCGTTATGCTGACCGATAACGAGGAGATACGCACGCTAAACAAGCTGCATCGTGATATCGAC
>UQOT01000013.1 GCA_900542675.1 uncultured Eubacteriales bacterium | reverse complement strand
ACCGTTTAAGGGGCGCGGAGTTGCGTTGCTGCACGGCAAGATGAAGGCGGCGGAAAAGGAAGAGGTAATGCGCCGCTTCTCCGCAGGCGAGGCGAAAATTCTCGTTGCTACAACGGTTGTGGAAGTCGGTGTGGACGTGCCTAACGCCACAATAATGGTGATTGAAAACGCCGAGAGGTTCGGACTGTCGCAGCTCCACCAGCTCCGCGGCAGAGTTGGGCGCGGCGAGGGGCAGTCGTACTGCATAATGTTTGGCAATACCGGGAGCGGCGTTTCAAAAGAGCGTATGAAGATGATGTGCGAGACAAACGACGGCTTTAAGATAGCCGAGAAGGATTTGGAGCTCCGCGGCCCCGGTGAATTTTTCGGTACGCGCCAGCACGGCTTGCCCGAAATGCGGATAGGAAACTTCTTTACCGATATGGAGGTTTTAAAGGAGACCCAAGGCGCAGCCGCCGAAATCCTGACCGATGACCCGCTTCTCAAAAGCGATAAGTACAGCGCACTTTTAACCAGCGTCAAAAACGCCTTCGACAAAGTCGGCGAAATCCTAAACTAAAAAATTAAGCCGCCAGCGCCAAAATAGGACAACCGCAAACCGTAGGGGCGGATATTATCCGCCCGCTTGATACGCAACGTGCGCATTACAATATTTCTTTCTTAATCTCCGTTATGCTTGTGTCGTTTTCGGCGGCGAGGCGGGCGAGGTCGTTGTATTCAGGCTTCTCGCGCTTTGTGCCGTAGCCTGTGGATTTTTTGATTTTAATTTTACCGTATTTTGTTTCCTTCTCGACAATCTCTCGGCTTAACACGTAACGTTTTGAGATATGCTCGCGCACGCCTATAGTTGAGGTGTGCTTAAATATCAGCCGCAGAAACTTTTCGCGGCTTTCTTCACTGCACAGGCAGGTCAGCATTGTTCCCGGGCGGTTCTTTTTCATTCCTATGGGTGCGGTGAACACGTCAAGCGCGCCTGCGTCCAATAAAACGGCGGTTGCATAGCCGATTTCCTCGGCGGTCATATCGTCTATGTTGCAGATAAGCTCGCATACGGTATCGGCCGTATCCTGCGTCTTACCGAGCATAGCGCGCAGGCAGTTAGCCGCGGCAAAATCCTTTGTTCCCATTCCGTAACCGATTTTTGAAACGCTCATAACCGGCATTGCCGCAAACTTGTCGGCAAAATGCCGTATAAGCGCCGCGCCGGTTGGTGTGCACAGTTCGCCCTCAATGCTGCCGCTGTAGATTGGTACGCCGCTTAAAATATGCGCAGTCGCGGGTGCGGGAACGGGAAGTGTTCCGTGTGCACAACGCACCGTGCCAAATCCGACATTAATCGGCGATACGATGACTTTGCCCGGATTTAAATCATTCATCGCCGCGCAAACCCCGACAATGTCTGCGACCGCGTCCATCGTGCCGACCTCGTGAAAATGAATTTGACTGACCTCGCAGCCGTGGGCACGGCTTTCCGCCGCGGCAATCAGGCGGTAAACCGAGAGCGCATCGTCCTTTACATTGCGCGGCAGGCTTAGCTTTTCGATTATATGCTCAATCTCGTGCATCCCGGTATGTGAGTGGTGGTGCGTATGCCCGTGCATATGCTCATCTTCACGTATGCCGCCGATTGATACGTCGATATGCGTGCCGGTTATTCCGCATTTTACCGAGGAATTTTTTGAGTACCTGACGCTTGGAATATCCAGCGAGTTTAAATCTTCAATAAATTTATCGGGGTCGGGTAAAAGCTCGCAGAGCGCGGACAGGAGCATATCTCCCGCCGCGCCCATAGTACATTCTAAATATAATGTTGTCATTATCTTCCCTCCAAATTCGGAATTATCGTGTCAAAATACGGCTTGAGCCGCCTTAGAATCTCGTCTTTTTTATTCTCGGCCGCCGCAAGCTGACTGTGCTTTATCTGGATTTTTGCCGCGCTGTCGATTACTCTCACGCGCATATCCGTAAAGCCCATTTTCTTAAGCTCGCCCTCCGCCGCCTCGACACTTTCGAGAATATCGGCGGTGATTTTTCCGCCGCAGTAAATTCTTGTCGCAAGGCAGGCGTACGCGGGCTTATCCCAAGTGAATAGCCCACCGCTCTTTGAAAGTGCGCGTATCTCGTCCTTTGTAAGACCGCATTCGCGCAGCGGCGAGAGCACCGACATCTCAGCGAGTGCTTTCATTCCGGGGCGGTCGGCATAATTATCCGACGCGTTTGTGCCGTCAATAATTACATCATATCCGTCAGCTTTGGCTCGGCTTGTAAGATAGCAAAACATAGCTTTTTTACAGAAATAGCACCTGTTTTCGGGGTTTGACGCTATAGTATTATCAGACAAAATATCGTATTCCACAGTCTTAAGCTCTGCGCCGAGCTTCGCGCACAGCTTAAGCGCGTCGGCATATTCAAACTGCGGCTGAAACGCGGTTTGAAAGTAATACGGCTGAACTTTGGCTCCGAGCTTTGCTGCGGCGTACAAGAGGTATGCGGAGTCCACTCCGCCCGAAAACGCCAGAGCGCACTTTGGATTATCCTCGAAAAACTTTTTAAGCCGAGTGCGTTTGTATGAAATTTCTTCCATAATAATTATTCATTCCCTTGTATGGCATGGTTTATTTTATTTCTGTTGAGCCGCATAGGGGCGAATTGTTACTATCCCACAGATACAGGACTGTTTTGTTTTGCGTATCGGGTAGATTAAAGCTCTCTGATACGGTCTTTGCTTTGACAGGATGCGCAGTGCAATTTACAAGCGTATCGCCGCTTGCGTACTCTGATATATAGAGCGTCGCGTCGGTTTCGGGATTATTTACCCTGACCGTGTTATTTTCTATAATAAAGTATTCCGCGTCCTGAACTTCTGCGCCCACATTATCGAGATGCATCTCCCAGCCCGCGAAACGCTGAAAATGCAGTTGCGAAACCGATATGCCCGTATCAAAATTAAATTCACAGTCAAATATTGAACTTTCGGTTACGTAGGTATCGGTCTCAGAATTATACTCGGTATATGGCTTGAACGAATATTTTCCCTTGCCTGTGTTGTAGTTTAGTGTAATCTCGACTTTATACCAACTATCAAGCTCAAACGTGTTAGTTGAAGCCGGCGTGATATTCGGTATCGGCTCGCCCGTATTGTCGTAGTCCTCAAAAAATCCGTTTTTAACCTGCGCGTATACGCTTTTGATTTTTGTAAGGTTGCCGTCTTTATCAATGCCGTTTAGCATAAATCTTGCACCTGCATTGTTGTTTACTTTGGTGTTTGTTGAATGCTTTCGCGTAATAAAATCGGCGGTCATTTTTACAGTACCGCGCCTTTGCGGATTAAAGCTTCTGGAGGTCTCGCCCCAGAACAGCAGGGTTTTGCCGAAGTTCCCGCTCAGACCGCTGCCCGCAAAGTCTGTTTCGCCGCTGCCGTTTGGAACATACCACTCGGGCTTTTCCGCGGTGTTAAAGTCGGTGTCGTAGAACGGAACCGCGCCTTCTTCAAGCACAACATCGCTTTCGCCGTTTAGCGTAAGGTGACTGAATTTCGCCGCTGAGAAGCACTCTTTAACCGACACTCCGTTTGCGGAGTCGGTCGCAAGCCCCACATACAATGTGTCGGGCAGGTCGGGGTACTCGATTGTCATCGGCTCGCGGTTGCTTCTGCTGCCGTTTCCGCTGTCGTTCCATAAGGTGCCGCTGTTTGATACGCTGAATGTAAGCTTGTTTCCGCTGCGCTGAATTCTCATATACTTTGGCACGCTGTAACCTACATCGCTTGTGTTTTCGCAGATTTTGCCTTCGCTGTCCTTAAAATATTCCTCGGTCGATTTTGCGCCCTTTGCTGTTCTGCTGAACACGCGGACGTTTTCACCGTATTTTATCCAGCCGTCGCCGAGCATTGCCATAACGTCGTCCTTATTAAGCCCGGCACGTACCATAAGCCCGCTTACCTGCTGATTTTCAAATTTCGGAATTTCTTCAATTTTAACCGTAACATCAAAGTCGCCCGTAACCGGCTTATACATAAATCCGCAGTTGTCGCTTGCCTTGCCGGAGGTTATTCTGCCGGAGCCGTAGATTGTGTAAACGCCGTTTGTATCGTCCATTGACGCTCCGCCCTTGCCCTTGTAGCCGCTGTAGCTGTTTTCCCTGATTTCGGCAAACGAATAGCTTCCGGGCGCAGCAGAGGATTTCACATATACGATAGACGTCGTGCTCTGCGTCTTTTCGCCGCGGTCGTTTATCGCGCGGCAGGTTAAATAATGAGTTCCCGCGCCGAGCGTTAGCGGCACATCTATTACATCGCTGTCATACTCGCCGATTTTGGTGTTTTTGTCATAAATCTCTGTTTTTACGATTTTGGTGTCTCCGACGGGAATTGCCGCCGCCTTATACTGTATGCTCTCGCCCTCGGTGATTACCGCCCATTCGCCGTTGTCTACGGCTAAGCCCTCGATTTGGTCTGTTAATGCCGAGGTTGCGGGAGACTGTACAATAATATTCGGATTTGTCGGCGGGGTTTTTGACATTTCTGCCGTCCAAGCGTTGACGTATGCTTCAATTACGGTATAGCCGCTTTCTGTTATGTCGGTCTCCGCCTTGCCCGAAAGTCCGTTTTCGGTAAGCCACTGTTCGGGAATTTCAAACCTGCGAGTCTCGCTTTCGACAGGTATCAGCCCGCCGACTTCGCCCGCGTTGTTGACAAGCCTGCCGGTTCCGTTTTTAACATCGTTTATAATACGCGCGTCAACAGCGTCACGCCTCGGCAGAGTTGCGCCCGCGTTGTTTAAAATATAGCTGTATGCCGTTTCGGGTGGGATATGGCTTATGCTATACTCACCCATATCAATTTCTTGATTTAGCATATCCGCGCCCGAGAAGTTATTGACGTATGCATTGTTATTGTAGTCCGATATTACGCCCGTGCCGTCCAAATAATTGTCGCTGAAGAAGAAAGCCGATTTCTTATCGCCGTCCGCCAGAGGGGAGGTTACGTCAAATATACGTGTCATAATCTTTTTTGCTGTAGCGGGTCCGGCTTTGTAATAATTGCCTACCCAATTTACATAGCTGCCTCTTTTGGAGGTTTGGCCTGTGTCGTACGGTTCCGCACCGTATGCCGAGTTGGTCTGCCCCCAGTCGTATATTATGTTGCTTTTAACGTCTGTATTCTGAGGTTCTCTGTCAAGTCTCGGACTGCGGCTGTCGTGGTGGGCGAGCAGGTTATAGACATAGCTTGCGTTTGTGCCGCCCCATATCGCGCCGTAGCCGTGGGCGCCCTTGGCGTGGTTGCTCATTCTTAGGCTCTCCGAGCCGATAGTGTTTTGGATTGTAAGATGATTGCCGACGGGGGCGCTGTCGCTTGATTGACTTACAGGACCGCCGTAGAGCGTAAGCAGTTCATCCACACACCACGATACGCTGCAGTGGTCAAATATAATGTTGGCGCCGAAGCGGCCGCCGAGCCCATCGGGCTCACCGCCGTTTTTGTCGGTGGGGCGAATTTTAAGATAGCGCAATATAATATCTTTCGCACCGTCGCCGGTTATTACATCGCCGCCCGAAATTGTTATGCCGTCTCCGGGCGCGGTTTGACCGAGTACTGTGATGTTGCTTGTAATCTGAACCTGGGATTTCAATTCAATCGTGCCGCTTAAATCAAACACGACTATTCGCCCGGGCTTTGACACTGCGTCTCTGAATGAGCCCTCGCCCGAGTCGTTTAGGTTTGTAACGTGATAAACCGATATGCTGCCGCCATCTGCAAGTATCCCGCGCGCACCTTTAGAATACTTGCCGCCGCCCTCCGCACCGGGAAAGGCGGGCAGCTTATTATCCGCCGCAGCCGCCGAAAGCGGAACCGCAGCAGCCAAAAGAAGAATTAACAGATTTAAAGTAAGATTTTTATAGATTTTCATTATAAGGCAATCCCTTCTTAAAATAATGGTGTTACGATAAAAACATTATACCACACGCGCGGTTTGGTGTAAAGATTTCTAATAATTTTTCAAATTTTTCAAAAAAAGTATTGACAAATCAAAAACTGCGTATTATAATATCAAAGTCGGCTTTTGAAACCCTCAGTTTTCAATGGCAGCGATAAATATGTGCGAGCATGCTGGAATCGGCAGACAGGCACGTTTGAGGGGCGTGTGCTTATGGCGTGTGGGTTCAAGTCCCACTGCTCGCACCATTATTATTGCCTGATTGTGTAAAGGTAGCACGAGTGACTCTGACTCACTTTGTCCGGGTTCGAATCCTGGTCAGGCAGCCACAATGTTTTTATATTGCGTTTGACTTGCTGTCAGACGCTTTTATTTTTGATTAGCTACCGATAAAGCGGAGGAGATGGAAGTGTTGATTTTAGGCAAGCTTAAGCAGAAAATGAGGTCTGCCAACGAATACGTAAAGACGTTTATAAAATGGCTCATACTCGCTACGATTACGGGCGGAGTCGGAGGTCTTGCCGGAACGTTTTTCAGCAAGTGCATTACATATGTTACGCGTATGCGTAATAAAAACGAATGGCTGATACTTTTGCTGCCGCTCGGCGGGCTTTTGATAGTTTTCCTCTACCGCATTACAAAGATGGACAAGAATGCGGGCACTGACAGCGTGATAAAGTCGGTCAGGAGCGAGGATAAGGTTCCGTTTCTGTTGGCGCCTATGATTTTTATCGGAACAGTGATTACGCATCTCTTCGGCGGAAGTGTCGGACGTGAGGGCGCGGCGCTCCAGCTTGGCGGAAGCATAGGCGAGATGACGGGCAGATTTTTAAGGCTTGACGAAAACGATATGCACGTCGTGAGACTTTGCGGTATGAGCACGGTGTTTTCGGCGTTGTTCGGTACGCCGCTTACCGCGACGATTTTTGCGCTTGAGGTTATAAGCGTCGGGATTATTCACTATTCGGCGTTTATTCCGTGTCTTTTGTCGGCAGTGCTGTCTTATAAGATTTCGCTGCTGTTTGGGGTAATTCCCGAGACGTATTCTATGCCTTTTGTGCCGTTTTTGTCGATGGTTACGTTTTTAAAGACGATAATCCTCGGTATTGTCTGCGCGATTGTCAGCATAGCATTCTGCGTCGGAGTTTTCGGCACGAACAAGCTGTTTTCAAGATGGATTAAAAACCCGTATATCCGGGTTTTTGTCGGAGGTGTGATTATCGCGGGGCTTACTTACCTGCTCGGCACCACCGACTATAACGGCGCGGGTATGAATATTATTGACGCCGCAGTGCTTGAAGGCAAGGCAATCCCTTATGCTTTCGCGCTTAAAATGCTGTTTACAATGATAACAATTGGGTGCGGCTTTAAGGGCGGCGAGATTGTGCCGACGCTGTTTATTGGCGCGACGCTCGGCTGTACAGTTGGGCATATTATGGGTCTGTATCCGCCGTTTGCCGCGGCGCTCGGTATGGTCGGAATGTTTTGCGGCGTAGTTAACTGCCCGATTGCGGCGATTATGCTCAGCGTTGAGCTGTTCGGCTCAAAAGGGCTTGTTCTGTTTGCAACCGTAGCCGCAGTCAGCTATATGATGTCAGGCTACTACGGTCTCTACGGCGGTCAAAAAATAATCTACTCAAAACTTCGCACGGAATTTATAGATATATACACAAAGAGAGAATACTAACATGGGGACTAGGGATTAGGGACTAGGGACTAGGGAGTACGCGCCCACATTCGCGTACACAACGTGCCCGCGAACGTTGGAACCTACCGGCCTACATTCCTACGAACCTACAAATCTACCGGGGGGTGATGGAGTGCTGGAGACGGAAATTAAGGATGCGTTTTTTTGGTATCTGGACGGAATGTTTGAGAAGGTGCGGGTTATGGAGGAGGTCGTAATCGACAAGTCGCGCGCGGACGTGGTCGCGGTGCTGCCCGATATGATAATCGGATTTGAGCTTAAAAGCGACAGTGATACATATGCCCGCCTTAAAACGCAGGTTAAGGATTATGATAAATATTTTGATATGAACTGCCTTGTGGTCGGCGTAAAGCACAGAAAACAAGCGATAAAGCACGTGCCGGAGCATTGGGGCGTAATTTGTGTGAGCGATGATAAAAACGGCGAAGCCGTCCAAATAATCCGAGGTCCGCAGCCGAACCCAAAGAAAAAGATGCGTTGGCAGCTCTCTCTGCTGTGGCGCAGTGAAATGGCGAACATACAGCGCCTTAACGGACTTCATAAATATGCAGACAAGAAAAAACTGCATATAATACACTACCTAGTCGATAGTGTAGATGAGAAAACCTTAAAACGCCAATTCTGCGACGAATTGTTTGAAAGGGAGTACAACGTAGGAACGTAGGGAGTAGGTTGTAGGGAACGACCTGCGTGTCGTTCCGCAGGAAGCCCGCGCCCGCATTTGCGTATCGCTTTGCGCCCTAAGCGGGCGCGGGCGTCTTTATTTGACATTACATCGGACCGGCTTTTTCTTTTCCGCTTTTGGCTTTGCCTTGAATTTCGGGGACAAGCTCGGCTTGACTTTTTTCGTGGTGTTCTTTTGGTTTTCGTCCGCCGTGAATATCGCCCGGACGGTATCTGCGCATTCCCTTTTTTGCCATTACACAAAACTCCTTATATTACAAATTTATTTTAGTGTCGGCAATTTCGGGATTATTTATGTATCGTTATATTTACTTACTGCGTGAATTGCTGTGATTACAGCCGTCGCAAAAGCCTCTTGCATACGCAACTTTTTGCCCTTCTAAATGAATATCATAGAGAATTTCTAAGTATTCTGCGGCTATGCGGCTTTCCTCCAAGGTTAGCGGCGCAGGCTTATATAATTCAATTAAATTATGTATTTTGGGATAGGTATTTTCAAGCTCAATAAGACGGCTGTTTTTATCTTTGTAGCTTTTGTCGTTTCGCCAGTGCTCCGCAAGCGCACGGTTTAATATGTCGTATATTGAGTCACGACCGAAAGTTTTCGCAATTCTTTCAACATTCATAAAAAATACCTCCTGAAATAAAAAGTGCGCGCCCATAATGAGCAGCGCACAAAAAATGCTGCTCTTCGTCGCCAAACGAGATTAACATATATTAAAGAAAACAATTTAAAATGTTAAAACAGAGCATGCATTTTTATCAAGGGATAAAAATACATTTTAAATCATTTTCTTTTATAAATATATTATTACTCATTTGGCATTCCTATAATAACACATTAAATCCACTATTGCAAGAGTTAATTTTGGAAAGATTTTTGCGCGATATTTGCTTAGTGAAAGGCGCCCCGACGGGGAGCTATCGCGCGGAGCGTGACTGAGGGGGTTCAGTATGCGGCAATGAATATCTTTTGTCGCTAATCCCTGAGATATTTACCAAACCATTCGTAGGGAGCGTCGACTCGGCGCTCCGTGCTACGTAATGATTTGCGCTATTCCCATATGTTTTGGCGTAATACGTTAATTCGCACAGAACGCCGGGGTCGACGTTCCCTACACACGGGATAGTGCATATTGATGTTAAAGTGCCAAAGAATATGGGATAGCCGCATTCTGAACCCCCTCAGTCAGCCTGCCGGCTGACAGCTCCCCGTTGGGGTGCCTTGCGGGCGGATAATATCCGCCCCTACGGTTGGCAGATGCATTAATGGGTTTGAGAAAATACCCCTCGGTGGCAACCGCGGAAAAAAGCCCCGCGCCCGTGAGGGCGCAAAAGGCACTAAAATTAAAAGTTGACGGCGGCGGGGGTTTGTGATAAAATATTTATATATTATGTCGACAGGAGGACTTTTTGTATGCGCTGTATGTATTGCGGAAATACCGAAAGCAAGGTAGTGGATTCGCGCTCGGCTGAGGACGGAACCGCTATAAGACGCAGACGCGAGTGTTTAAACTGCGGTAAGCGTTTCACTACATATGAAAAGATAGAGAGCGTGCCGATTATTGTTGTAAAGAAGGACAAGTCAAGGCAGAGCTTTGACCGCGAGAAGTTAGAGCGCGGAATTTTGAACGCCTGCGCAAGCCGCCCGGTTCCGCTCCAGACGATAGACAGTATGATTGACGAGATTGAGGGCGCGCTGCACAACTCGCTGCGCCGTGAGGTACCGAGTGATAAAATCGGCGAAATGGTTATGGAGAGGCTTCGTGACATTGATGAGGTGGCTTATGTCAGGTTTGCGTCGGTTTATAAGCAATTTAAGGATATCGAGACGTTCCAGGAGGAGCTTAGAAAGCTCTCGCAGAGCAAGGACAGCGGGGATAAATAGCGAAATTCACATTATTTATCAAAAATTTCCCTCAAACCCTTGACAAACTGCACCTAAAGTGATAAGATTAACTTGCATAATGAATATGGGGCATAAGAGTGAGGGAGACCTCACTCTTTCATATTGTTGATATGTGCAGCATATTTAAAGGCGGGAGGAATATATTTGGCGGTAAGTATGAATTTTTCTAAGATTGAAAAGACGGTATATGACATTGCCGTGCCGGTTGCCGAAGAAAAAAATTTTTTCGTATATGATGTTGAGTATGTGAAGGAGGGCGCGTCGCGTTTCCTGCGCATATACATCGACAAGGACGGCGGCATAAGCATTGATGAGTGCGAGGAATTCTCCCGCGCGTTCAGTGAGCTGTTCGACAAAGTTGACCCAATTAGCGAGAACTATTATCTCGAGGTGTCGTCGCCGGGCATTGAGCGCAAAATCAGGCGGCGCGAGCACTTTGAAAGCGCCAAGGGCGAGACGGTCGACATAGGACTGTACGCCCCCATAGACGGCGAAAAGACGATTACCGGCGAGCTTTTGGGACTTGATGAGAACGACAATGTTCTTGTTATATCGGGCGGAGAAAACAAGAGTATCCCGCTTAGCAAGATAACCGGGATTAATGTACATTTTGAGTTTTAAAGAATAAAAGATAAAGGAGTTTTTGGAAAAATGAGCGCAGAGTTATTTAATTTGCTTGATGAGATTGAGGCAGAAAAGGGTATAAGCAAGGACGTGGTGCTTGACGCGCTTGAAAGCGCGCTTATATCGGCTTATAAGAAAAATTACGGCGCGGTTCACGATATAGATGTAAAATTTGACAAGGACGGCGGAATTAAAATTTACGCAAGAAAGACGGTTGTTGAGGAAGTTGAGAACCGTGAAAGTGAGATTTTGCTCGAGGATGCGCAGAAGATTAACCCTGAATATCAGGTGGGCGATATTGTGGAGCGTGAGGTTACGCCGTCGTCATTCGGCAGAATAGCGGCGCAGACGGCTAGACAGGTTGTATTCCAGAGACTGCGCGAGGCAGAGCGCGAGAAGATGGTTGACGAGTACACAGACCTTGAAAACAGCATAGCGAGCGCGGTTGTAAGAAAGATTGACAGAAGAAACGTAATTTTGGAGATTGACGGAACAGAGTCGGTTCTGATGCCGAACGAGCAGGTTAAGCACGATAACTACAAGGTCGGCGAGAGATACAAGGTATTCGTTGTAGAGGTTGCGGACTCGGTAAACGGAGTTCACCTTGTTGTGTCGCGTTCGCACCCGGGACTTGTCAAGAGTCTGTTTGAGCTTGAGGTTCCCGAGATTGCACAGGGGATTATCGACTTTAAGGGAATTTCGCGTGAAGCGGGTTCAAGGTCAAAGATTGCGGTTTCGTCTAAGATGCCGAACGTTGACCCTGTCGGAACCTGTATCGGCGCAAAGGGTATGCGCGTGCAGAATGTTATAAACGAGCTGCGCGGAGAAAAGATAGACATAATTCAGTACAGCGACGTGCCCGAGGAGTTTATTTCAAACGCGGTCAGCCCGGCGGACGTTGTGTCGATTGAGGCGGACGAGGAGGAGCACACCTGCAAGGTTGTGGTGCCCGAAAGCCAGCTCTCGCTTGCTATAGGCAGAGAGGGGCAGAACGTAAGGCTTGCCGCAAGACTTACCGGCTGGAAGATTGATTTATCATCGGTTCCCGACAGTGAGGTGGAAACGCTTGTGAAGTCCAACCATACCGGAAGCGGCAAGGAAAACGCGGCGCAGCATACCGACAGCAGCCTCTTTGCTATTTCCGAGGATATAACGGTTGAGGAGATGCAGCGCGACGTTGACAGAATTATGAGCGGCGGCGTTACCGAAGAAGATAAGATTTAAGTTCGGAGGTTAGGTAATGCCGACAAGAATGTGTATGGTTTGCAGACGCAGAGCGGAGAAGAAAGAGCTTATTCGGGCGGTTATCTCGGGAGATAAGGCGGTCGTTGACAAAACGGGCAAGGCTCAGAGCCGCGGGTTTTATCTTTGCCCGGAGTGCATTGGTGAGATACGCAAAAAGCGTGTGCTTGAACGGGTCTTAAGGCGCAAAGCCGAGCCCGGGATGTACGATAAGTTTATCGCGGACGCTGAAGGGCTCTGCAGCATTAAAGGGGATAAGTCGAATGAACGATAAGACGCGCGGATTTTTGGGTCTTGCGATGAAGGCGGGAAAGCTCGCTGTCGGTGACGGCAGGGCAACCGAGCAGATACGAAAGGATAAGGCTTATCTGATTATTGTCTCTTGCGACGCTTCAAAGAATACGCAAAAAAAGTATGAGAATATGAGTAATTTTAGAGAATTACCGAAAATTACTCTTGACATAGACAGGTATGAGTTCGGCGGGATACTCGGACGCGATGCGGCAGTTGTCGCGGCAGTGTGCGACAGGGGCTTCGCCGAGGGGATTTTGAGCCGTGAAACAGCAGCAGAAAGGGTTGATGAATAAATGGAAAAAATACGAGCATATGAGCTGTCAAAAATTTTCGGATTTCCGAGCAAGAACATTGTAGGTGTTCTGCATAATTACGGGGTTTCGAGCAAAAACCATATGAGCGCTCTGTCCGAGCTTGAGCTTGACGTAATTTTTGAGTATTATACTCAGAAAAATCAGGCTAAGGACTTTTCGATGTTTGAGAGCAAGACCGAAAAGCAGCCTGAGGCGGCGGACAGTACGCCCGAGGAGAGCTACGAGCCTATGACCGAAATTGAGGTCGGCAGAAAGACGCGTACGGTTGACACAAGAGTCAGCAATGTTGACGTCGACAGGATTTACGATGAAAAAATCGAGGACCTTTTGGGCGACGACAGACGAAACTCAGGCGAAAAGACTCAGAAGATAGGCGGAAAGAAGAAACAGCAGCAGCGTCAGCAGAAGAGCAAGCCTGCGCGCGGCGGAAAGAAGAACAAAAACGAGCAGGCGAAGAAGCAGCCTGAGAAAAAAGAACGTAAAAAGGCGGAGCCGCTGCACGTTTTAATCCCGAGCGAGATTTCGGTCGGCGAGCTTGCGTCACGTATGAAGAAATCGCCCGCCGAGGTTATCAAAAAGCTTATGCTGCTCGGTATTATGGCGACGGTTAACGAGACGCTCGACTTTGATACCGCATCGCTTATAATTGAAGAGTTCGGCGGAACGTATGAAAAAGAAATAATTCTCACAGAAGAGGAGAAACTATTTGATGACTTCGAGGATACGCCGGAGCAGCTCAAGCCGCGTTCACCCGTTGTCGTTGTTATGGGTCACGTTGACCACGGTAAGACCTCTCTGCTTGACGCGATACGTCATACCAACGTTACGGAGGGCGAGTTCGGCGGTATTACGCAGCATATAGGCGCTCACCGCGTTCGCGTGGGCGACAAGAAGATTACCTTTTTAGACACGCCGGGACACGAAGCGTTTACGGCAATGCGTGCAAGGGGTGCGCTCGTTACGGATATCGCGATACTTGTTGTCGCAGCCGATGACGGTATTATGCCGCAGACAATCGAGGCGATAAACCACGCAAAGGCGGCGGAGGTATCGATTATCGTCGCGATAAACAAGATAGATAAAGAAGGAGCAAGCCCGGATAGGGTTAAGCAGGAGCTTATGGAATACGGTCTTGTGCCCGAGGAATGGGGCGGAGACACAATCTGCGTCGAGGTTTCGGCAAAGAAAAATCAGAATATTAAAGAGCTTTTGGAAATGGTGCTTCTCGTTGCAGAGATGAAGGAGCTTAAAGCAAACCCCGACAGAAAGGCAAAGGGTACGGTTATCGAGTCTCAGCTTGACAAGGGACGCGGAAGCGTGGCAACCGTTCTCGTCCAGAACGGAACGCTGCACGTCGGCGATATTGTTGTCGCAGGTACGGCTGTCGGCAGAGTCCGCGCGATGAACAACGATAAGGGCAAGTCGGTCAAAAAGGCGGGTCCGTCTATACCGGTTGAGATTTTGGGACTTTCCGAGGTGCCCGAAGGCGGCGATGAGTTCTATGTTGTAGACGATGAACGCCGCGCACGTGCCGTTGTTGAGAACAGAAAGTTCAAAGAGAAGCAGGAGAAGCAGAAGTCCGCGACCAAGGTATCGCTTGACAACCTGTTTGAACGGATTGAGGCGGGCAAAATGAAGGACCTCAATATCATAGTTAAAGCCGATGTTCAGGGCAGCGCTGAGGCGGTCAGACAGTCGCTTGAGCGTATTTCCAACGATGAGGTCAGAGTTAACGTAATCCACGGTGCGGTCGGCGCAATAAACGAGTCTGACGTTATGCTGGCGAGTGCGTCGAATGCTATTATTGTCGGATTTAACGTGCGCCCGACTCACGGCGCGAGTGACGCTGCGGAAGCAGCAGACGTTGATTTGCGTATGTACAGGGTAATCTACGACGCGATTGAGGATATAGAAAAGGCAATGAAGGGTATGCTTGAGCCGACCTTCCGCGAGGAGGTTACGGGTCACGTTGAGATTAGAACCACGTTTAAGGTATCGGGCATCGGCACAATCGGCGGCGCGTACGTAACAGACGGTAAGATAAGACGCGACAGCCTTGTCCGCGTTGTCCGCGACGGAATTGTTATTCACGAGGGCGAGCTCGCGTCGCTCAAGAGGTTTAAGGACGATGTTAAGGAGGTTAACTCGGGTTACGAGTGCGGTCTCAGCATTGATAAGTATAACGATATAAAAGACGGCGATGTTATCGAAGCGTATATTATGGCTCAGGTTGAACCCGAATAATTCCGGGCTCAGCCGGGATTAAAGGAGAAGATTATGGCAAATTACAGCAGAACGGACAGAGTCTCCGAGGAGGTAAAGCGCGAGCTTGCGGCAATAATACGTGAACTTAAAGACCCGCGCCTGCCGAGTATGGTATCGGTGGTCAGCGTCAGGGTAACTAAGGATTTAAAGTTTGCCAAGGCGAAAATCAGCGTTATGGGAGACGAAAAGACGAAAAAGGATGCTTTTGCGGCACTTAAAAGCGCGGGAGGTTTTATACGCCGCGAGGTGAGCCGCAGACTCAATTTAAGAAATACGCCCGAATTTACTTTCGAGTTAGACGACAGCATAGAGTACGGCGCGCATATAGAGCAGCTTTTAAGAGATTTGTAGATTATGCAAGGTGAGATAAATGTTTGAGAAATTAATACCGGCGATTAAAGCCGCTGACAAGATAGCTATATTTTCACACTCAAATCCGGACGGAGACGCTATGGGCAGCTCTTACGGATTAAAGCTTATATTACAAGACCTTGGCAAAAAGGCGGAGGTCTTTTTACAGGACGACCCCGACGTGCCCGCCGAAAGTCTTATGATTAAAGGCGAAAGCACGGGTCTTGAGCCCGAGGACTGCGATTTGTTTATTGCAATGGACAGCGCGGACTCAAAGCGGCTCGGCAAGTACGAGGGGGCTTTCTTAAAGCACGAAAACACGATTGCGATAGACCACCACGAGACGCACGAAAAATATGCGAAGAATGCGGTGGTGACGAGTATTTCGTCAACCTGTGAAATGGTTGTTATGCTCTTAAATGAGCTCGGCGCAAAGATTACACAGGATGTAGCGAACAACCTTTATATCGGGCTTGTGACCGACACCGGGAACTTTAAATACTCCTGCGTGACGGGCGATACGCTCCGCGCGGGAGCAGAGCTTATCGATACCGGTATAAATTTCGGCGAGCTTTCAAAGCGGCTGTTTGATACAAAGTCAAAGGAATACTACAGGCTGATGAATACTGCGCTTAGCAAGCTTGAATTTTTCGAGGACGGCAAAATTGCTATGCTATATTTATCACGCAGTGACTATAAGGACTCGGGGATTGTTGAGGCTGAGGCTGTCGGGATAGTGAATATCCCGAACAGCATTGAAGGCGTTGAAATCGGCGTGTTCATTCGCGAGCGCGGCGAGGACTCGTTTAAGGTCAGTCTGCGCTCAAACCGCTATGTCAATGTAGCATCCGTTGCGGCGGGGCTCGGCGGCGGCGGTCACGAGCGGGCAAGCGGTTACAGCGTACATAATATGACTATAGCTGAAACAAAAGCGCAGGCGGTTGAAGAAATTAAAAAGAAATTGCGATAGTTTTACGAAATATTAATAAACAAGAATGGAATTAAACGGAATTATTAATGTCTCAAAGCCGGCGGGAATGACGTCGCACGATGTTGTGGCGCGGCTGAGGCGTATACTTAATACAAGAAAAATCGGGCATACCGGAACGCTTGACCCGGACGCTCTGGGAGTTCTTCCAATATGCGTTGGCAAGGCGACAAAGGCGGCGGATATGCTGACGGCAAATGATAAGCAGTATCTGGCAGAGGTGACGCTCGGCAGCGCGACCGATACGCAGGACAGCTCAGGGAAAGTGATAAAATCCGCTGAGGTGAATGTGACAGATAAGGATATAGCGGAGTCGGTTAAAAAATTCACAGGTGATATCAGTCAGATTCCGCCTATGTATTCCGCAGTAAAAATCGGCGGAAAGAAGCTTTACGAGCTTGCGCGTGAGAACAAGACGGTGGAGCGCAAGCCGAGAAAAATACACATAAGCCGAATTGAGATTACGGCGTTTAACCTTGAAAACAACAGGTTTGATATGCGCGTTGACTGCTCAAAGGGCACATATATACGCACGCTTATAAACGATATAGGCGAGGATTTGGGCTGCTATGCTCATATGTCGGGTCTTACGCGGACAAGGAGCGGCAGTTTTGAGCTTAAAGACGCATATACCCTTGAGGATATTGAGACGATGTTTTCAGCCGCGGATACGTCGTTCTTAATCCCGGCGGATAAGGTGTTTGAGGAGTACGAGAGCATAAAGCTCTATGACCGCGCGGCGCAGATGGTCAGAAACGGAGTTCGCGTCCGCGCTCCGAAAACCGCCCGAGACGGCGGCATTTACCGCGTATACGGCGATGGCGGCGAATTTTTGACCATATCCCGCTGTGAAGAAAACCGTCTAAGAATAATAAAGACCTTCTTTTAAATTGGAGTTGACTTACTATGCAATATTACGCTCAGGATGAATTATTTAACCGGCGCGATCTTGATAATCTGCGGCTTAAAGATACAGCCGTTGCGCTCGGTGTGTTTGACGCGATGCACCTCGGACATCTTGAAATTATAGATAATGTGGTAAAGTATGCTCGTGAGAACGGATTAAATTCCGCGGTGTATATGTTTCGTAATATCCCGAAGGGCGTAATCACGCATACCGATATAAAGAACGTTAATTTGTTCAAAAAGCGGCTGCATATACTGATGGAGCACGGCGTTGACATTGTTATCGCCGAGAGGTTCACAGAGGAGTATATGAAGATGCCGTATACCGATTTTGTAAAGAACTACCTTGTTGAAAAGTTTGACGCAAAGTATGTCTGCGCGGGCTTTAATTATCATTTTGGCTATAGGGGCGAGGGAGATACGGAAAAGCTCAAAAGTCTGTGCGCGGAGTACGGGATAAAGGTTTGTATCGCGGAGTGCAAGTCGCTTGACAAGCCGGTTTCAAGCACGCTGCTCAGAAATCTTATAGCGTCGGGCGAAATGGAGGAGGCTGCCAAGTATTTGGGCAGAAAATTCTCAGTCACGCGAAAGGTTGAGCACGGCAGACAGCTGGGTCACACAATCGGTTTTCCGACAGCAAATATACAGCTGCCCGACTTTCACGTTGTTCCGGCGTTCGGCGTGTATATTTCCCGCGCCAAGATTGACGGTAAGTGGTATCCCGCGATAACAAACGTCGGCGGAAAGCCGACCGTAGGCTCAGACAAGCCGTGTATCGAAACGCATATGCTCGGCTTTAACGATAACGCATACGGCAAGGAGATAGAGATAGAGTTTCATCATTACTTAAGACCGATTGAAAAATTCGACAGTATTGACGAGCTTAAAAATCAGCTTGCAAAAGACAAAGCCGCCGCTGCGGAATATTTTAAATAGGCATAGAGCGGCATATATTTTATAAAATATAATATAATTAAACAATCGGTTTACTTTAGGCAAAAACCTTTTCTGCCCATAGTTAAGGAATAAATTATTTATTCTTGTGGGCGGAAAGGTTAATTTTTTATGTTTGCATTTTTAAGCTCGGTTATGCAGTCGCTGATACTTTTGGTGTCATATATATCAAACCACAACTCGTTTCCAAAGCCTCTCGACAAAGAGGAGGAGGCGGAGTGTATACGCCGTATGTCCGAGGGCGATGTCGAGGCAAAGAACAAGCTGATAGAGCATAATTTAAGGCTTGTCGCGCATATTGCGAAGAAGTATTCGTCCGCCGTAACGTCGGTTATAGACAGCGAGGATCTCTTATCAATCGGCACAATCGGGCTTATCAAGGGTATAAACAGCTATAACGCCGATAAGGGAACCAAGCTTGCAACCTATGCCGCAAGGTGTGTTGAGAACGAAATTCTTATGATGATAAGAAGCCGTAAGAAAACACTCAGCGATGTGTCGCTCAGTGACTTTATAGGCACGGATAAAGAGGGCAACAACGTAATGCTTATGGACGTGATAAGCAGCAATGATGAGGATATATTTGAAGAAATACAGAATAATGAAAGCACAAAAAGGCTCTATAAAAATATACGCGAAAAATTAAAGCCGCGTGAGCAAAAAATTATTATTCTAAGATACGGCTTAATAGACGGCAATTGCCTGACCCAGCGGGAGATAGCCAAAATGCTCGGAATATCACGCTCATACATATCCCGTATCGAGAAAAAAGCCCTCGAAAAGCTCGGCGAAGGAATAGTTGAAGAATAAATCAAAAAACAGTTGCAATTTATGGGAATGTGTGATATAATAATTTTGCGACTTAAAGTAGAATATCAGGACAGTTCTGCTTAAATTGAATTAAATAGATATTTAAAGTTTTTATTTACAGACCGTATTTTTATTAATTATGATAAAAATACGGGGTTACGAATAGGTCTGTAAATGTGTTCGGGTTTCTATTCTCTACTTTGAGTCGCATCAATGGGCTCCGTATTTTTTATGCGCTGCTCATTTGTGCGGCGCATTTTTTAATTATGAGGAGAGATTCAAATGATAAAATTCATAGACGGACAAGGACGGGTAGTAATACCTATGTCAATACGCAAAGAAACTAAAATTAGCGTTGACACGCCGCTGGACGTCGCTTCGTTGGACGATAAGACAATAAGAACAAAGGATGTCAGCTGTGCGGCAGCAAAAAGAAATTGAGGCATATTAAAAATATGCTGCTTTGCAAAGATTGTTTAGATAAGATATATTCAGATTGATAACACACGTTTGGAATAAAAAAATCGCAGCAAAGTAAACTTTGCTGCGATTAATGGAGCGGAAGACGAGATTCGAACTCGCGACGTTCACCTTGGCAAGGTGACGCTCTACCACTGAGCCACTCCCGCAAATTACACTCTGTTTCAAGTGCAAAAGTATTATACCACGGGCAAATTAAATTGTCAACCCTTTTTTTAAAAAATTTTATGATATGTAATGCGCCCGTGCGGTCGCGTGGCTTTTTGCGATTGCCACCGCTGGGGTTATTTGACCCATTTCTTTTGTCCTTGTCAAAAGAAACGGGTCAAGCCCCAAAGAAAAACGCTTGGTTTTGAGTCAGGCCTTCGAATCGCCGGGCGAACAAGTCCGACGATCGTTAACCGCCCTTAGCCGCCATAGTATGGGGAAGCTACCGATTTGTGTTTTCGCGTAATCCCTATTTCCTAATCACTAATTTCTGCGTTAATCGGCTTCATATTTTCAAGGCTTTCCCAATAGAAGGTTTTGTTTGTTGCGGTGTTATGCGTAGGCATTATTTCTGACGTTTTTATTTTTTTGAAGTCAATGTTTATTAATATTCCATCGTCGTTATATGTTGCCGTAATCATAATACATTCTTTCTCAGGTATAGGCGATGCCGAAGGTGCAATACTCGGCGATGCCGAAGGTGCGATACTCGGCGATGGCGACGATGCGGCGCTCGGAGATGCCGAAGGTGCAATACTCGGAGATGCCGACGGTGCAGCGCTCGGAGATGGACTCGGAGTGCTTTCGGCTTTAAAGATTGCATTTATCGTAACATCACTTTTTGGCATAGTAAATATATATTCGGTGCTTGAAATTTTCAAAACACTGCAGCTCGGTTTGATAACTACAGAGTCTGTCACGTATCCGGCGTCGGGCAAGGTATTTACGATTATCATATCGCTGGCTTTGGCAAGCTGTTTGCCGCTCGCGTCACCTGCGTTTGTTGTTACGCTTTTTATGCCGATTTTTGAGCCTGACGCCCACATATAATATTCTCCGCCGGCTTCGCAGTCAAATTCAACCGGATAGACGTTTTCGCTGCCGAATACTTCCTCGCGCATAATATAGCTGGCGTTGTTGTTGTCGTACAGGTTGAACTTTTTGCCGGTGTAGATATATATTTCTGCCTTTACGGTTCCGCTTTGCGGTGTATAAATTTTAAATGCCGCCCCGCTTGGTTCGTTTGCTGCCGAGAAAGGAGGGTTGACCGACGGATTTGTATTGCTGCTTTTGATGCAGATGCTGCCGCTTACAGGGTCGGTGAATACCGCCGTATCATCGGCGTATGTTGTTATTGTGCCCGCCGAATTATTTTCGCTGTTTATATTAAAGGTGCCTTTTCCGCTGATTTCGGATTTATGTTCTGCAGCTTCCCATACCGTGGCAGAGGTTGTGCCTGAAACCGTGATGCTGCCGTTTTGTATATCTTCTGACGTATTAACATTGTAGAACACGGCGGGCGGGGTATTTGACGCTTCGGGTGAAGCTGTTGGTTCGGAAGAAGCATCGGTCAGCTTGAGATTTGAGAATTTAGCTTCTGCCATATACTCCTTGCACGGTATTCCGCAGATTGAGTCAACCGCGAGACCGAGGCAGATTGTTTCGGGCAAATCGCTTATCGTAATGCTCATAGGCTTGCGGTCGTTGTCTGACCAGTTTGTTCCTGAGTTTGATACAGACAGTGTGATTGTGTCGCCGCTTCTCTGCATACGCATATGTTTTGGCATCGGGTATTTATTGGTGTCATACGTGTCGCTGTTAATTATACCGCTGAACCATTGTATCTGACTTGTCGCTGAGCTTGAACTGCGAACGATTGCCTTAACATTTTCACCGTACTTGAGCCAGCCGTCGGCGAGCATAACCATACGTGAGCCGGGGTCAAGCGTTTCACGCAGCATTATTCCCGCGACAGAACCGTTTTCAAATTTCGGTATCTGCTCAATTTTGACCGAGATGTCAAAGTCGCCTGTGACTTCTTGATACATAAAGTCGCACGAATCCGAGCTTACGCCCGAAGTACCGTTTTTATCCTTGGTTAGTTTTCCGCTGCCCATTATCGTATAAGTTCCGCCTGAGTACCATGCGCCGCCTTTGTTGTTAAAATCGCCGCTTGTGCCTATCTGTGTATGCGTAAACTGCGCGGCGGTGTTTGTAGATTTTACATACACAATCGATGTCGGGCTTTGTGTCGCCTCGCCTTTGTTGTTGTATGCTCTTGACGAAAGATAATGCGTGCCCGTGCTGAGCGTAAGATTTACATCGGCGTTTGCGTCGTTTATCGTCTGTATAATGCTTTCGCCGTCGTAGATTTCGATTTTTGTAATTGAAGTGCCGTCCTTCGCATCGGCGACTGCCTTGTAATTAAGCGGCTCATCCTGAGTGATTACCGCCCACGCACTGTTTGTTACGGTGTAACCGTTTACTGTGTCGCTGAGCGTCTGAACAGCGGGTGACAGCACCGTTATATCGGGATTTGTCGGCGCGGACTGCTGCTCGGTCCAGTCGTTTACGTATGCTTCAATCCACGTGTAGCCTGCCCATTTTCCGCTCTTAACTATAGCGGTCTCGGCGGCGCTGCCCATACCGTTTGCCGTTTTCCAGTTGGACGGTATTTCAAATGTGCGGCTCTCGGAGCTGAGCGTCGCAGTTGCGCCGCTGACCTCCTCGGACTTATTGATTATTCTGCCGGTTTGGTTTTTAACGTCTGCGACAATTCGCGCATCAATCGCATCACGCCGCGGCAGAGTCGCGCCGACGTCTGATAATACCGTCTCGTATGCGTCCTCGGCGGTCTCGGTTTCGGTAAGATTATAGTCGATTTGCGTCGTATCATCGGTCATACTCACAGCCTCAGAGAGCATATTCGCATTGCTTGAGCCCTCTACACCGCTCAAGTTGTTTGTAGTCACAGACGGATAGCCGAAAACGTAGTTGCCGTTTATATAATAGTTAGATTTTGGACTGTCGCTCGTTTTGGGAGCCGAGGGTTGAATAATCCTGTTGCGCAGCTTCGGAGCGGTTCCGGGACCGTATTTATAGTAGTTGTTCACCCAGTTGATGTATGACGGGACTTGAGTTACGTTGTTATAAGAATACGGCTCGCCGCCGTATGCCGAGTTTGTCTGACCCCAGTCGTATATGACGTTGTTTCTGAAGTCGGTACCGTTAAGCTCGCGGTCAAGCCTCGGACTGCGGCTGTCGTGATGCGCAAAAAGATTGTGATGCCACGAGGAATAGGTCGCGCCGACAATTCCGCCGTAGCCGTGCGCACCTTTAAAGTGATTTGACATTCTCAGGCTTTCTGAGGAAATTGTGTACTGCACTGTATTGTGCGCGCCCTGAGTCTTGCTTTCGCTCGAGCCCGCATAAAGGGTAAGCGTCTCGTCAATACTCCAGCTTGTGCTGCAGTGGTCGATTATAACGTTGTTCGTCCATCTGCCGCCAAGCCCATCATATTCACCGCCGTTTTTGTCGGTCGGACGCACCCTTAAATAACGTATAATTAAGTTTTTGCGGTTTTCAAAGCTGAGATTTGCGCCGGTAAGCGTAATTCCGTCACCGGGAGCGGTCTGACCGAGAATTGTCAGGTTGTCGCTCGCGATACTTAGCTGCTTGCTTAATTCTATCGTTCCGCTGACGTCAAACACAATAATTCTGCCCGGCTTGCTAACGGCGTCGGCAAAAGAACCCTCGCCTGAGGTGTTAAGGTTTGTAACGTGATATACCGACACGGAGGAGGCGCCTCTTGCACCCGGTGAATACTTTCCGCCTCCCTCTGCACCCGGAAATGCGGGCAGGTTGTCCGCCGCGTATGTTGGGAGTATAGGAAATATCAAAATAATAGCCGCAGCAATAAACGCGGATAATAGTTTCTTCATAAATAATATACCTCGTGGAATTTTTATAATTAATTTTTATTATAACATAAAGAAAATAATATGTGTGCTAAAAAATAGAGATACTTTACAGATTTTTTGTAATAAATAATTGAGAGAACGCGGGCGGCTGCGAAAAGCACAAATTGTTTGGTAATTGTTTTGTAAAGGAGAAAGTGTATATAAATATACATTTTAGAGGGTTCTCTCAGCGGTTAACGAGAACCGGAGATACCGCATCCGCCCGCAAAAACAAAAAGACGCACACCGATTAAGGTGAGCGTCTTTGCTCTCAAGTTTTATTATACAATTTAAAACGGTATTTGTCAATAAGGAATGCCGAGGTTTTCCAAAAATTCTGCAAGTATTCCTTCTTTAAGTCCTGCACAGGAAACAATTACGGAGTCGGAGCTGATTTTTTCGGCAAGCTCGGCAGTCGGCATAATACCTGCGATAATTGTATCTTCTCTGCCCTGTTCAACACCCGCGTCCGTTCGCTCGGAGGGGGTTAGCGAGCACAGCTTCTTAAATGTACTTTTTACGTTATCAGCGCTGATCGATACGCCGTGGAGTGCGCCCCGCTCCGCACCGGGAGCGTCAGAGTATACAGCAGCGAGGTTATACACGCTGCCGCCCAATCCCACAATCGGCAGACCCTCGGCGTCGTCAAGCCATCCGATTTTGTCAAGCTGACTTTTTATATAATCCGAAAGAGCGTCCATTGCTTCGTATGTTTCGCCGCAGGATAAAAACTGTTCGGTCATATTGACCGCGCCGACGGGAATGCTTGTTCGCGCGAGAGGTTCGCCGTCTGAAACCAAAATAAACTCCGTGCTGCCGCCGCCCGTGTCGGTTATTACGCAGTTGTCTATATCAAGTGAACTCATCACACCGCGAAAATCGTATTCCGCCTCTTGTTCACCGGGAATGACATTTAGCGAAATTCCGGTCTCTTCAAGCACTCTTAGGCAAAATTCGTCACTGTTACCCGCTTTTCGTACTGCGGCGGTCGCAGCGGCGATGCAGTCGTCCGCATTGTAGCCGCGCATTATTTCTTTAAATTCTATTAGTGCATCAATGCTTCTTTCTATGGCGTCGGGCTGCAAACAGCCGTCTGCGTTCATACCCTCACTCAGCCGTACAAGCTCGCGGCAGCGCTCCAAGTATTTGTGAGTTTCGGACTTTTCATCTATTTGCACTATATCCATTCTCGCGGAGTTTGAGCCTAAATCTATTATTGAAAGTATCATACTTTTTTCTCCTTAATAATAATTAACTTCAATTATATATTATGCGATAAAAAAAGTCAAATATTTTAGGTATATCAACAGAAAACTTGTCGTTGACATTTTTAACAAAATATATTACAATAGATAAGAGTATATTAATGCAAATTAATAATTAAGTTTTATGATTTGGAGGGTATTAAATGAGCAAGACAAGAAGAATTATAGCAATGGTTCTCACTGTTGCAATGGTTTTGACTGCGTTTGGTATGGTTACCGTTTCTGCGGCTTCATACAGTGATACAAACGGTCACTGGGCGGAGAGCTATATCGATACGTGGTCGAACAATGGCGTAATTCAGGGCGACGGCGGTTACTTCAGACCGGACGACGCAATAACACGTGCGGAGGTTGCACAGGTTACGCAGAATGTTATCGGTTATGTTGATAAGGCGAACAATACCTTCTCGGATATGGTTCCGGGTTCTTGGTATGAAGACGCGATACTCAGACTTGTTGCGGCAGGCGCACTTACGGGAAATAGTGACGGCACAATGGAGCCGGATTTATTTATGACCCGTGAGCAGGCAATGACAATGCTCGGCCGTGCATACGGTCTTACGGTTGAGAATACTCAGGCGGGTATTACTCAGTACAGCGACTATCAGGCGGTATCCGATTTCGCTACAGGCTATGTCGGCGCAATGACTGCGGCAGGCTATGTAAGCGGATATGAGGACGGCACAATCAGACCTCAGGATTATATTTCAAGAGCTGAATTTGTTAAAATCCTTGATAATGTGATTAAGCTCTACATCACAGCTCCCGGTACATACGGTCCCTCATATATCGGCGGAATTGCTATGATTAAGTCGTCGGGTGTTGTACTAAACGGTGTTGTCGGAAACGGAGCGGTTATTTCACCGCAGGTTGCGGGCAGCGTTGAGCTTAAGGACTGCCAGTTCTCGGGCAATGTTGTAAATCTTTCAAACAGCGCGAATGTTACCTCGAATATAATCAATTCAAATCCGACAGGTACAACAAGACCTAATACATACTACGGCAACGGTCCGTTCACGGGCGGCGGCGTAGGCGGTGCAGTAGGCGGCGGTTCGAGTAAGGTTAAGGTTACCTTCTATTGGGGCGATAACTTTGAGGAAAACGACAGTGTTACCGTCACAAAGGGCAGCCGTATATCGTCTAAGAATATCCCCGACCCGAATGATTACGGCGACGAGAACTTCAGCGGCGTTTGGTATAAGTCTAAGAATGCCGCAATAAACGATAATGGCACAAGCTTTGACCCGTATTCACAGGCGGTTACTTCGTCTCTCACACTTTATGCGGGTCGTATAAACGAGCCGAGCGAGTCTGCGGCTCCGTCGGCAGCACCGTCAGCGGCAGCACCGGCAGCGCCTTCGGCAGCAGCATCGGCAGCGCCTTCGGCAGCAGCGTCGGCTGCACCGGTTGAGTCTGCACAGCCTTCAATTCAGGTTGTAAGTGTTGAGAGTTCAAAGAACTTTACACTTAACAAGACAGGCAGCGAAAGCAAGCTTTCGGTTAAAGACGATTTTATATTTGGAACACCGACGGCGGCTTATACCGATGAGTACAAGTCCGTATTCGGTGAAAACGGTGAAAAGGCAGGAACATCGTATACTACATATGTAGGTAAGGGTCACGGTACGGTTAAGACAAGTGTGAACCTTGAAAATGACGGTGAGTATAAGCTTTATCTGCTTGCAAAAAAAGCCAATACGACTACAACATACAAGGTTACGGACAAAACCGGCAAGGTTGTTATTGAAAGCGGCGAGTTTACAAACAGTGAACAGGTCAGCGAAAACGGCGTGGATAAAGATTGCCCGACAGTTATGACGTCTGACCTCGGTAATCTTCCGGCGGGCGAGTATACTATCGAAATTATGAGCTCAGACGATGCAAACAAATATGCGGCAGACGTTGTTTCGGCAGCTGTTGTCGCAATAGGTGCTGCTCCGATTGAGTCGGCACAGCCCGACAAGGAATACACAGTGACAGTTGCAAGTAATATCACAGGCGGTACGGTTAAGCTTGTAAAGGCTGCAGAAATTCAGCCGAGCGCAGCTCCGGCAGAGTCGCAGGCACCTGCGGCGTCAACAGAGCCGGGACCGGTATATGATGTGGTTGACCCGCTTGATGATATGGAGGGATTGACCTTTAAGGCGATTACTTCTATTATGGACCCTGTGACGAAGGTCGTACCTGCAGGATTTACCTATACCGATAATGCAGATATTACCGTAACGGGTGATTATGAGGAAACAGTTTATGTTAATAAGAATGCTGAAGATAAACCCGAAACGGTTACGGTAGGCGGCAAGACGTTTAACGCCTATATGAATATACGTACGAATGGCAATGATCCGCATAAGGGTGAGTATATACAGTTTATAAGAGAAGAGAAAGACGAACAGGACAATGTTTTAGCTTACACATATTGTACACCGCTTCAGATTACACCAAAGAAGGACGGCAAGTTTACGATTTATTACAGACGTCAGTCGTATGTTCAGAATGGTGAGAACACATATACTGCTGCAGACGGCAAAGACATAAAGCTGTGTCAGTCAAACGGCGGTTCGTGGGCTGCTCCGACAGCCGGAGATATGGTGCTTGATCAGGTTGATCCGACAGCTTCAAATTATGCATCGGGTACGCAGACATGGGATCTTAAAGCGGGCGAGACGTATCTGCTCTGGGCACGCGGCACAACCGTTACACTCTACGGTTATAACTTTGCGGCAACAACCGCTGCTGCGGCTGCGGACGAAGAGCTTGTTGACAGCTTAAAGGCTAAGGCTGGCGAAACAATCACAGTTAAGGCAGAGGCTGCTGTGCCGGGTGATAAGATTACAATTACAACTTCGCCCGAGACGGCGGTTACAGCAATTGCGGATAAGGCGGGATATTACACATTTGTTATGCCTGCATCCGATACAACGGTAAATGCAACATTCGGCGATACGGCGCCCTCGGCAGAACCAAGCGCTGAGCCTTCGGCAGGTGTAGTTTTACCCGAGAGAAAGGTTTGGAAGGCTGAGTCGCTTAAGAGCTATGATAATGCAAACGGCACAACGCAAGACGATGTGGTTGTGGGACTCGGATATGACTTTAAGGGCAGAACAGCCAGCTACACATATGAAGACGGTACAAAATACAGTTTTTCTAAGGCGCTCGGCGGCGGTTCGGGTACACCGGGAGAAAAGTTATACATCGCAATGGTGCCTGAGACAGCAGCGTGCTCAATAACTGTTATATTTGACGGCAACGGCGGCGAAGGCAGAAGCCAGTTCATCAAGTATAAGGATAAGGTTGCAGAGGGTAAGTCGGGCAGCGAAGTATCATCGGTAACACTTGATTTATCCAAGGCAGATATAGAAGCTAATCCGGATGAACCGTTCTATACTTACGGCGGCGGTTCAAACAAAAATGTATTCGGTATTATTATCGACTATTTCATTGAAACACCTACTAAGTACCTTTCGGGTAAGATTACAAATTTGAGCGGTGAGGATTTGACCGGTAAGAATATTGTATTTACAAATAAAGCGGACGCGACAGAGAAGTACACAGTGCCGTTCGCTGAAACGTATAAAGTTGAGATGCCAAAGGGTAAGACGTTTGACATTTCGGTTGAGGGTGAGGAAAATATCATTGTTACGATGACGACCAACACAATCGAAATTGTTTCGGGCAGATACGACCAGACGCACGATTTTGAAATTGCAAAGGTTGAGCCGACGGTAGTTGCAGGTACTGCATCAACAATTAAATCACACGATTTGAGAACTCCGGTATATCCGTATGACTCGGCTATTGGCGCAAAGATTACCTTCACAAAGCACGTTGAAGGGGAAAAGGCGTCAGCAGCGACTGAGCCGGTTACCGCAGAAGTTAAGGCAGACGGTACTTTTGAAGCAACACTCCTTTCAAATGAGACTTACGATGTAACTCTGACTGAAGGTGCAGGATATACATTGTCGCCGCTCTCGACGACATACACCCTTTACGCGGGTACTAAAAACCCGTACAAGAACATTCTTCTTATGAAAGATGTTGCCGATAAGACAGAATATAAGGCAGAAATTACTGTAGGTGCGGATAAGGATTACACTACAATCCGCGAGGCTATTGCGGCGGCAAGACTTATGGAGAGAGAAACACCTCAGACGCAGCCGATTACAATAACAATAGATGCGGGTACGTATGAGGAGCAGCTCTATGTTGATATAGACAACGTTGTGTTAAAGGGAGCCGATCTGGCTAACAGACCTCTTATTCAGTGGTACTACGGTATAGGTTATGTTTATTATTCGGCGGATGAATCCGGCTGGTACAGCGCTGATAATGCAGTTGCAAAGGCTGAAAAGAGAACTGTATCAAACTGGGGTGCAACCCTTAGAACTACAAACAATATCAAGGGCTTCCGTGCGGAGGATATTGATTTTATCAGCACGTTTAACAAAAAGATTGTTCAGGCTGAGCTTGACGACGGCGTAGAGCCGGGCGGCGGCAGCAAGAAGGATTTTGCGAGAACAAGTGTATCAACAGAGGTAAGAAGCAAAGCGGCAACCGAGAGAGCGGCTGCAATATATGCAGGAGGAAGTGATATAGAACTGTATCACTGCTCGTTCTCATCAAGTCAGGATACATTCGGCACGAATGCGACTTCAATGTATGTTAAGGAATGTGATATTTCCGGTAACACGGATTATATCTGCGGCGGTAATAATTGCTATTTTGAGAATTGTAATCTTATTTGGACGGGATACAGCGATGCGGCTAACGGCGGTTATATTACTGCCTGCAAGACAAGTGCAGAGCCTCCGGCAAACCTCGGATATTACTTCAAGGATTGTACGGTTAAGTACAGCGGCGAATCAGGTATGAAGTTTACAGCCGGTGATTGGGGTCGTAATTGGGGCGGTAAGAATTGTCAGACAATTTTCGACAACACAACGATAGCAAAGGGAGTTGAAAAGCCCGGTAAGTGGGGCAATATGGGCGGCGATCCTACAAAAATGTCGGTGTTGTATGTAGTAAATGGCGTATATAACGAGGGCTCCACAACTGATTTAACAGACAGTGATGATAATCCGAGAGGTACAATCGAGAATAATAATTATACACTGCCCGAACCGACCGATTTCTTCGGTGATTGGACGCCTGTACACTATGTTTCGGACTCAAGTCTTATTGATATAAATCAGGCAGATACAGTAAACGGTTCATTCACGACAAGTGTTGATGGAAAGAACGTAGAAAAGGCTGCTGAGGGCGCTGTTGTTACAGTTGCTGCGACGGCTGTCTCGGGCTATGAGCTTGATACGATAAGTGTTGCAAAGACAGCAGGCGGCGAAGCGGTAGAGCTTGAAGCTGACGGTGTATCGTTTAAGATGCCGGCTGAGGCGGTAACGGTAACAGTAACATTCAAAGCTCTTCCGCAGGATGTTATTGATACATATTCTCCGTGGCAGCAGGGTCAGGACAAGGGATATACCGACGGTTCAATGCAGGTTGTTGCATATCAGGATAAGTATGCACTTAACATAACAGACAGAAATGCGTACTATGTATTTGACACAGCTGTGGAAAGCGGAACCGTAAATTTTGATTTTGACCTTTATGTTGACACAGCTATAGACAGAAACTTCCGTGTTCGTCTTGAAAACGCGGAGAGCGTCGAACTTGATGAGGCAAATGTATTTGCCGAAGTTGTTAATAATATAGGAAGTCAGGTCAACAAAGGACCGGCGATTAAAGCTGATAACAATCCGTTGTTTACCTATGCGCAGCTTGGTGCAAGCGGATGGGTTCACTTTAACATCGTGATTGACTACTCAAAGAAAGATGCAGCTGACTTCATTACAGTAACGGCAACTAAGGAGGGTGAAACCAATCCTCTTGCGACAGCAACTATGGGAGCTATTGCAAGCACAAATACAGCTCTTAAATCAATCCGTCTTGTTAAGACGGCAGTTCCTGTATATTTTGCAAATATGAAGATAACACAGCAGTAAGCATAAACAGCGAGAACCGCGGAATTTTCCGCGGTTCTTTTTTTATAAAATATTTTCTAAAATTTTCTGAATTTGGTATTGACGGCTTGTTTTTTGTGTGCTATAATATATATCTGTATATAGTGAGGTAGTTTGCTTTTTTTAGGGCAAAATACATATTTTGGCAAGTTGCCGCGCATCTTCGGCGGCGTTTATATAGATAAAATTTTATACGAGAGGTGATAGGTTTTATGGTACATCCTGTGAAACTTGGCGAAAACACACGTATGAGTTACGGTAAGATTAATGAGGTTATGGAAATGCCAAATCTCATTGAAATTCAGACGAACTCGTATAAATGGTTTTTGGAGGAAGGTCTCAAAGAGGTCTTTCACGACATTTCTCCCATCACGGATTATACCGGCAATCTTATTTTGGAATTCATCGACTATCATATTGAGCCGACTCCGAAATACGATATTGAGGAATGTAAGGAAAGAGATGCGACTTACGCAGCACCTCTCAAGGTTAAGGTTCGCCTTAAAAACAAGGAATCCGGCGAGGTTAAAGAGCAGGAGATATTTATGGGCGAGTTCCCGCTTATGACGCCTTCAGGTACGTTTATAATTAACGGTGCGGAGCGTGTTATCGTATCTCAGCTTGTGCGTGCACCAAGCGTATACTACTCTCAGGATTATGATAAGATAGGCAAAAAGCTGTTCTCGTCTCAGGTTATCCCGAACCGCGGCGCGTGGCTCGAATATGAGACTGACAGCAACGATATATATTATGTAAGAATTGACAGAACGCGTAAGATACCCGTTACTGTTCTTATCCGTGCGCTCGGATTTGGAACGGACGAGGAAATAACGCGTCTGTTCGGTGAGGATGACAGACTCATAGCAACAATGGAAAAAGATACGTCAAAGACCCACGAGGAGGGTCTTCTTGAAGTGTACAGAAGGCTTCGTCCGGGTGAGCCGCCAACGGTCGAGAGCGCTCAGGCGCTGCTCACGAGCACGTTCTTTGACCCCAAGCGCTATGATATGGCTAAGGTCGGCAGATATAAGTATAATAAGAAGCTTATGCTTTCCGACAGAGTAACGGGTCAGATTTCGGCAGAGGACGTATTCAGTCCGCTTACGGGTGAACAACTTTTAGAGGCAGGGCAGAAGATAACAAAAGAGCTTGCGCATACTCTTGAAACTCACGCGGTTAATGAAGTCGTTTTAGACTGCGAGGGTAAACAGACCAAGGTTATTTCAAATCATATGGTCGATATGAAGGAGTATATAAGCTGCAAGACAGGCATAGAGCTTGACTACAATCCGAGGGAGTGCGGAATTACCGAAAGAGTACGCAGAGGTATACTCGATGAGATAATGGATCAGTATCCCGAGGTGAATTCGGACGAGTTTAAGGCTGTTTTAGAATCACGCGTTGATGAGCTTCAGCCGAGACATGTACTGACAGATGATATTATAGCTTCAATTTCGTATATAGGCAACCTTGCGCACGGAGTTGGGCAGGTTGACGATATAGACCATTTGGGCAACAGACGTATAAGAAGTGTCGGTGAGCTGCTTCAGAACCAGTTCAGAATAGGTCTGTCGCGTATGGAGCGTGTTGTACGTGAGAGAATGACAACGTCAGACCTTGACACAATCACGCCGCAGACGCTGATTAACGTAAGACCGGTAACATCGGCGATAAAAGAGTTCTTCGGTTCATCACAGCTTTCGCAGTTTATGGATCAGATTAACCCTCTCGGCGAGCTTACGCATAAGAGAAGGCTTTCTGCGCTGGGTCCCGGCGGTCTTTCAAGAGAACGTGCAGGCTATGAGGTTCGTGACGTTCACCATTCGCACTACGGACGTATGTGCCCGATTGAGACGCCTGAAGGACCGAACATCGGACTTATTAACTCGCTCAGCGGCTTTGCCAAGGTCAACGAATACGGCTTTATCGAGACGCCGTACAGACGTGTTGACCGTGAAAAGTGCATTGTTACCGATGAAGTGACGTATATGACCGCTGACTTTGAGGAAGGTTTTTATGTTGCGCAGGCGAATGAGCCGCTTAATGAGGATGGTTCGTTTGTAAACAAGAAAATCGTAACAAGATATAAAGATGAGTTTATCGAGGTTCCGCCGAACCGCGTTGACTATATGGACGTATCGCCGAGACAGGTTACGTCAATCGCTACGGCGATGATACCGTTCCTTGAGAACGATGACGCTAACCGTGCGCTGATGGGTTCAAATATGCAGCGTCAGGCAGTGCCGCTCTTGGTTCCGGAGTCGCCGATTATCGGTACGGGTATGGAGTACAAGGCGG
>UQOT01000012.1 GCA_900542675.1 uncultured Eubacteriales bacterium | reverse complement strand
TGAGCTTCTTAAAAACACAAAAAATGTAAAGTTTGTCTTAAACTCTGTGCCGAGCGAACTTATAACCGATGACGACGGTATGCTCAGCGGAGTTAAAATCTTAAACAAATTAAGCGGTGAAAGCGAAATACTAAGCATAAGCGGCTTGTTTGCCGCAGTCGGACAAGTCCCGAACACCGCGTTTTTAAAAGGCAGCGGTGTAAATCTCGATGAATACAACTACATCATCGCAGGTGAGGACTGCCGAACAAATATAGACGGCATATACGCGGCAGGTGACTGCCGCACCAAAACACTGCGCCAGCTCACCACCGCCGCTGCCGACGGCTCCGTCGCCGCAACAAATATAGAATAAACACCTCAAGGCGCCCCGTAGGGGCGCCCCTTTCATTCACTCCATATAATATTCTTTGCCGCCCATAAGGCGAACTTATTCAATTTCACTAAGCAAATTAATCATCTCTATTGCGCCTTCGGCACATTCGTAGCCTTTGTTGCCTGCCTTTGTGCCGGCGCGTTCTATTGCCTGCTCAATGTTTTCGGTCGTGAGAACGCCGAACATTACAGGCACTCCGCTTGATAGCGACACCTGCGCAATTCCCTTTGAAACTTCATTGCACACATAGTCATAGTGGCTTGTGTTTCCGCGGATTACCGCACCCAGACAAATTACCGCGTCGTATTTTCCGCTGTTTGCCATCTTTGACGCCGCAACGGGGATTTCAAATGCTCCGGGAACCCACGCGACACAGATATTATCCTCTTCAACATTATGACGTACAAGCCCGTCAACTGCGCCGCTTAAAAGCTTTGATACGATAAACTCGTTAAATCTGGCCGCCACAATACCGATTTTCACTTGCCTTTTAGAAACCAACTTTCCTTCAAAAACTTTCATAATAATTCTCCTTTATATATTTTGTATCCGTCTAAAGTATATGTCCCATACGGGTCTTTTTTGTTTCAAGATAAGCCTTATCATACTCGGTCGGGCGAATCATTATCGGCACTCGCTCCGAAATCGTCATACCAAAGTCCGACAGCTGATACACCTTGTCGGGATTATTTGTCAGCAGCCTGAGCGACTTTACCCCGAGATCGCGAAGTATCTGCGCCCCGATAAAATACTCCCGCAAATCACCGTCAAATCCAAGCGCAATATTTGCGTCGAGCGTATCCATACCCGCGTCCTGAAGCTCATATGCACGCAGCTTGTTAATAAGCCCTATTCCGCGCCCCTCCTGCCGCATATACAGGAGTATTCCGCGCCCTTCCTTCTCAATCTGCGTCATCGCCGCGGCAAGCTGCTGACCGCAGTCACATCGCAGCGAGCCAAACGCGTCTCCGGTAAGGCATTCGGAATGAACTCGGCACAGAACGTCATTTCCGTCACCGATATCACCCTTCACGAGTGCAACGTGGTGCTCACCGTTCAGTTTGTTAATATATCCGTGAGCCTTAAACGTGCCGAATTTTGACGGCAGATTTGTCACAGCTACACATTCCACCAGATTATCGTGCTTTTTGCGGTAATCGGCAATCGCCTTGATTGTCGTCAGCTTGATGCCGCACTCCTCAGCAAGACTTATAAGCTCAGGCAAACGCATCATAGTTCCGTCATCGCGCATAATTTCACAGCACAGCCCGCAGGGCTTAAGTCCCGCCAGCCGCATCAGGTCAACCGTCGCCTCGGTATGCCCTGCGCGCTCAAGCACCCCGTTATCCTTTGCAAGCAGAGGAAACATATGCCCCGGTCTGCGAAAATCTTCGGGCTTTGAGTTTTCGTCTACGCAATGCCTTGCCGTCACTCCGCGCTCTACAGCGGATATACCGGTAGTCGTGCTTATATGGTCAATTGACACTGTAAAAGCCGTCTCGTGATTATCGGTATTGTCCGACACCATCTGCGGGAATTCCAGTTTTTCGCATATCTCTCGACTCATCGGCATACAGATAAGCCCCTTACCGCGAGCCGCCATAAAATTGACATTTTCGGTCGTTGCTGCCTCCGCGGCGCAGATGAAGTCGCCCTCGTTCTCGCGGTTTTCATCATCTGTTACCATTACGATTTTCCCGTCTCTGAGGTCTGCTAAAACCTCTTCTATTTCAGCGAATTTCATTTTGTTATGCCTCCTTTCAAATCCCGTGCCGCGCGAGAAATTCACGCGTTATACCGGATTTCTCGTTTAATAATTTTTCTATATATTTACCTATTAAATCATTTTCAAGATTAACAATATCGCCGGTTTTCTTGTACGGCAGCGCAGTATTTTCCGCAGTGTGCGGAATTACCGATACGCTGAAGTTCGTGCCCGAAACAGCCGCAACGGTCAGACTGACGCCGTCAATCGCTATCGAACCTTTTTCGATGACATATTTAAGTATCTTTTTATCGGCATTTATCGTATACCACACCGCGTTTGAATCGCGGCGGATTTTGCTTATCCTTCCCGTGCCGTCAATATGCCCCGAAACGATATGTCCGCCAAACCTTCCGCCCGCCGCCATTGCCCGCTCAAGGTTCACCCTGTCGCCGAAAATTAGACTGCCGAGCGATGAACGGTTTAAGCTCTCGGGCATAATGTCCGCGGTGAAATAATCCGTGCCGAAGTCCGTAACGGTAAGGCACAAACCGTTTACCGCTATGCTGTCGCCGATTTTCACATCGGAAAGCACATATTTCGCGTCTATCTCAATCACCGCTCCGCCGCCGCTGCGTCTTAGAGATTTTAAAAATCCGACTTCTTCTATAATTCCCGTAAACAATACTCTACACCGCCTTCTATTACAATATCACCGCCTAAAAATTTTACTTCCGGCGATACAATTTTCACCGCTTCATCGGGCGAGGCAAACCCCAATCCCCCGACGGGGCTTTTAGCGTTACTTCCGCCGAGCAGCATAGGCGCAACATACGCCCTTACGCGGCTGACAACCCCGGCTTTGAGCGCAGAAAAATTGAGCTCCGCACCGCCCTCCAGCAGCACGCTGTCAATTCCTCTGCGCCCCAGCTCGCGCATCAGTGCGGATATGTCCGTGCGTCCGTCTTTTTCAGGCACGTGTATCACCTCACAGCCACGCTCAAAATACGGGGCTATGCGCTTTTCATCACTTTCGCAGGTTGCGATTATCGTTTTCGTCTCATCCGCTGTTTTTATAATTTGAGCTGAAAGCGGAGTCCTCAAATGCGTATCGCATACTATTCTAATTGGATTTTTTCCGCCGCCCGTGCGGCAGGTCAGCAGCGGGTCGTCTGAAATAACGGTTCCAGCACCTACCATAATTGACGCAAGTCCGCCGCGCAGAATGTGCGCATCCGCCCGCGACGCCTCGCTTGATATCCATCGCGATTTACCGGTATATGCGGCTATTTTTCCGTCCAGTGTCATTGCGTACTTCATCACAACATACGGCATACCCGTTGTGATATAGTGAAGAAACACCGCGTTCAAACGGTCGCACTCATCGCGCAATACATTTTCCGTAACCTCTATACCGTTATTCCGCAAGATTTTTACACCCTTGCCGCCGACCTTCGGATTTGGATCGGGAGATGCGATTACCACTCTGCTTATTTTGTTATCAATAATCGCCTCGGTGCATGGCGGGGTCTTACCGTAATGACAGCACGGTTCAAGTGTGACATAAATCGTTGCGCCTTCTGCACTCTCACCGCGCTTTAAACAGTCGGCAATCGCGTTGCGCTCCGCGTGCAGTCCTCCGTACCGCTCGTGATACCCCTCGCCGATTATCCGTCCGTTCCGTACGATAACCGCGCCGACCATCGGGTTTGGATTAACCTCTCCGCGCCCCTTTGCGGCAAGCTCAAGAGCCCGCCTCATAAAATCTCTGTCGCTCATAAAAACACCTCAAATCAAAAAGCCCCGAATAAACTCGGGGTGTCGGTTTTAACGAACAAAAAATCCGAAATGATAAAATCATTCCGGAGCCATCACGTCAAAAATCACACATCCTCTTTCATCCGGACTATAACCGTCGGCTTTGGAATTTCACCAAATCAACCGCTCTGCGCGGCTCGCGGGCTGTACCGCCGGTAGGGATTTTCACCCTGCCCCGAAGATAATATTCAGTTTTAATAATTTGATTATACACCGCTTCCGCACATATGTCAAGAGCGAATTTAATTTTTCAAACAACTCATTCCGTCAATATATATTTTTTTGAGGTGAAATAAATGGCATATTATAAAAGAATACGTGAACTGAGAGAGGACAGAGACATCACACAAGACCAATTGGTAGAAATGCTTGATATGCATAAAACAAATAATCAAAAAACAAAAAAGACCCGGAGCAATCCGAGTCTTTTAATCAGTGCAGCGCACTATATGGTGGAGGGAGATGGATTCGAACCATCGAAGCAAGATGCAACAGATTTACAGTCTGCCCCCTTTGGCCACTCGGGAACCCCTCCGAATTAAAGCCGCCATCAACTGACGACTTTAATATAATATCATATTTTGTACGGCTTGTCAAGAGTTTTTTACAGTTTTTTGTTCGGCGCTAAGAATATTTCTGTCTATCGCCGACTGACGCATTTTAATTTTTGACCAGTTTATAAACCCATACAAATCGTTTGCCAGAAACATAATAAAACAGAAAACCATTGAAATATACCTTATATCTGAAGCCGCCGCAAGTATCCAAAGTACAATCAAAACAATATCGTTTGCGGCGTATGCAAGCGCATAAAACTCACTCCTGCGGAATGTCAGATATGATGCTAAAAAGCCGGTAGCGATAGATATTGTACTCGGTATCAAATTTGCCGTCTTAAACGCATCAAGAATAAAGTATCATTAACCCCGATTGCTGTCTTCGCCTGTAAATCCGTAAATCTTATATTTTATACACCTCATTGTAGTTTCACATATCCTTATGCAACGATTACAAAGTCCAATTCTGACTTTGCATTTGCAAGTCCGCCATATGCTTATAAATACCGTTTTGTTTCATCAGTTCATCGGGAGCGCCTTGTTCCTTTGCAATTCCGTCTGCGAGTACCACAACCTTATCCGCACCGCTGACCGTTCTCATTCTGTGCGCGATAATCAGCACCGTTTTATTCTTAATTAAGCGTGATAATGCTTGCTGAATAGCAGTTTCGTTTTCCACATCAAGCGATGCGGTAGCTTCATCAAGAAGAATTATCGGCGCGTCTTTAAGAAATGCCCTTGCAATAGAAATACGCTGACGCTCACCGCCCGACAGTTCGCAGCCGTTTTCGCCTATCATACTGTTATATCCGTCAGGAAGTTTGTTTGCAAATTCATCACAATTAGCAAGTTTTGCCGCTGCAAGCACTTCCGCATCTGTTGCGTTCTTTTTACCGATACGGATATTTTCCATAATCGTATTATTAAACAAAGTAACATCTTGAAACACGATTGAGTAAAGCGACAGCAGCGTTTCCGGCTCAATTTTGGAAATATCCGCTTCGCCAACAGTAATTTTACCTTTGTCAATATCCCAAAATCTTGCTGCAAGTCTTGACACCGTTGTTTTACCGCCGCCCGACGGTCCTACAAGAGCCGTAACCTCGCCTTGCTTTGCGGTAAACGAAACATTTTTAAGCACCGTTTCATCTGAGTTATACGCAAATCCGACATTATCAAAAACTATATCATAACCGAAATTGGTTATTGTTTCTATGCCTGTCTGTATAGGGTGGTCAAGAATTTCATTCATACGCTCAATATTTGTATTTGTGGAAATAACCGCCGCGAGATTTTGGAGCGCGCTCTCTAACGGCTCATACAGCCGTGAAGCTACAAGCAGAAACATAAACAGTACGGGAACAGATAAAGTTCCGTTTATAAGCAATATTGAGCCTGCAAGCGCGACAGTTGCTATACCGAGTTTTAATATAAAACTTGCGCTGACTACGAATAAAGCTGTTGCAAGTTCAGACTTAATATGTCTTGTTTCCACTGTCTTGATTTTCTTATCTAAACTTCTGAGATATTTGTTTTCAGCATTGTTTGATTTCAAATCACGCAAGGTTTCGATACATTCCTGAATACCCTCCTCAAGCTCTACTCCTGCGGCTCTCTGCTTTCTGTTAAAATAATTCTGCACCTTTGATGAAAAGGCTACAATAAGAAATGCAATCGGCAATACCCATACAGCCGCTAATGCCATTCGCCAATCGAATTTGAACAAGCCTATCGCAATTAAAATTGTTGATATAATAGAGCCTATAAGTGCGGGTACAAAATGCGAAAATGCTGTTTCAAGCGTGGCGCAATCGCTCATAATTGAGCTTGTCAAATCGGCTAAATCCTTTTTGCCGAAAAATGACAGCGGTATTTTACGCAGTTTTTCAGCAAGTGAAATTCGTCTGACACCACTTTCAACATAGGTTGCAAGGTATGTTCCGTTATACTGAAACCAAGTTGCTATAAAAGTAAACAGCAAACACGCGATACAGCCTATAATATATAAAGCCGGATTATCCACACCGCCGTCCATAAGCGCGCATACGAAGTAGTACAAAAGTCCGACAGGAACCATAAATGAAATATTCTGAATAGCCTGTGCAATACAGCCTTTTATTAAATCCTTTGCGCCCTGCTCTGACAGAGCAAACCGTCTTTGTATAAATTTAATCATTTGACACACCTACTTTCCAATTAACAGAAGTCTGATACTCATTCCACATTTTGCTATATAAACCGTCTTTTTTCAGAAGTTCGGTATGATTTCCGCTTTCCTCAATTTCGCCGTCTTTCAGTACATAGATACAATCAGCGTTCTGAACAGTGGTCAGTCTGTGAGCCACCATAATAACCGTTTTGTTTTTTGACATAGCGGCAAAGGCTTTTTGAACAAGTACCTCATTGTCGGGATCGGCAAATGCCGTCGCTTCATCAAGAACAAGTATCGGCGCATTTTTGAGCATAGCGCGCGCAATCGCTATTCGCTGCTGTTCGCCGCCTGAAAGATATACGCCCTTTGCTCCGATTACTGTGTCAACACCATTCGAAAGCTTTTTTATAATGTCCTCGCATTGTGCAGCCTTTAACGCTTCAATAATTTCCTGTCTTGACGCGTTCGGTTTTGCCATTTTCACATTTTCAAGGATAGATGTTTTAATAAGCCGGCTGTCTTGAAATACAAACGAAACCATATTCATTAAATCATCTTTTTTTATTTCCTTTATATCCACTCCGCCAATAAGCACTTTTCCTTTTTGCGCGTCAAAAAATCGTGATATAAGATTAGCAAGCGTTGTCTTTCCACCGCCGGAAGGACCGACAAACGCGACGGTCTGACCCGATTTTATATTTAGAGATATATTATGGATTGCGTCTTTTGTACCGTCATAGCTGTAACTTACATTTTCTAACACAACTGAATTATCACGCGGATTTTTTGCTCGTGCGCTGATAGAAAGAGCGGGTGCGTTCAAAACGCTGTCAACTCTTTGTATCGCGTCATTTACAATCATTCCGTCCTCACTCATAAACATAATTTTTGTAAGCGTTGTAGCAATAACAGGTGTTATAATCACATAGAACAGCAAATTCAAAAGTAATTCATTTGTAACTCCGCTGCGTGTAAATATAATCCCGCCTGCGATAAGAAACGCGAATACTGCATTTATTGCCGTTGTGTAAAACATCATAGGAAGCCGTAAATCCTTAGTGTATGCGATTGCCCATTTTTCATAATTGTCAATTGAGCCTTTGAAACGCTTGAATGAAAATACAGTCTGACCGAAAGTTTTTACAACAGGAACACCTCTTACATATTCAACTGCTTCATTTGACATATCCGCAAGCGCGTTTTGATATTCTTTCATTTTTTGTTCCATTCGTGAACCTGTCATTCTCGTCATAATTAAAAATCCCAAAATTACAGGGACAAGACTTAAAATTCCAAGTCGCCAATCAAAAGTAAGGAGCATAACCAAAAGACCGATAGGAGTTGCTATTGCTCCGGCTTTATCGGGCAAACGGTGAGCAAGATATGTTTCCGTCGCCGCGCTTGAGTCTGTAACGATTTTTCTTAGTTTTCCGCTGCCGATACTTTCCGCAGTTCCAAGCGGCAGCTTTACAATGTGTTGCATACAGTCGCGGCGCATATTTGCCGCAATACGAAACGCGGATAAGTGGGAACACAAAAGTCCGCAAATATAGATAAACACCGATAAAATTGCAAATACTACTGCCATAATTCCGTAATGCGTGAGATTGCTTGCACTTTCAAAGTTCGGCGCAACCTCTAACACTTCTTTGATTATCCGCCATATGTAAATGAACGGAACAAGCGCACAAAGCGCACTTAATGCTGACAGCGCCCAAGAAGCATAGGTGAGATATTTATGCCCTCCCGCATACTGCATAAGCCTTGACAAATTACTTTGCTTTTTCAAGTTAATACCTCCTTAACCGAGTTAGTTGAAGCTAACCTCGACTTAAAAATTAAAGGGAATACTGATATACAGCTTTCCCTGTTAGGCTTAAAAACCCATAATTTTCTTCCAACCTGCAGTATAGAACGCGCGTAAATCCTTTAAGTTTTCACGAGCCTGTGTAATCGGCATATCGTGAATTACCATTTCAAAAAATGCCGCAAACATTCCGCTGATGAGCATATGTTCTAAATTCGGATTGAGGAGTTTAGATTTTATACCCAAGCCTTTCAGCACTTCATTGAATTTATGCGTTGCGTCTATTTCCACCTCGACCATATCGTGTACGAAGCTTTCATACTTTGTACCCTCAGAGCAGGAAAGGATAAGTCTGAACTCGTCAAGATTTTTGTATGTGTATTCAAGAATATCAACCATACATTCTCCCGAAATTTCACTCATATGCTTTTTCTGTTCATCGGGCGGAAGCATAGCAAAGTCCGTCTGCGCTTTTGTGAAAACAGACATAACATAGTCAGCCTGTTTACCGACCAAAGCGTCAAACAAATCTTCCTTGCTTTTGTAATACCCGTAAAATGCGCCTGTCGTTACACTCGCAGTCTTTACGATATTACGGAGCGACGCGCCGCGAAATCCTTTTTCAAGAAATTCCGCTTTTGCCGCTTGCGATATGGCTTCAAGCGTTGTTTTTTCGCTTTCGCTCATAGGAGTACCTCCATAATGTAACATTGTTATATAACACTGTTATAAATATACCACAAAACTATTTATTTGTCAAGGGAAAGTAATTAAAAATCGGACTAATACAAATATTTTTATTCCTCTGCAATATCCTTATCTCCAATAATCCAATAATCGCACTTGTCATATCCCTCTGCAACAGTATGATGGCGTATCAGCTTACCGTGCAGCATTTCTATTGTTGTATAATCTGTCTTGCAAAGAACAGGCATAATATCCAAATATCCGTGTTCCTTTGCAAAATCGGCAATAGGACAGCCGACAAGCGTCATTGCCACACCTTTTTTATGATTATCGGGATTTATCTCAATGCCCCAAGTATTGTGCCAATCTCTGCCGCGATGCTTGTCTGATTGTCTCTTAATTACCCTAAGATATTTGTATATCAAGCTGATAATCGGTTTATGTAAAAGATAATTGAGATTTATAAGCTTTCCGAGATATTTACGCTTATCGCAAAAAGCTCTGTTTATTGCCTCTTCCATTTCGTCTATACTCAAATCCCGTCCTGTTGCTTCATAATACGCAAACAAAACAAACGATTGATACAAGTTATGCGACATAAAATTTTCGCTGCCGCCTATGTACGGTATTTCAGATAAAAACCTGTCATATATTTTTTCGGTTTCCGCCCAAATTTCCCTTGCGCGCTCTTTGCCATATTTGGCTATTGCGTGATTTACAATATCTTTCTTAAAGCTTCTCAAAAACTTGTTCATTGTCTTACTCCCTATAATAATGTTTTTTCCTAAAAATCAAGATTTTTATTATTTGTTTTCTGTTTATGTAAAAAGTGTACATATCCACGCTGTCAATGCGCATACGAAAGGATAAACGATAATACGAATTATTTGACTTTTTAAGTTAAAACCGTATTTGTGGCAGCTCTCGCATACATCTACTTCGGGATAATATTTCTGAAAGAAATGTGTACGGGTCAACAGTAAAAAGTCAAAACAAATCATATCATACGCCTTATAAGAGTACAGTATGGTTAGAAATTGCGCAAAAAATTTCCAAAATCCAAAATTGTTTCGCACGCCGTTCCATACAGCAAAGACTGCAACTGCTATGAGCATCAGCAGACTTAGGATTAGAAGCACCCAACCAATAAAATGCTGTCCCTTGAACCGCTCCGGTTTGGGCTGTATCAGCTCACGAGCCTCCTTAGGCGCAGAACCGAAAAGCCGCTTATCCTGTACCAATGCAACCGCTGAATATAGCATAAGTGTAATACTGCCTATCGCAAGTAAAGAAAGTGAAAATGTTACCATATCTCCTCCTCTTATTTTACATTAGAAATATATCGTCTGAGCAAATCCCATTTTTCCATTTTAATGTCGCTTTGTTTTCTCAATATTTCAATCGCTTCATCTAATGCGCTCATTTCGTCCGTTGAGTTCATCGCGTGGCTGCTTGTCATAACTTGACGCTTTGCGTAAATCAATACCCGTATAATTCTTATCGGAATATTTTTCTTTCAAAAGCGATATAACCGCGCCCGTGCCGCAGCCTGCGTCCAATAAATCGCGCCAATTCTCCGTTTCAATCTCGGATAAAATGTCGGGGTAGTCATTACGGCACAAATTATATACGCTCGGACTGTTATCATCAAATTGTTCGGCGGCTTTGTTAAATTCACGCAAAGAATAGTTTTTATAGTCTCTATCCGTCATTTTCAATCTCTCCTAAACACTTGACCATTTTTTATGGGTAAAGACTTGCCATACTGCCGTGTCCCATATTTTCAAAATTGTCATTAAATCATCTCCATAATTACTGATATGTATCGCACATCTCAATCCAATTACAGATTGTATCAAACACCAATTTTGAATTACCGCAGTTACAGTGATTTTGCGCCTGTTCCTTATCGGTCATCAGTCTGAATGTGAGGGAATGAACATTTTTGAGCATATTGATTTCTTTGCCAACCATTTTGTAATTTATAAAATGGTCTTGATTTGCTCCGAGAATTAAAATATCCTGCGTAATTATATCTGCAACAGGCTCTAAATCATACAGCATTAGTTTTTTTGCATAACCGTAAGCGTCTTTCGCTTCGTATGCGTAACAGCCGTGTTTTAATCCCCAATCAATAGTCGGCTCTTTTTTAGCTATGGTATTAAATATCGCGTTTATTACAGGCTTGCATTTCAGCTTTATCAGCGCATATAACAACTTTTGCACGACAGGCGGTTTATCTCCGACAATAACATCTAAAAAGCAAGGGAAAACCGACCACGCGACAATTCTTTTAATTCGTTTGTCAAACGCGGCTGCGCGCGGTGCGAGATAACCGCCGAGCGACGCGCCGATAATTGTTACATCATCTAAATTAAAATAATTTAATACCGCCTTAACAGGCTTTTCCCATTCGTGCGTAAAATGCTTACCCTGCAAACGCATTACGCCGCCCTGTCCCGGTCCTTCAAAAAGATAAACCTTATATCCCTTTTCGCGCAGATACAGCATAGGGAAGAAAAATTCCTCAAAATAGCTGTCGTTTCCGCCATGCAGAAGTATTGTTCCTTTGCTTTCAACATCGGGCATTACATACATAACAGGCAGACAAACATTTTCATACGGAACGCTGTATTGCTTAACAATAGGGTTATCGCCCTTGAAAAAAACCTCAAAATATTCATAGAACATCTTTGTGGCTTTCTCATAATATTTCTTTTTATCATCATCGCCGTCATACATAAAAAACTCGCTCATACGATAATAACCGATAGCGTTTTCGATACGATTTTCAGCAAAAGCCTTATCACCAAGCGCAATCATTTCACGTTTCCAATCGTCGCTGTTGTGGATTTTATATGATATTTTTGCAATATCCTCATATCGTCCGCCGTTCCAATTTATTGTCCTGTTTAGCTGAAAATCAAAGTTTGCGTTATCGTTTAGTTTATAAACGCCTGTTTTGAATTTAATTTCTTTGTTTATATCGTATTTTTCCATTGCTAATCCCTCATAAATCTCACTTTTTCGCCGTAATGCAGACACAAATTTTCCTTTTATGTATTTTAATTTCTGAAAATCCTGTCTGCTCTAAATATTTCTCTAATTCTTGATTTGTGTAAATTGTCATATTGTCTATGATATTGCTCCACGCAGATGACATATCCTCTGCCGCATATTCAATCATAAACACTCCGTCCTTTTTCAGAACGCGGTTGACCTCCGAAAAGCATTTACTTAAATCCCTCCAAAAATATATTGTTTCAAAGGCGGTAACAGCGTCAAAGGTGTTATCGTCAAACGGCATATCGGAAACATCTGCGCAGACAATATCACAGCGCGTACCGATAGCGGTTTTATTCCTTTTACTGCTTAATGCGACGCTTTCCTCCGAATGGTCTATGCCCGCGACATATCCGTTCGGACAAAGACGCAGTAACCTCGCAATATTTGCTCCGCCGCCGCAGCCTATATCAAGCACTTTATCCGCAGGTCTTAAAATAAGATGTGATAAACCCCATTTTGATGCCGCGCTATGGCTGATGTTCATACCCTTTAATATAAATTTACCGATAGCGCCTGTCGGTTTTCCAAAGTTTGCAAATATTTTAAATTTCATCATCATTACCTCATTTCACGCACCTAAAACAAGCCATAGATTTTACTGTTTCAATATGTACCTCTGAATATATAGATTTCAAGCGTTTTTCAAGACTTTCCTTTGTTTCAAACGGCGGCGTTAAATAGCCCATTTTTGTATAAGGCTTTGTTAGAAACCAATCCGTGCGCTTGCTTTCACCTACAACGGCAAAGCAGCCGCACAAAACGCCGCCTTTTTTCAAAACACGATAAGTTTCAGAATATGCCGCGTCTTTATCGGGGAAAGCGTGGAAGCCGTTTAAGGACAAAACAATATCAAAACTTTCATTATCAAATGGCAGATTACCAACATCGCCCTGCATAAACCGTATGTTTTCTATTATCATTTCATCAGCGCGGTTTTTAGCGCGCGACATCATTTCGGGGGAATAGTCAAGGCAGACAATATTTGCTTTTTTAAGTTTTTTATACAGCGGCATTGTTAAAATTCCCGTTCCGACAGGTACTTCAAGTAATCTTCCGCAAAAATCCTCAGTAATCGGCGATAATGCCTTTTCAAGATATTCTTTGTTTTCTTCTTTATTCATTCGCCATACTGTGCGGTTTACAAGCGAGCCTAAAAAAGTTGTGCTTGTTATCATTCCGTCATAGAAATTGCTTTTTCCTAATTTTTTATATGCTGATTTTACATTGCTCATACTCAGTTCCTCCTTGCGGTTAGCTATGCCTAACTACATTTTACACCCGTTTACGCATTTTGTCAATATAGCAAAAGAAACCGCAGAGCAAAACAATCGCCCTGCGGTCTTTTTTATAAATGCAGCTTGCTGCTTATAATATTAGTCGTTAGGAATTTCCGACCACTTTGCGGCTCTGTGCATACCCAATATTACATTGTATTTTGCAAGAGCAGACTCGTCCTTGTTTATCATTGTCGCATACCACTGTTTATTTTTAATGTTTTTGTCAGTACCGTTATATAATTCACCGTTATTTAATAAGTTGTCAAGACTGCTGCCAAACTGATAATGATAGTGCGAAGCAACAGGCATTTCCTCTGTGCCTTCCATTCCCGGACACATTGTTACAAAATACTTGAATGTGCCTGTTAAATTATCTGCTGTGAAAATATACATAGTCGCGCCTTCAAGACCATTTTTCATTTTTCCTGTCATAGTGTAGGTATCTTTTGCGATAATTTCGCCTGCGTCATTTTTCCACGCAAGAGTGTATCCGTCGGCAGACGCGTCTACACGGATTTCTGCAATGGGTACAGTATTTTCATCTGTTACTGTGTACGTCATATTATTCCAATATGTTTTTAGAGAATTGACATTCGGATACATCTTTTTTATTGTATCGCCCATACCGGCCGCTTCAAAAGCTGCTATATATCCGTCATATGCTAAACTCCATACGCGTTCAAGATATGGATATTGCTGATTATATTCATCATCTGCAAATATAAATTTCTGCCAATTTTCCCAAGAGCCTTGCCAATTCTTCAATGTAGTATCTCCGACAAGCGTTGTCCTTGTATCATATCCGTCCGCCGATATTGTTACTAGGTATGCGTCATTTTCACCATTTGCAAAGACATTAGCATTTGACAAGTTAATACTTCCATCTGAATTGATGACATTAGCTGCCGTTACACTATCCGAAAGTACCTCTACACCATCTACAACGATTGAATTTACAGCTTTTATATATTCAGACTTATCCTTTGATGCTGATATAATTGTTTCGCTTTGTGCCTCACATAGCGGACGCATTGTATTGATACTGTTCCATAAGAATACCTTGATTTCATCTGCACCCTCAACATCTGAAAGAGCGTGTGTAAAATCACTGTTTACAGTATCGCTGTCTAATTTCAAGAGAACACCGCTTTTATAATAGCCTATCATAAGCTCAGCATTTTCTGTTGTTGTGCTGCCGATTACAAGGCTCATATTTTTTTGAATATCAGTGTAATCCGTAATGTCTGATAAGCCTTTAATCGCTTTTCTCAAATTGCAGTATGCTCCGAGATAGTCCTCATAGGATGCTGTTTCAGCCGACAGAGTATTTTGCGCCGATATAAGCACGGCAGAAAATGCAGACCACTTTTCAGCGGTATAATCTGCTTCGTTTAGAGCTTCGCCCTCTTTGATTATTTTGTCAAGCGCAAGTATCGCTTGAAACTCCTTATGCTCGTCTTGAATATCTCTTATAAGCTCATAAAACTTGTAGTATCGGTTATACTGCGTCAGTACTGCCTTATGATTTACAATTACATTGTTTTCTTTCATACCCGCAAGCACCTTGTCCAAAAGCGCTTCGCCGAGATTACACATCAGCATAAACTGTGTGTCATAACTATTGCCGTTGTATACTTCTCCGCTTGCTTCAAAACCGTCAAGTTCCGCAAGGTAGCCGACTTCTTCGCCGAGTAAATCGCCCGTTATGTTCTTAACCTCAATATTAAGATTTTCTAATACTTCTGCAAGTTTTGAGCCTGTCGCTGTATCTGTACCAAGATTATATAAAAGGACTATCGGCTTCGGTATGCTTTCGCCCTCGTTCAAAATATAAACTGGCATTGAAACATAGTCAACTTCTTCGCCCTCCCATTCAATATGGGGAAGTCTTAGCTTTGCGACAAGTTTATATCCTGCTTTTAATGCAGATGTCAAGTTGATTTCTACCTCTCCGCGTGAGTTCTGAACAGTTCCGATGCGCTCTGCCCACGATTGTTCCCAAAATTCGTCTGAGGTATCTTTATCAATAGGAATTTGATACAGTGTGATATTGCAGTAATAACCGTCCATTGACAGATAACCCTCGTCATAGGTTGATGTTACGGTAACCTTTGTTGTATCGGGAGTTATGTATTCACCGTGAACTGCGATAGTCGGAGTGTCCCAAGCGGGCGGCTCGGTTACTGTGATTATGTTTGAATACGCTGTTTCGGTCTGCGAACCGTAAGTTGCGGTAATTACAGCTTGTATTTTATTGCCTGCTGTAAGCGGTGTTGTTCCTGATTTAAAGTAAGCTGTTTCATTTCCTGCGCTGTAACAGGTTTTTGAAGCAAGAACAGTTCCATTTTCTATACCATCGGAATACGAATACAAAGTATATGTAACTTCCGCACGGCTGTCAAAAGATGTTACAAGTTTTGCTTTCAAATCACCTGTTGTAATTTCTTTTTCGTTAATAGAAATTGTCGGCGCCTGCATAGGCGCAGCACCCGCAACTGTAACAGGCTCACTGTAATAGCGTGTAAATACTGTTTCATCAGCTTTTCTCAAATTCAATACCGCTATTATTTTTCGTCCCTCAATAAGCGGAAGCGAGTACGAGTTAATAGTGATTTTTTGACTTGTCGCTGAAGCTGTTGCCGCGCCGCCGTGAAGAATAACATTATCGTTATTATCAATGTCGAATGTATCGCCCTCATATTCGTAAATTGTTACATAACCGCTTCTTATCGCGTTGTCAAAGTTTGTTGTCAGCCATAATTCTTTTGTATCTACGCTGACATTTGATGTTGCAATATTGCAAACAGGCTCAACAAGTTCCTCGTCTGTAATGCTTATCGGGGTAGACTGCGCTATAATGCTCCCGTTTGATAGAATAAGCGCAATCAGCTTTCGTCCTGCTGTTAAATTGTCCGAATTTGTAACTGTAATACTTTGGTTATTGCCTGCTGTCAGATTAGTTTTGTTTGCAACGAGAAGATTTCCGTCTGCAAGCCAAGTATATGTATCGTCCGTAAAGCTGTGGAGTAACAAAATACTTCCGCTCGGAACATCGCCAGACACATTTACAGATACAGATGTATCGCTCGACAAAGCCTTATCAGCACTGAACGATACGGACACGCTTGACGCTTCGCTTACAAGAACGCTGTTGTCTGTTGCCGCGTATTCATAATCATTCCCCTTTGGAACAAAGGACTCTATATCTTGCGACCAATAAACGATTGCACGGACACGATAACCCTCTATTAACGGCTCTGTAAATGTAAATTTTTCAGAAGTAAATGCGCCCGTTGCAGACTTAACGCTCAAAAGCGGTATCATATATTCGCCCTCAAGGTCAAATGTTTCGACTGCCGGATATTGATATAAGCAATAGTGAATTGTTATTGCGTCATTGCTAAATAGCCTTTCATCACCTGTCAGCGTCATGTGCAGAGATGTCGCGCCTGCTTCGAGTGCTGCTTCATCTATATTGATATGCGGCCAATCGTAGACAGGCGCGCCGTTGCCGTTTTCGTCAAGTACCTCATAAGCCTGTGAAACAACTGACCTGTAATTATCATCACCTATCGGAACATTCAAGCACGCAATTATTTTATATCCCGCTTTTAACGGAAGTGTGCTTGATGAAAAATCACAAGTAACACTATCCCCATTATGAACAAAACCCGCGTACAACCGTTTATTTGCTATACTATCCGAGTCAAAAGCTGTATTGCCCGGATAGGCAAATACGGTCATATACACTCCGTTTGTAAGACTTTCATCAAGTTTTACATTTACAACCGCAGAAGTATCGCTGACCGAAAAATTTGTTTTGCCGTTCATAACGATTTCAGCCGAACAATTATCAAGAATATTTCCGCTCGTACTTCCGCCGCCCTCTGTAACGGTTACAGTTTCCGAAACATATTCGTTCAGCGGAGTAGTTGATGTGTCGCGGAGTACCGCAATAACTTTATTTCCTAATGTCGGGGAAGTATCAAGACTAACCGTATTATTTCCTGCAGTTATAGACGCATAACCCATTGTTGCAAGTGATGTATAGTTAAAGAAATTTGAGGAATTGTATTCCTCATCTGACGGTATTTCCAAAATCCTCATAAAACCTGCTGTAATTGATTTTTGAACATTTACAACAAGGCTTGTGTCCGTCGATGTGATATTTGTAGATTTTATAGAAATGAATTTACTGTTATCCGACTCAGTAACTGTTATAGGCTCTGATGTGTATTCAACCATTGAGCCGCTTGTTGTATCACGGAGTACGGCTATAACTTGATTTCCAACCGTAGGTGCTGCAACAAGAGATATTGTATTATCCCCAGCTTTTACTGACGAATAGCCTACAATGTCCGTAAGTGCTGTATAAGTAAAGAAATTTGAAGAATTATATGTTTCTCCTGACGGTATTTCTATAACTTTCATAAAACCGCCTGTAATTGCGCTTTGCACCTCAACAACAAGGCTTGTGTCCGCTGATGTTATAGCTTCTGCTTTAATTTTTACCGAATTGTCTGCTGCGTATACGCACGGAATTATTAGTTGCAGCATCATAATTAAAGATAAAATAATTCCGCTTGTGCGTTTTAACTTTTTCATAAATCTAACCTTTCTGCCTTAAAATGATTTTCTTATTGCGTCATATAGGCATATGAGCGCAAATATATTTGTCTTGAAAACTCAAAAAATTGATATGCTGTAAAACTTAACTTGTAAGCATTACAGCATATCATTCAGTTTTATTTAGCTTTACGCTGCTGCGGTTTTACCTAAGTTGTTACAATTTGCAACTGCTTCATCATCGGGAGCGTCATTTGCAATAACGCTGTCGCAAACAAGTTTTGCATTTGCGCCTGTTACGCGTTCCTCCCAACTACGCATCCATTCGCCGTCGCCCCAACCGTATGAGCCGAAAAGCGCAACATTTTTTCCTGCAAGCTGCGTTTCAAGTTCGGTAAAGAATGGCTCAAATTCGCCTTCCTCCAAAACCTCCGCTCCCATAGCAGGGCAGCCTAATATCAAAGTATCATATTTAGCCGCTTCATCGGCTGTTATTTCCGAAACATTGAAAAGCTGTGTTTCGCTGTTGACTTCTTTTGCTCCGTCAAGTACAGCCGCCGCCATAGCTTCGGTGTTGCCTGTACCGCTCCAATAAATGATTGCTGTTTTACTCATTATGTAAAAACCCCCTTAAAATATATTTAACAAATTATCGTAAAGATAATATTGTTTTCGTGTTTAATATGGCAAAATTAGTTTGCCGCTGCAAAATGTTTTTTCAAAGCGTCATTCGAAGCACACGCGCTTGAAGATGTGCAATGCACCATATGCGCGCCCGATTTTTTCGCTTTAATAGACGCAGCATTAAGCATTTTATGTGCAACCGTGCTCGTAAACACTACAATAACATCGGAACTGCCTATTTGATTTTGAAAATTTCGGGACACTGTGTAAACACCTTGCACTTGCAGCCGTGCTTTTTGCATTATCCGCGTTGGCATATACTTTCCATTCCCATATAACCCTCCATAGCATTTGGTTAGTTACAGCTAACTCACAAACAAAAATAAATGGTTAGCTAAGACTAACCATTTATAGTGTACCACAACATTATATATTTGTCAAGACAATATTTATAAAAATGAGGGATATTTTCACGTAGATTTTATTGGAAAATAATACTTTAAATATGTCCTTACCCTTATTGCTTTCGTAGATAAAATCCTTCAGCGGTTTGCTTGTGTAGTGAGAATAATCATCGTAAACCGCAATACGACCGCCATAATTTATGTACTTCTGCAAAATATCGCCTGCAATACCACGGCTTAAAATAAAGAAATCCTCTATAATCAGTTTCTTATCAATGACGATATTTTTTGTACCCAAATCATACTTTGCAGACATAAGCACCTACAATGCAGATTGTGTATCTGTAATAACAACCTCATCGCTATTTACAACAGCGCATAAAACACCGTTCTTTTCTATTTTTGTTAATTCTATTTTTCAACCTCCTTACAAATTGAAATTCACTTTACAGTTCCTATATATGCCACTGTATGCATTGGAACAATTATTGAGCCGTGATTGGAGAAAGCGTCAAAGAGTCGATTTATATCTGCAAGATATTCTGTATATTTCTTGTTACCCTCGCGCAGTGAATATGACGAGGATAACACTCGGTTGATATAGCCTTGGCGGTCATAGGTTTGGCTATTATCCGCACAGAACACCTCACATCTGCCGTCAAAGAAAGCTCTGCACATTTCATCATTCATCCCTCCGGCAAAGCCTTGAAATTCAGGACAATATTTGCGATGATGCTCTGCAAGCGCCTTATTACATTCCGCATCTTCATCACGGAAGTTATAAATAATGATGACTTTTCCGTTTGGCTTCAGTATACGACGGCATTCCGTCCGAAACGCTTCCTCATCAAACCAATGAAACGCTTGGGCAGCAGTGACACAGTCCACGCTTTGTTCGGCAAGAGTGGTGTTGTTATCAGCGCCGTCCACGGAAGTAAAACCATTATGCTCCAACAATTTTTCCTCCGCCTTTTTTCGCATATCTGCATTAGGTTCAACTGCATACACACGGTATCCGTTATTTAGGAGATGCTCGCTAAAAATACCTGTACCCGAACCAATGTCGGCAAAAACACTATCCTCACGAATATGTAATGTATTTTTTATATAGTCAAATAGTTTGACGGCATATTTCGGTCTTGCCTTTGCATAAATCTCGCCTTTACCATCAAATCGTGTTGTATTGTTCATAAGTATACCTCATCAAATTCTTATTTACATCATTATACTATATACGCTGCACTTTTTCAATTATCAATATAAACACAAAACTGTAATACCTCAAAAAGTCACGCAAAACTGACATTTTATAGGAACAAAAAGCAAAAAATATAACAAAGCTTGAAAATTCTATGCTACAGCCTTTTTCTTCATAGCCTTTTGATTTTACATCTGAAAACAAATAGGCATTTATACGGAAGTAAACGGGGCAAAATCAGCACTTTTTCACACATAACAAAATGCAGAAGCATTTACCAATGGCGGTATTTGCTCCTGCGGTCTTTTTTATAAAACTGTTATAAGCGCTTTTATTATAACAAATACGGTAATTACTAAACCAATTATGGTAATAATACTATAAATCTTCTTTGATTCCTTATCGTCTTTTTCTTTTATCAGATAGTATATTCCCGCAATTACAATCATTAAACCTATCAAAAATCCTATAATGTTAAAAATCATTTTCTTTTCCTCCATTTCAATAATAATGCCGAATTTATAATTACCAGCACCGAACCTGCGTTATGTACCAGTGCGCCTACAATAGGATTTAATATTCCTGTGATTGCCAAAATGATTGCAATAAAGTTCAGTGCCATAGAGAAAGTCAAGTTGCATTTTATCGTTGTCATCATTCGCTTTGATAAGCCTATCAAATGCGGCAGCTCTTTTACTTCATCATTGACAAGCGCAATATCGGCGGCATCTACTGCAATATCACTTCCGATACCGCCCATAGCAATACCTACATCAGCCTTTTTAAGTGCAGGCGCATCATTGATACCGTCACCTATCATACATATATTTTTGTTTTCTCTTTGGCATTTATCTATGTAGTTTAATTTATCCTCCGGCAAACACTCAGCATAATATTCCGATATTCCTAATTCGCTTGATATTGTTTTCGCTGAATTTTCATTATCGCCCGTCAGAAGAACAGGAATGACATTTAAGACACATAAATCATCAAGCATAGCCTTACTTTCTTTTCGGAGCGTATCGGAAAGAGATATAAAACCTATCAATGTATTATCTGCCGAAACATATACAACTGTACTGCCTCTGTCTTTGTGTAAAGAAATAGTATTTTTTACAGAATTGTCAAAAGCAACGCCGTGTTCCTCCAATAATTCTTTATTTCCCGCAAGAATTTGTGTTCCGTTTACCATTGCCGACACACCACGCCCCGGCAGCATTTCAAAATCTTTGGGCGTTACTATATCGTTGCCGTTAGCCTTTTTATAGCACTTGACAATGGCTTTGCCTAACGGGTGTTCAGAATACATTTCTGCACTTGCCGCAACAGAGTACACTTCATGTTCGCAAAATTGGGGCAGGACGCTTTGTACCGCCGTAACTTTGGGTGTTCCGTATGTTAAAGTTCCTGTTTTATCAAACGCAATCTTTTTCACATTTGCAAGCCGTTCAAGTGCGTCGCCTTCACGGACAAGAAATCCGTGCTTTGTTACATTTCCGATTGCCGCCATAATTGCAGTTGGAGTTGCAAGCACCAATGCGCAGGGGCAGAAAACAACGAGAATTGTTACGGCTCTTATGATTTGTCCCGTAATTATCCACGTCAATAAGGCGGCAGAGAGTGCAACAACAACTATCCACGTAGCCCACCTGTCAGCAATGCCGACAATTTTTGCTTTCCCTGCGTCAGCAGACTGCACAAGTCGGATCATTCTTTGAATAGAGCTGTCCTCTCCGACCTTTGTTGCCCGCATTTCAAATGTCCCGAATTGATTGATTGTACCGCTTGATACATCATCACCGATATTTTTATCAACAGGTAAGGATTCGCCTGTCATAACCGCTTGATTTACCGAAGTATTACCCAATGTAATAATGCCGTCTGCCGGTATCGTTTCACCGGGCAGGACACGGATAATATCTCCGACACGGACTTTTTCGGCAGAAATAATATCCTCTTTTCCACTATTTATCACTCGTGCAGTTTGCGGAGTAAGACGAACGAGTTTTTCAATGCCCGAACGAGCCTTTGCTACTGTCAAATCCTCCAATAAAGCGCCGAGCTGCATAATAAAAGCAACTTCGCCTGCCGCAAAACCCTCCTTGATACATATAGAAGCGATAAGGGCAAGAGAAACAAGAACATCTGCTTTTATATCAAAGGCAGTTACCAGCCCTATTATGGCTTCAAGTATTATGGGGACACCGCAAAGAATAATGGCTACCCAAGCAGGATTAAAGGGCAGGGGAACGCCAAAAATACTTAATAACAGAAAAATCCCCGATATGACAATCAGCACAATGTCCTTTTTTATGCCTCCGATTGCGAGGAGTTTTTCTATCTGCTCTATGATTTTTTTCATATAACGCCTCCTGACATTATTTTGTTATACCCATAGGGGTATATGTATATTATATCCCTATGGGTATGTTTTGTCAAGAGAAAAATAAAAAAGCAGTGAAAACTGCCTTTTTACAAAATTTTTATTGCATATTTGCAAAGCGTTCTATCGCTTTTGTGAAGTTTTCTATCTTTTCCATATCGCCCTGTTCAACTGCGTCCTTAATACAATGATTGATATGACCTTCTAATACGACTTGTCCCGCTTTATTGAGTGCTGATTTGGCGGCGCTTATTTGTGATAAAACATCTTCACAGGGGACATCTTCGTCAACCATTCGGTCAATGGCTTTTATTTGTCCCATTATCTTTGCAAGTCTGCGATGCAGATTATCAGAGTCCATACATTTTTTCATTCAATCAACTCCAATCCCATTATACTATTAGGGGTATGAGTATATCATATACTCATCTGACCTTATTGTCAAGTGTTAAATTTTAGATTTGGCTTACCAAAAAATTTGAATTACAGGTTATTTATTATTACAATACTTTTTGTTTTATCATAGTCTATTCTATTCCATCTACCGCCTTGCCCATTGTTGTAACTGCCAATCACACTTGCGTTTTTTGTTTCTGCAAGGAATCTGTTTTATTTGTATTTTTTATGATAAACCTGTTTCAGATTTTCATTGCAATAAACGATATTATACTGTGTTCGGTCTTTATCAACATTCTTTGCTGTAAAGCTCCTGTCATTATGGATATTGTTCTTTGCATATTCTTTTTCACCTCAATTCTGTTAGAGTGTGTACTCTTTTATAGTAATTTTTCTTTTGTTACTTTGAAGTGTGATCAAACTATCCGGTAAGCGACGAAATCCGTACTTGGTCAGAAAAACTGTCGGGCACAAAGGGACTATGTCGTTAACCAAAAAAGTTTACACACATTATGATGTTGAGGAGTTAATCAATGCAATCAACAAAACCTGAACATAACAGAAAAGAAAAAAGAGATGCCTTTCATACGAAAAACATCTCTTGTACATACCAATATTAAATTGATAACTTTGTTTCTTGTGTGTCGCTTGTATGTTACTTGTTGTACAAAATTTACGACATTCCACAACATCTCTTGACTCCCAAACCCCGTAAATAAAGGCTTTCGAAAGTCGTGAAAAGTATAAAGATTATCTCTTACTAAACTGCGGCGCACGACGAGCGGCTTTGAGACCGTACTTCTTTCTTTCCTTCATTCTCGGGTCACGGGTTAAGAAACCTGCTGCCTTGAGAACCGAACGGAATTCACCGTCAACTTCAAGAAGCGCTCTTGAAATACCGTGACGGATTGCGCCTGCCTGACCGGTGAAACCGCCGCCGTTTACATTAACCAATACGTCGAACTTGCCGAGCGTGTGCGTAACATCAAGCGGCTGACGTACTACAACCTTGAGTGTCTCTAAGCCAAAGTAATCGTCAATATCTCTCTTGTTTATAGTAATTTTGCCTGTGCCGGGCACTAATCTAACCCTGGCAACAGAACTCTTTCTTCTGCCTGTTCCGTAATACTGTACTGAATCTGCCATAATTATCTAAGTCCCCTTTCCTTAAAACTCACGTGTCCACTCAATCGGCTTCTGAGCGGCGTGTTCGTGATTTGCGTCTGCGTAAATTCTGAGCTTTTTCATAGCCTGACGTCCGAGAGTGTTATGCGGAAGCATACCGCCTATAGCGAGCTCCATAGCTTTCTCGGGGCGCTTTTCCATCAATTCCTTATACGATACTTCCTTAAGGTGACCGATGTAACCCGTATGTCTGTACCACTTCTTCTGAAGTAGCTTGTTTCCTGTAAGAACAGCGTCCTTCGCATTTACAATGATAACATACTCACCGCAGTCAACGCCCGGTGTGTACTCGGGACGGTGCTTACCTCTGAGGATTGTAGCAGCCTGAGCCGCAACTCTGCCGAGAGGCTTGCCGGCAGCATCGATGATGTACCATTTCTTTTCGATTTCATTAGCTTTAGCCATAAATGTTGACATAGTAATGAATACCTCCTGTATATTTAATAGTTAATCATTATTCGTAATAACCGCCTTATGCAGACGACTTTACTATTTTAATACGGTTTAATCAATTTGTCAAGTGTTTTTCTCAAAAAATTAATTTAGCTCCGCCACATCTCGTCTATACTCCATATTTCTCTTAATATCTCTTGTTTACTCATTCGCCATTTACGATTTTGTGAAAATTGCCCAAAGCCTACGAATTGCAGTTTTCGCAAGGTATATATCCACCGGCTATAGCCTGCTCACGAGTGTCAAAATATACCCTATTATTTTCAAGTGGCAAATTAACACAATTTTTTTGATGAAACTTCAAAGAATTTTTATTTCCAATGTAGTAATAACCGCTTTCGCCAGATACAGAACAAGGCACATATGAGCTGTGCGGTTCATCATAAACCCCACAGCCAGTAAGCAACATTACTAAAATCACTATAATGCTTATCCTTCGCATATTAACACCCCAATACATAAATAATTAATTGATATTATGTCAATTATAAGGGAAATACCCTTAAAAGCCAATAAGGGTATATGCCTTATATTAATATTTTCTTGGGGTGATTTAATTGAAAAACCGTTTAAGGGATTTAAGGGAGGACAGCGATCTTAAGCAAAAGACTCTTGCTGATATGTTGAATGTACATCAGACAACATATTCCGATTATGAACTCGGGAACCTAAATATACCGGTAGCCGCATTGTGCAAGCTTGCCGATTTTTATGATACAAGCATAGATTATATCTTGGGCAGAACCGATAAGAGATAAATAAAAGGGGCTGTAAAAATCCCTTTTATTCACTTTTATACTTTTGAAGCATATCTTCGATTTCCTCGCGGGGGCGGATACTTAGGAAGGAGAACGGCTTTTTCAAAGATTTTTCTATCATTTCTATGCCTTCCTGTTTTTTGCCGAGATTTATCAATACTTCACCATAGCCGTAATACGCCTCGGGGAAGCGCGGGTCGCGCTGCATTAAATCCTCGTAAATCTTCTCCGCTTCCTCGTACTCGCCGCGCAGCGAATATGTATCGGCGAGATTATCAACTATAATATCATCATCTTCATTATAATTATACGCCTCTTTGTTAAACTCAAGAGCCTTATCATAGTTGCTGACAAGGTTATACATTATACCCAAATTCTGATACAGATTAGTGTTTCTAAAGCCCGACTCATAGACCTCCTCGAGAAACTCTACCGCAGTTTCGATATCGTCCTCTTTCCACGCGAGAAGCGCCTGAAGCATACGTACTCTGTGCCTATCTGCGCTTTCGGGCTTTGTAATCATATATGCAACGTCAAACGCCTTGCGTGCGCGCTCAAGCTCACCGCAGCGCAGACAGTTATAGCCGTACAATGTTTTGTCTCCAACGCCGAGATTACCAATCTTGTCCGCAATATTAAAAATCTTAAGCGCTCCGTAATAATCGCCTTTACTGTACTTATACTTAGCAAAAAGCGCAACTATCGCCGCCCGCTTGACTATCACAATAACCGCAGCAATAAAAATAATCGTCTTCCATAATAAATTCATAAGTTTTCTCCTTTGCTAAACAAGACTTTGGGCGGTGCGGGGGTATGGCAGAACGTCACGTATGTTTGCAATTCCAGTTACATACATTACAAGCCGCTCAAAGCCGAGGCCGAAGCCTGAGTGTTTACAGCCGCCGTAGCGGCGCAGGTCGAGATACCGTCTGTAGTCCTCCGTATTCATACCGAGTTCTTCTATACGCCGGTTTAGAACATCGAGCCGTTCCTCACGCTGGCTGCCGCCTATAATTTCACCTATACCGGGAACAAGGCAGTCAACCGCCGCGACAGTTTTGTTGTCGTCATTCAGCCGCATATAAAACGCCTTAATCTCTTTCGGATAATCTGTCACAAACACAGGCGCTTTACAGACCTGCTCCGTTAAATATCTCTCGTGCTCGGTTTGAAGGTCACAGCCCCACTTTACCGGATAATCGAACTTTTTGCCGCTAAGCCTTTCAATCGCTTCTGTGTAAGTCATACGCACGAAATCACTCTCTTTAACGTGTGTTAAACGCTCAATCAAGCCGGTATCGATAAACTTATTAAAAAACTCCATCTCATAGGAAGCCTTTTGCATAACGTAATCAATCAGGTACTTCAGCATATCCTCAGCGAGGTTCATATCATCGTTTAAATCCGCAAACGCCATCTCGGGCTCAACCATCCAAAACTCAGCCGCGTGGCGCGCAGTATTTGAGTTTTCCGCCCTAAACGTCGGGCCGAATGTGTATATATCACCGAACGCCATAGCAAATGCCTCGCCCTCAAGCTGGCCGCTTACCGTGAGCGATGCCGGAACACCGAAAAAGTCAACTGCTTCGGTTTCTCCTGCGGGAAGGGTCGTTACCCGAAACATTTCACCCGCTCCCTCGCAGTCGCTGCCCGTAATAATCGGCGTATGAACATACACAAATCCGCGCTCGGCAAAATACTTGTGTATTCCCTGCGCCAAAATTGAGCGCACCCGGAAAGCCGCCGACAGCGTGTTTGTCCTCGGCCGAAGATGCGGAATTGTGCGCAGGAATTCAAGCGAGTGCCGCTTTTTCTGAAGCGGATAGTCCGGTCTGCTTTCGCCCTCAATTACAACCTCCGCAGCTTTAAGCTCAAACGGCTGCTTTGCCCCGGAAGTCTCCTCAAGCACACCCGCCGCGGTGCAAGCCGAACCGACATTAAGCCTTGAAACTTCCTCGAAATTATCAAGTTTTTCACGCTCAATCACGATTTGCAGATTTTTAAAGCACGACCCGTCATTGAACTCAATAAACCCGAAATTTTTAGACACTCTGACCGTTCTCACCCAACCGCTGACAGTTATGTTTTCGCCGTACGGCCTGTTTTCAAATATGCTCTTTATCTTCAAAATAGTCACCTCTTGGCAGTCTGTCTTGAAATTATTATCAGATTAAACTATACCTATTCAAGCGTCAGGTGTCTGAGGCTTTTGTAGTCCTTTACAAGTTCGGCACGCGGATAGCCGCGGCTGTAGTCCACCGATGTGATGTAAAACCCTCTGCCGTAGTAGAAGCGAATAAGCGGCGCAACGTGCGAGCCCGTATGCAGACGCAGTATATGCACGTCGTTCTCCTTCATAGCCTTATCCACCACGCTCATCAAAATCTTGCCGATACCGTTATTGCGCTGACTTGTTTTAACCGCAAAACGGCTGAGGTATGCCTCATGGTTTTCGAGAAGTTCAATTCTAACCGCGCCTATCGGCTCATCATCAATGAACACGACAAAGACTTCTTTTGTTTCAATATCCTTCTTTACATCCTCAAAGGTCTCACGCAGCGCTTCGATATCATAATCGAGCCCTGCCATCTCACAATACTTTAAAAACGCGTCCTTGGTTATCTTGATTATTGCAGGTATATCTTCCTCAGCCGCGCGCTTTACTTCAAATGCGTATAGTTTATCCATTACTTATTATCTCCCACCATAAGCATTGCCATTACTGCCTTTTGAGCATGGAGACGGTTTTCCGCCTCGTCAAATATTACGCTGCGCTTGCTGTCTATTACGTCCTCGGTCACCTCATAGCCCCTGTATGCCGGCAGGCAGTGCATAAATATGCTGTCGGGCTTAGAATATGCGAATAATTCTTTATTCACCTGATAGTCCTTAAATATCTTTATGCGCTCAGCCTTTTCGCTCTCCTGTCCCATACTTGCCCACGTGTCGGTATAGACAACGTCTGCGTCCTTGATTGCATCAACAGGGTCGTTCGTAAGTATTACCTTGCTGCCGAACTCTTTTGCGTCCTCTTTGGCGTTCTTTACGATTTCCGGGTCACACTCATAACCCTTAGGCGAACCAATGCTAACGTCCATACCCGCCTTGGCGCAGGCGTAGAGGAGCGAATGCGCAACATTGTTGCCGTCGCCGACATACGCAAGCTTTAATCCGCGCAAACGACCCTTGTGTTCCTGAACGGTTAAAAGGTCGGCAAGCGCCTGACACGGGTGCAGCAAATCAGTCAGTCCGTTTATAATCGGGATAGTACCGTACTTTGCAAGGTCAAGCACGTCCTGATGGTCAAACGTCCTTATCATAATTCCGTCAACGAAGCGGCTCATTACATTTGCGGTATCATATATCGTCTCACCGCGGCCGAGTTGAATATCGTTTGCGCTCAGAAACAGTGCGTGACCGCCGAGCTGATACATACCGACTTCAAACGACACACGTGTTCTGGTAGATGACTTGGAAAAAATCATTCCGAGAGTCTTGCCCTTTAGTATATGGTGTTCAATACCCTGTTTCTGCTCACGCTTTAGCTTTGCCGCAAGTGATAGAAGCTGTGAAAATTCCTCATGCGTTACATCGTGCAGACTGATAAAATGTTTCATATTTAAAGTACCTCCTCAAGTGTTTTAACAAAAATATCAATATCGGATTTTTCGACTATAAGCGGCGGAACAATCCTAAGCACACTGTCGCCGACCGCTCCGACCAAAATTCCTCTTTCTCTCAGAGCCGCCGTCACCTCGCGGCCTATCGGCTCGCTGAGCTCAACTCCGCAAATGAGCCCCGCTCCGCGCACCTCTTTAATTTTACCGCTTTTTATACCGTTTAATCTTTCAATCAGATATTCACCCGATTTTTTTGCGTTTTCCATTACACCGCCGTTTAACAGCTCGTCAAGCACAACAAGTCCCGCGCGTGTTGACAGCGGATTGCCGCCGAAGGTTGTACCATGGTCACCCGGTTTAAACGCCGCGGCGAATTTTTCCTTCGCACAAAACGCGCCTATCGGCACGCCGCCGCCGAGACCCTTTGCTATAGTGAATATATCCGGCTCAATTCCGTATAATTCATACGCGAATAATCTGCCCGTCCTGCCTATTCCGGTCTGAACCTCATCGACAATAAGTGCTATGTCTCTTTCACGGCAGAGCTTTGCCGCCTCGTTTACAAATTCTTTTGTCAGCGGATTAACCCCGCTCTCACCCTGAATAAGCTCCAGCATAATGCCGGCGGTATTATCATTTACCGCTGCACGTAATTCTTCTATATTATTGCGCTCAACGTGAACGAACTTTTCAACAAGCGGCTTATACGGCGCCTGATACTTCGGCTGACCCGTCGCCGCAACCGTTGCAAGTGTTCTGCCGTGGAAAGAATTTTTAAGCGTTATAAACTCAATCTTGTTCGGGCAGCTCTTCTCAATCTGATATTTCTTTGCGAGCTTTATTGCCCCTTCGTTCGCCTCCGCGCCCGTACTGCAAAAGAACGCTCTGTCACCGCACGAGTTTTCAACCAGCAGCTTTGCAAGGCGCGCCTGATTTTCTACATAATATACGCTTGAGGTATGAATTAAGCCGCGCACCTGCTCACACAGCTCCTCGGTCAAGCGCTTATGATTGTATCCGAGCGACGTCACCGCAATACCGGCGAAAAAGTCCTTATACTTTCTGCCGTCGGACGCTGTCAGCTCAATCCCGTCTCCGCTTTTAAAGCAGAGCGGAATTCTGTCACCGAACGTATTCATATAATATTTTTTATCAAGTTCCCTGACCTCGTCAAGGGATAAGTGCTTTGCCATTTGCTTCGTCTCCTTTAAGTTAAGCTGCCGACTTGACGTGATTTAGCCCTGAGCCAGCCGTTTTATCACAAAATCATATCCCGTATCGGGATTGTGCGGAAGTGTGCAGTCGGAGCAATCCTTGATTTTCCGCCCGCCTAAACCTTCAATCATCTTGAAATTTCCGCCGCAGTCGCCGAGTCCGTATAAAGGACAAAAGCAGAACAGACAATTAATCTGTTCCGCCTTGTGACACGGGTAGTATTCACATTCCGTATTTTCAAAAAATTTATAATTCATTATTCTTCTTTAAGCGAAACAACAACCTTGCGGTTCGGCTCCTCGCCGATACTGTAGGTCTGAATTTCGTCGTTGCCCTGAAGCGCCGCGTGAATAATACGCCTCTCGTTGGGCGACATAGGCTCAAGCGTAATCGCTCTGCCCTCCCGTACAACACGTCTCTCTAAGCTGTGTGCAAGCTGAATAAGAGTCTTTTCACGTTTTGCACGATAGCCTTCGGTGTCGATGTTGACTTTTATATACGAATTCTTCTCTTTATTCACATAAAGGCTCGTAAGATACTGAATTGCGTCAAGCGTATCTCCTCTCTTGCCTATGATAAGACCCATTCTCTCTCCCGATATGGTCACATCCACGGAGGAGCCACCGTTTTTAACATCAACAGCCGCATCGCTGAGTCCCATCTTATGAACTAGCTCGGTTACGAAATACTCCGCATCCTTAAGCGATTTTTCGGTGACCTCACGTCTTTTTTTATCCTTCGGCGCAGCGGCGGACTGAACCTCGAGCACAGCCTCGGTCACGGAAACGGGCGTCGGTTCAGGCTTAACAACCGGTGCCGGCTTTTCCTCTGCCGCAGGCTTTCTCACAGGCTTAGGCTCCGCCTTTTTAACCGCTGCCTTTGCCGCCTTCTCCTCGCGCATTCTTCTGCGTTCCTCGCGTGTTCTGCGCAGGCGTTCTTCCTCCTCGGCCTCCTTGGTTATCCACGCTGAAATTATAACCTCTTTGCCAAGCAGCTTACCGAGCAAGCCTTTGCCTATCTCGCGCTCTACGGTATATGACAACTCCTCAATCGGAACGCCGAACTCCTCAGCTGCGAGCCTTAAAGCTTCCTCTTTACTTTTTGCGTTTTTTTCTATTTTTCTTGGCATTTTCAATCTCCTCCTTTACTCCCTCTTCAACATCCTCAACATTTGCAATCTTGTTAACCGCAATCTGCTGGATAAGCTGAAGGATGCTGCTGAGTATCCAGTAAAAACCTATTGCTGCCGGCAGCGTGAACGCAATCCACGCCGAGAATATCGGCATAATTATCATCATAGTTTTCATTGTATTGGGCTTTTCAACGCCGTTTTCATCAACCTGCGGCGGCTGAGGCGGCTGCATTGCCTGAGTAAGCTTGCTTGTAAGGTACGAGCTTCCGCCCGCCAAAATCGGTATCAGCCACAAACCGATTAGGTTCCACGTAATTCCGCCCTCGGGCAGTCTGCCCATAATAAGACCTATAAGCGAGCTCAAATTCGGCGTTGCCGACAGGTCTATACCGCAGAAGTTAAAGTCAATCAAACGGTAAACCTTGCCCGTCTCGGTAATCCACGTGCTGTCCATAATCTCGGGATGCATATGCAAAAAGCGCGCAAATGTAATTTCATACTGACCGAAGTTTTTAAAATTCGGATCCTGACTTGTAAAGTAGCCCAAAAAGTTATTCGGGTCAATCTTAACGCTCTCCAGCATATGATTAAGAGCGTCGAGATTTGCCTGCGACTGCTGTGCCCAGTCGTTCATCGCCCACGCTACGCGCCATATATCCTCGCTCGCAACGCCCATAATATAAATCATCGGCTGCTTTACAACCCAATAGAGTGCAAACAGAATAGGAAGCTGTATAATCATCGGCAGACAACCGCTCATCGGGTTTATTTGATACTTTTGATAGAGCTTCATCGTCTCCTGATTAAGCTTTTCCTTATCATTGCCGTACTTCTTTTGTAAATCCATAAGAAGCGGCTGGAGCTTCTGAGTTTTAAGCATAGATTTTTGCTGTTTAACGGTAAGCGGCATAAGTATCGCCTTAACTATAATAGTAAAAAGCAAAATCGCAACGCCGTAATTGTTAACCAGCACATACATAAGTTTAAGGACCCAACCAAGGGCCAGCATAATATAGGACATTCAGTGCCCTCCTAACTAAAAGTCTTGTCTTTTTTGTACTGTTATCCTTAATAATTAAGGAAAGTCTATCCCGCCGGGATTAAACGGATTACATCTTAAGATCCGCCAAACCGCCTTTAAAAAGCCCTTCGCAAAACCGTACTTCTCGACTGCCAAAACGGCATACTCCGAACAAGTCGGATAAAACCTGCACGTCGGCCTGCCCTTTAGCGGAGACAAGTGTTTCTGATATCCGCGAACGAGCCTGATAAAAATATTTTTCATAATAAAAATCAATTCTAATAATACCACGAATTACAAAATTATGCAACAGTTTTATTTAAAACATACATTAATATTTACAAATTTATTATTTAATCTGTTTTATTGACTCATTAAGCGCGCGATATATGTCCTTTTTAAGCTTACCGAAATCGCAGCCCACGGTTTTCGCCCGCGCCACGATAACAAAGTCAAACGTCCGTCCTTTTAAATCTGCCTCGCTTAAATATTCGCGAAACACCGCACGAAGCCTGCGCTTGGCACGGTTGCGGCTCACTGCGCCGCCGACTTTTTTGCCTGCGGTAATTCCGAGCCGATGCGCCTTTATGCGATTTGGCAAAACATACGCAACCGCACACGGCGTGACATAAGTCCTGCCCCGCCTGTAAAGCCGTCTGAAATCCGCGTTCTTTTTTAAACTTAAATAATCGCTCATTGACACTCTCCTAAGCGCGCCGCAATCCGAATTAAACACAAAAAGACGCCGAACTCGGCGTCTTTAGGATTTGTCCACAGTATTTATGCCGACAGTCTTTTTCTGCCCTTTAATCTTCTTCTGGCCAAAACCTTACGGCCGTTCTTTGTGCTCATTCTCTTTCTGAAGCCGTGAACCTTTGATCTATGTCTCTTTTTGGGCTGATATGTTCTGAGCATTCTGTATCCCTCCTTATATAAGTCAATTCAAAAAATCAAAATTATGCTTATGAAAAATCTTTAATATTCTATCACGCAAAACAAAAAATGTCAAGGGTTATTTTGTCTTGTTTTAAACATTTTTTGTTTTTGCAATAATTTTGAAATTTTTGTGTAACTTTAATGAAATATTTGCTTAATTTTTGTACAAAAAGATTATTCGCTGATTTTTCGCATATCTTGTTATTTAATTTAAATTTTTCAAC